>NZ_JAXOJP010000035.1:0-41043 GCF_036663795.1 Parasphingomonas halimpatiens
CCTATGTTGCCGGCGGGCGGTATCAGTCCAGGCCATCTGCTTCTCCTATCGTCTCGACAACGACGGTGAATCACAACCTACTGATATCGCTCAACCACTTTCCGCTCGGGCTCTTATCCGCACGTCGTTAATTTTTGCCCGCATAGCCGACGACCGCTATCAGGCAGCATCGGTTCGGGGTGGTTGCCGCCGGGAAGCTTTCCCGCGCAAAATCGGCCGGTCGGCTATCACGCTGGTTTCATCTATCGATGGTTCGGGCAAAGGCAGTCGGCAACGATGCGATCCGCTGGCGGGGGAAAAGGTGGCGAGCAGTCGCTTGACGGTTTAGCACCGGCGCCGTGATCACCAGCCTCGTCGTCTCGGGATACCGCTCGCTGCGCGACGTGACGCTCGCGCTGGGGCGGCTCAATGTCATTACGGGGCCGAATGGCAGCGGAAAGTCGAGCCTTTATCGCGCGCTCCGGTTGCTGTCCGATGTGGCGCAGGGCCGGGCCATTGCCTCGCTGGCCGCCGAAGGAGGCCTGGCCTCCACCCTATGGGCGGGTCCGGAGAAGTTCAGCCGCGAGATGCGCAGCGGTGCGCAGCGCGTCGAGGGGACGGTGAGAAGCGGGCCGGTCAGCCTCAGGCTGGGCTTCGCGTCCGAGGATTTCGGCTATGCCATCGATCTCGGCCTGCCGATCCCGTCGCGCACGCGGTTCGGCCACGACCCCGAAATCAAGGTCGAGGTGGTGTGGACCGGCGCCGTCCTCGGACGGGCGAACGTGGTGGCGGATCGGCATGGCCAGCGCGTCCGCGTGCGCAGCAGCGCGACGGGCGAATGGCGCGAGAGTTTCAGCGATCTGCCCGCCTTCGACAGCATGATGACGCATTGCGCCGATGTGACCGACGGGCTGGAACTGCTGCTGCTGCGCGAACGCATGCGCGCGTGGCGCTTCTACGACGATCTGCGCACCGACCGCGACGCGCCGGCGCGGCGACCCCAGGTGGGGACCTTCACGCCCGTGCTGGCCGGCGACGGATCGGACATCGGGGCGGCGATCCAGACCATCATCGAGATCGGCGATGCCGATACGCTGGAAGATGCCATCGCCGATGCCTTTGACGGCGCGACCTTGTCGGTCGGTGATCGGTTCGAGCTGGAGATGCAGCAGCGCGGCCTGCTGCGCCCCTTGCTCGCCGCCGAGCTTTCGGACGGAACGCTGCGCTATTTGTTGTTGACCGCCGCCCTGCTCTCGCCGCGCCCGCCCGAGCTGATGATCCTCAACGAGCCCGAAGCGAGCCTGCATCCCGACCTGCTCGATCCGCTCGCGCGACTGCTCACCAAGGCGTCGGAGCGATGCCAGATCATCGTCGTGTCGCATGCCTCCAGATTGGTGGCTGCCCTGGAGCAATATGCCGAAAGCACCTCGATCGAACTGGAGAAGCAGCTGGGCGAGACGATCGCATCGCAAAGCGCATGTCCGGGCTGGAAATGGCCTTCGCGATGAGCGGTGCCGGGGATGGATCATCGTCAGTAACGCGCGGGCACAATAGCGATATTATCCGGAGCTCGATCGCGGGCTACGCCGCTTTACCGCGATTGCCGCATGGCATAATATCGGGTCCCGACAATATCCCACGATAACATTTTTCTTGCGAACGCGGCGCGGCGCAAAAGGCGCGGTGAGCATGGGGAGGCGGAAGATGAATTTCTCGAACCAGCGCATGAACGGCGCCACCTTCAAGAACTGCTCGCTCGAAAAAGCGATCTTTGATGACGTGAACCTTGGGGGCGCGACGCTGACCAACGTGAACCTTGCCGGGGCGACCTTGGCGGACGTGAACCTCGCCGGGCTGACGATCGAAAATGCCAAGATCACGGGATTGAAGATTTTCGGCTACGACGTCGCAACGTGGATCAAGGAGCAGCTGGCAAAGGACGGTTGCCACCTCGATTGACCGGCGACACGGTTGCCCGGCCCACGATAGGATACTGCCATTGTCGGGCGCTGCCTTTCGACCGGCCTCCCACCAACGGCGTACGGTGGTTACGCGACACGATAGGAATGATGTATCCCTGATCGGAGTAAGCTCCGGCCCAGCTGAATAGGTCGTATTGTGCGCGCGAAATACAACGTCGGCTGCACGAAATTTTGGTAACTTACTAACCGTTACATCCCGCAATATCATTGAAATATTTTGTACACTCCAAAAAAAATAGGTTTGATATGGAATATGACTTATTCGAGTTATTTTTTAGAAAATTTATAGACGATGCTTTAATATTTCATATTACTTTTGATTTTTTTCAAATTGATAAATATAGCATCGTTACCGAAGATAAATTCTGGATTGATTCGATGCCTTCGTCCGCTAGAATCGGTATTGATATAGATCATACCGAGAAAGGCATGCTCACCAGCGCGGGTTTTCAGTCGAATTTTAATGTCGACGATAATACATTAGTGCGCGCTGCGGGATTTTTTGCCGATCAAACGGGAAGCGATACAGTAATCGCAGATTTTAGAAAATATAGCGAAGAAAATATGTGGGATTATCTGACATTTCATCCGGGTGGAATGGTTACTGAATGTTTAGATATTTCCTATGGGAACATTTTTGACCTAAAACTTTCAAATGTATCATTTCCTGTTCAATATTTATTATAAATAATTGCAGATTTTGAACCGCGTGCCAAGCAAGAAATCGAATGCGTGGCTAAACGCGCCGCAATGAATGCATGATTTGGTATTTCCGCCTGCGCCCAAAGAATGGGTTACGTGTTCATCGCCATGATCACCTCGGTGCGGGCGAGCACCGTCATTTCGGGTGGCGGCGCGGCGTCGCGGAAACCCATGCGGCGATAGAGGCCGAGCGCGGCGTCGAGCGCCTTGAAAGACTGGAGATACAGCGCCGGGCCGCCTTTCGATGCCGCATAAGCGAGGCATTTTTCGACAAACGCACGGCCCGCGCCGTGGCCCCGGGCGGCTTCGGTCACCACCAGCTTGCAGAATTCGAAGCCGCTGTCGCCCGGGCCCTTGACCGCCACCGCCCCGACCGGCGCGGCGTCGAGCGTGGCGAAGAACACTTCGCCGCCCGTGCCGCAATAATAGCTGGCGGGGTCGCGCATGATCGCGAAATCTTCGGCTTCCGGAGTTCGGCCCATGCTCTCCAGCCAGGGAACCCAGATCGACGCAAAGGCGTCGACTTCGCCCGGCGACATGCGATGGATGTCCAGCATGGTGGTGGGGTAGCCCGCCTGCCCGGTCGTTTCAATCGAGCGGTCCGCGTGCTTGCCCTCCGATTCGCGAATACCGATCGGTACGCTTTCCAGATCCCGCTTGTGTGCGCTGGTCGCGCGTGCCCGACCACGCTAACGCGGGCGTAATGAAAACTACCCTCACCGCCATCGCGCTCGCCGTCGCCCTGTCGGGGTGCACCACGATCGAACGCGCGCCCTTCCCCCCAGCGCGAGCAGGCCGAGGCGGTGATTCCGGGGATTCCCGATGCGCGCTTCTGGGCGGATTCGCCCGATGCGGGGGAGCGGATGGCGCCGGCGTTCGCGCGCGCCGATGGCGAGACGAGCATGCTGGCGCTGTCGGGCGGATCGGACAATGGCGCCTATGGCGCGGGGCTGCTCAACGGCTGGACCCAATCGGGCACGCGACCCGACTTCGCGATCGTCACCGGGGTGAGCACCGGCGCGCTGATCGCGCCGTTCGCCTTTCTCGGCGCCGACCAGGATAAGACGCTGGAGCGGCTCTACACGACGATATCGGCGCGCAACATCTACAAGCTGCGCTTTCCGCTGGCGATCCCGACCGCGGCGAGCGCGGCGAGCACCGCGCCGCTGGCGCGGATGATCGCGGCGACAATGACCGATGCGCTGATCGACCGGGTTGCGCGCGAGCAGGCGCGCGGGCGGCGGCTGTTCGTCGGCACCGCCAATCTCGATGCGCAGCGCATGGTGATCTGGAACATGGGCGCGATCGCGGCGAGCCGGGCACCAGGGCGCTATGCGCTGTTCCGCCAGATCCTGCTGGCCTCATCGTCGATCCCCGCGCTGTTCCCGCCGGTGATGATCACGGCACAGGCAGGCGGGCGCACGATCAGCGAGATGCATGTCGATGGCGGCACCACGGCGCAGATCCTGACGCTGCCCAATGCCGCGATCGTCGCCCGGCGCGCGACGCCGCTGGTGCCGCGACTGCACCTCTATGTGATCGTCAACAACAAGCTGAACGGGGCGTTCCACCTCGTCAGCCCCAAGACGATTCCGATCGCGTCGCAATCCTTCAGCCTCAACCTGCGCAGTTCGCTGTCGGGGTCGATCGATGTGAGTTATCTCTACGCCGTGGCGCATGGGGTCGATTTCAACCTGAGTTATATCGCGCGCGATTATCCCGGCGACGACCACAAATCCTTCGACACCGCCTTCATGCGCCGGCTGTTCGCGGATGGGCGGGAAATGGGCGCGAAAGGCGGCTTCTGGAAAAAGCGCCCGCCGACACCGGGGGAGTGAGGGGCTACACCCCTGCCCTCACAACCATCTCGACCGCCTCGGCGATGCCGTCGTAAAGGCGGTCGAGATCGCTGTCGTCGATGCAATAGGGCGGCATGACATAAACGGTGTTGCCGAGCGGGCGGAGCAGCAGGTCGCGGTCGCGGAAATGCGCGAGCAAGCGCGGGCCTAGCGTCGAGAGGTAGCCGCTGCCGGCCGTATCTTCGAGGTCGAGCGCGACGATCGTGCCAAGCGCGCGGGCGTTGGCCACGCTGGGCAGCGTAGCGAGTGCCGCCAGCCGATCACGCTGGCGCGTCGCGAGATCGGCGACGCGGGCCAGAACGGGTTCTTCGCGCCAGATGGCGAGATTGGCGTTGGCGGCGGCGCAGGCGATCGGGTTGGCGGTGTAGCTCGACGAGTGGAAGAACATGCGGGCGCGATCGTCGGAGAGATGCGCGGCGTAGATCGGCTCGCTCGCCATGGTCACGGCGAGCGGCACCGCACCGCCGGTGAGGCCCTTGGACAGGCACAATATGTCAGGGACCGTGCCGGCCTGTTCGCACGCCAGCAAGGTGCCGGTGCGGCCCCAACCGGTCATCACCTCATCGGCGATGAACAGGACGTCGTGGCGCGCGCAGATCTCGCGCATCGCGGCGAGGATGTGCGGCGGGTAGATCAGCATGCCGCCGGCGCCGAGGATCAGCGGCTCGACGATCAGCGCGGCGGGGGCAGCGCGGCACGCGACCTCGAGCGCATCGAGCGTGGCCTGTTCCGCGCCCGGCGCGGGAAAGGGCAAGGTGCCGACATCGAACAGCAACGGGGCATAGGGCCGGTTGAACACGCCGCGCGCGCCGACCGACATCGCGCCGATCGTGTCGCCATGATAGCTGTGTTCCAGCACCAGGATACGGTGGCGCGGCTCCCCACGATTGGCCCAGAAGCCGAGCGCCATCTTGAGCGCGACCTCGACCGCGGTCGAGCCCGAGTCCGAGAAGAACACGCGCGACAGCGCCGGGGGCAGGAGCGCAGTGAGCCCGCGCGCCAGCGTTTCGGCGGGCTCGTGCGTCCAGCCGGCGAAGATGATCTGGTCGAGCTTCGCGCTCTGCTCGGCGATCGCCGCCATGATGCGCGGGTGGCAATGGCCGTGCGTCGTCACCCACCAGGACGAGATGCCATCGATGATGCGCCGGCCGTCGGCGGTGTGGAGCGCGGCGCCCGCGGCATGGGTGACGAGCGGGATCGGCTCGCCAAGGCCATGCTGGGTGAAGGGATGCCAGATCGGCGAGCCGCTCATCGGAAATCGGCCAGGTCGAAATGCGTGGCGAAGGCGGCGGCGAGCGTGTCGGCGTCGAGCTGCGCAAGGTGCGGCAGGCGGCCGAGCGACCTGACGCGGCCGAGCCGGACGATGATCGCCTCGCTGTCGGGCTGTGCGTCGCCGATAAAGGCGATGCCGTGGATCGGCACGGCGCGGTGGCGCAGCGCCTCGATCGACAAGAGGCTGTGGTTGATCGTGCCGAGCGCGGTGCGGGCGACGAGGATGACGGGTGCAGCCCAGCGGGCGAACAGATCGGCGAAGAGCAGATCGTCGGTGACCGGGACCAGCACGCCGCCCGCCCCCTCGACCACCAGCGGCCCTCCGACGTCGGGCAGCGCGAGGCGGGCGGGATCGATCGTCACGCCATCGAGCGCGGCGGCGCGGTGCGGCGAGCAGGGGGTGGTCAGACGATAAGCCTCGGGCAGGATGCGCGCCGCGGGCAGGCCCGACAGCGTGGCGACGCGCTGGGCATCGCTGCCGGGGTCGAGCCCGGCCTGGACCGGCTTCCAGTAGGAAGCGCCCAGCGCGCCGGCGAGCGCGGCGGCGAAGACGGTTTTGCCGACATCGGTGTTGGTGCCGGTGACGACGAGGGTCGGGCCGGTCATCGCGGCAGCGCCATGAGCGTGTCGGCAAGAGCGGTGATGGCGGCCTCGTCGACGTTGAGGGTGAGCGCGATGCGCAGCCGCGCGGTGCCGGGCGGCACGGTCGGCGGGCGAATGCCGCGAATGTCGAAGCCGGCGGCCTGGAGCGCGGCGGCGAGCGCCATGGTCGGTGCATCCTCGCCAACGACGAGTGGCAGAATCTGCGTGCCGGTCGCAGCGACGCCGCACGGCGCGAGCGCGCGCTCGGCAAAGGCGAACAGGTCGGCCAGCCGCGCGCGCCGTGCGGGTTCATCGGCGAGGATGCGCAGGCTCTCGCGCACCGCGCTGGCAATGAGCGGCGACGGCGCGGTCGAGAAGATGAAGCCGCGCGCGCGATTGACGAGGAAATCGCGCGCCACGCGCGGGCCGCACAGCAGCGCGCCCTCGCAGCCCAGCGCCTTGCCGCAGGTGCGCAGCGTGATGACATTGTCGTGACCTTCGAGATCGGCGGCGAGGCCGCGTCCGCGATCGCCGAACACGCCGGTGGCGTGCGCCTCGTCGATCAGCAACATCGCCTCGTGGCGCGCGGCGACCACCGCCAGCTCGGCGAGCGGCGCGCGGTCGCCGTCCATGCTGTAGAGGCTCTCGACCGCGATCCATGCGCGCCCGGTCGCGCCGCCGCGCCGCCACGCGCCGATCGCATCGTCGATCGCATCGACATCGTTGTGCGGTGTCGCGACAGAGCCGGCGCGGCCGTGCCGCAGCCCCTCATGCGCGCTGGCATGGACCAGCGCATCATGCACGACGAGATCGCCGCGTTGCGGCAGCGTCGCGAGCAGCGCGGTGTTGGCGGCATAACCGCTGGAGAAGAACAAGGCGGTCTCGCTGCCGAAGAACGCCGCCGCTTCGGCCTCCAGCGCCTCATGCTCGGGGTCGTTGCCGCGCAGCAGCCGCGAACCGCCCGAGCCGACCGCGACACCGCGCGCCAGCGCCGCCGCGACGGCGTCGCGCAGGCGCGGCGAGGTTGCGAGGCCGAGATAGTCGTTGGAGGAGAAATCGCGGCCCGCGCGTGGCTGCAGGCGACGCAGGCGCGCCGCCGCATCGAGCCGTTGCAGGTCGTCGTCATGCACCGCCCAAAGATACGGCATGCGCGGCGAGCGAGCTGAGCGGCCAGCACCTTCGTCACGCACGCTTCAAACTTCCAACCATGCCTTGAGATGGTGCGGGCGGTGGGCATCCAACTTCTTTGATCTTGTCATGATAAATCAGCCAGTTAAGTTTACCGCTTTGAGAAAGTGCCCCCAAAAAGGCCCCCAATCCTTGGAGCTGCTTTTGCGAGTGCCAGGCCCATCTGGCCCAACGCCCCGAACAATCGGGCTGTTTGCAGGAGATGCGGTAAAACAAGTGACGGCAGCACCTAGTCCCCTCACGCATCAATATTGCCAGTCGCGCTGTTCAGCTTCTTCGTCCTCTCGTCGCGCCCTGTCGTCATAGCTTTCAGCCAGTTGTGTTAGCGCTTTGGCGGTGTAGGGATGGTCGTAAATTATTGCCTCGGCCCACCGCCGATATTGTGCTGCCTCAAGACGTTCCAGCCTCCCGCCATCGCCGGGCATCCGCATCGTCACGCCGCGCCGATTGCTCTTCCCGATACTGAACCCATCGAGCATCGCAGCGCTGTGGTAGTGATCCAGCGCATCGCGCACTGGCTCGGCCGGCCAGTTGCCGTCTCCGCCGAGCGGGGACGCCGATAGCATTGTGCCGATACGGCTATCTGCCATATCCGCCCGGCCGGCGGCTATGGCGAGCTTGCGCGCTTCTTCGATCCATCCATTGAGGAGTTCGCCATCGATGCCGCCATCATCCCGCGTGCCGGGCAGTCGGTCCCAAAGGCCGAGCAGTCGATATGCCTGATGGGCCATCGCCCGAACCTGATCCTGGTTATCGGGTTCCGGTTCGACGACCCCACTGTCTTCGCTGGGCTTAAACACCGCCTTGAGCATATCGACGAACAGCGCCGGCTGCTCCGACAGTGCCTTGATAAGCACCTTTGCGGGCCGCTGCGAATGCTCGAGCAGGGCGAGATACTCCCATTCGAGCCGCGCGAACTCTTTCTCGTCGACGTCGTCCCGCTCGTCGAGTGCCGAGAAAATCTCGGCGACATGGTGTTGGAACATCACCACATCGTTGTTTTCGGCACCGTCGCCCGGCCATTGGTTGGCCGCCTGGCGCAACACCTTTATCAGCAGAATGGTCGGTACCTTCTTCTTGGCATGGTCAGCCAGACCTAGTGCCTCTTTGGCGCGGCCGGCGGCGATCAGCTTCTGGATCGCGAATGCGGCGTCATCCTCCTCGCCGAGCCAGAAGGTCGGGATCTGCGCCCAATACATATCCTCGATCCTCTGGCCGAGCGCCGCGGCACGGTTCCAAGTCGATGTACGGCTCGGGAGCGCCCTGAAGACAGTCATCACTGCGTCCTCGCCCCAGTTCTCCCGCTGCATCCGTTCGATCAGTGGGGCGACCCAGTCTTCACCATGCTCGTGGAGCGCGTTCACGATGAGGCCGAGCGCCACACCGCGCTCGCTCGCATCGCCACTTCGCAGCGAGGCTTCGATCAGGGCATCTAGCTGCGCCGCGTCGAGGCCGTTCTCGTACAGCGCCTTGCCGACGAAGCCAGGATAGGTCGCCGCACGCCCGAGCTGCAGGATGGCGGGGATACCGCTGGCATCATACAGGGTCCCCGCGGCTGCGCGCCGCGCACTGTCGATGTCGCGATCCTCCGACTCCCAGCCCCCGGTTGGCCGCGCCAGTGCTACGCCGGCACCGAAGAGCCATGCGATGCGCTCGACCGGATCGGCCGGCGCGAGTTGTTCGTAGACCGCCTCGATACGATCGAGAACCTCGGCCGGCAGCGCCCAGTCCGAGGTGGCGAACTGGCGATGGTGATGCAGTAGCCGCCGCAACTTGTCCCACAGCGTCATGCGCTCAGCATTGTCTGCGAGCATTGCGGGAAGGTGCTCGAGGGCATCGATCGCCGCGTTTCCATCGGGCGCCAGATCATTGAGGCGGTCGAGCAGCGAGATCCACCTCGTGCTGCTGATTCCGACATCCGCGACGAGCCGCCGCGTGAGCTCGGTCGCGCCGCGAGCGATCAGCCCGAAGGTGATGTCCTCTTCCTGGTCGACGGTGAAATCGCGCCAGCGCGGGTGCGAAGTGGGCATGGCGCTGTCGTGTCCGCTGGGCAGGATGCCCAGCATGATCTTCCATGCCGTGTCGGGCTCTTGGCGGCGCATCGCGTCAAGCGCGCGCAGCCGCTGATCGAGCGTCGCATAGGTCTGCGGGATCCACAGCAGGTTGATTTCGCGAAGGCTGTGCGCCGGCCCATTGGCCCAGCGTCGTGGCTTGGTGTCAAGCGCGTCTAGGCGCGCAAGAACGTGCGATACGCGCGGCAGCAGCTGGGGTGACCAGGCGAGCGCCTCAAGCGCCCACATCAGGTCGGAAAGATACTCGGCTCCGTGCAGCCCGCCCTCGTCGGTGCCGAACAGGATGGCGATCGCCGGATCATTGGCATCAAGACTTTCCTCAATGGCGGACAGAAACGCATTCGGAGCGGCCTCGGCAAGCAGCCGGAAGTCCCGCGACAGCGACCACCAGCGTTGCTGGTCGGCCTTCCCGAGCAGCTCGGCGACGATCGCTTCTGCGCGCCGGCCGGCATCTGGCACCGCAGCCGCGTTGCCGCCCCAAAGCGCCAGTTGAATGAGGACCTGTCCGACACCGTGGCGCAACAGGCCCGAATATTCGCGGCGCACACCTTCTATTGCCGCGAGCCAGCGTCTGTCAGGCGGTAGGTCGAATCGGGGGTCGCTCGTCGAAAGTACGGTGCGCGCCACGGCTTCGAATCGGCGGATATCGGCCGGCGCAAAGTACCGGGCAAGCAAAACCCAAGCGTCGGCCGGCGAAGCAACCCGCCAGGCGGAGCCGGCTTTCTGAAGCGGGCTGTCGAACGCCCCGACATAGGGCATCAGGACAGCGATGAGCTCGTCATATGGCTGCTCGGCAAGCTGTTCGAGCTGGGCCTTGTCGGCTTCGTTCTCCTCCTCCCAGCCTCCAGCGAGGAGGGCAGCGATCAGTGCTTGCGGCGGCTTTTCGGTTGCCCATGAGGGCAGGGTGTCCGGTGCACTGGGCATCAGGCGACGCAGCACCGCGAGATTGCGCGCGCTGTCGCGTGCCAGGGTCTCGGCGCGCGCGCGCGGCGTGCCGCTTTGCTCGAGCGCCCGCGCTATGCCCGCACGCGAAGGGCGCGCCAAGGCGCGCATTTCACCCTGCGCAAGGACCCGCTCGTCATAAGCCTGGAGGACAAAATGACCTTTCGCGGCGAGCGTTTTGGCGAGCCCGGGGTGCGGATCGGTCATGACGATGATCAATGGGCCCGAGGCCTCCGCCAGGGCGCGTGCCGCCTGGTGCGTCAGCGTGACGATGCAGCGTGTGCGATATCGCGCAGCGACATCGTCCGGCAGCTCACCGAGCGTTGCATGGAAGAAGGCGACGACCTCTTCCGCGGTCGTCGCCTGCAGCGACAGGACCGACGGCTCGCCGCGCAGCCATTGCAGAACCTCGGCCTCCTCGCGATCGCGGTCGCTCAGCACGAGGTCCGCTGACAGCGGCCGCGCCGTCGCGCGCGACCATTCTTCCCAGGCCTGCTCGAGGGTCTGCATGCCTTCCTGAAATTTGCGCAGCCGTGTGGCGAGCCAAAGTCCGACCGCTGGTGTCAGCTCGATCCAGTGAACGAGATCGTCGGCATCGTAGACGCGCACATCGCGCCAGCGTCCTTCCTGCCTGCGAGCCTTCTCCCATTTCGCCTTGTCCTTCCAGTGGCGCGGAGTGACGAACATAAAGGTCGTGTTGGCGGGGTCGAGGGGAGAGGGGTCGTCGCTGCGCTTCCGATAGTCCTCGTTCGCCTTGCCCGCGATAGCGGTGCGCTGCGTCCCGAGTTCCCAGCCGGCGTCGCCCTGCGGCACATAGGCGGTCGCCGCGCTGCTCCGGCTGAGACCGTCCCAGCCGCCATATCGCACACCTTCATCGGCCCGGAATTCGACTCGGATGCTTGCCCCGGTGGTCGACTGTATGAGATGAGAGATGAGTGTGGGCAGGCTGTGAACGGCGTCGTTCATGTTGGCCCAGTTCGACAGATCCTCGCCCGTCACCCATCGGATCGGCATACCGGTTTTGGCCTGCGGGCCTATCACAGGGATATCCGGCCCTATTACGGCGCCCGTCGGGAGGAAGCGGATGTCATTTTCCTCCAGTGCCTTGCGGATCGCCTGCGCGTTGTTCGCGACCGGCGTTCGCTGCCCGCGTTCGAAATCGGCGATCGTCGAGGTGGCGACGTTGGCAGCCTTGGCCAAATCCTGCTGCGACCAGGCAAGCAGGGCTCGGGCTGCGCGCACATGGCGCGGCGTGAGGTCGTTGGGGGCAGCTTGCTCAACCATGGTCATATGAATTATATGATGTCAGTTACAAATTACAAACTGTTACTTTTTGTCGGCAAATGATAAATTACGCCGACATAAGGTAACAAAAGGCAGCTATTTTATATGACCCACCGCGATCGCGCCCTCGAACTCGTCCGACGCCAGGGCATGGCGCGCGCGCGCGATTTCGCGACGGTCGCTGTCCCACGCACTTATCTTCGCCGCATGACCGACGCCGGCGACCTCGTGCGGCTGGCGCGCGGGCTGTATCAGGAACCGGATCGGATGGGCGAGCATGCAAGCCATGACCTTGCTGAAGCATCGCGCCTCGTGCCGGGCGGCGTGATCAGCCTGATCAGCGCGCTTCGTCATCACGGCCTGACGACGCAACTGCCCGGGGCGGTGTGGATGACCATCGCGCACAAGGCGCGAATGCCGCGGCTCCGGCAGGTCAGGCTGGAAATCGTGCGCGCCACCGGTGATGTGCTGACGGCCGGTATTGAGCGCGTCTCGATCGAAGGGGTCGATGTGCCAATCTACGGGATCGCCAAGACGATCGCGGATTGCTTCAAGCATCGCCGGCATGTCGGGGAAGACGTCGCCGTCGAGGCGCTCCGCGATGCCCTGCGGCAGCGCCTGTCAACCCCGGACGCGCTTCTGCACTATGCGAGGATCGATCGGGTGGCGACGCGCATGGCGCCGCTCATCGAGGCGATGCAATGAGCGTCGGCGAGGACATCGCGCCCGCCGTTCGTCGACGACTCCTCGATCACGCGCGCGCGCACGGCGACGACTTCCAGCGCCTCCTCGTTCGCTATGCGATCGAGCGGCTCCTCTACCGGCTATCCCGGACCGAAGCCGCGGAACGCTATATGCTGAAGGGCGCGATGTTGTTCGCCACCTGGTCTGAACAGGCCATTCGGCCGACCGGCGATCTCGATCTGCTCGGCGGCGGTGACCCCAGCTCGGAGGCGATTGCCGAGCTGTTTCGCGCAATCTGCGCCGCGGAGGTGGCGCCGGACGGGATTGTCTTCGACCCGGCCACCATATCGATCGATCCGGTCCGCGAGGCCGAGACCTATCGCGGCGTTCAGCTCTCGCTCAAAGCGCTGCTGGCGAAGGCGACCGCCATCGTGCGCGTCGACATCGGCTTTGGTGACCACGTCCACCCGGCGCCGAAGCTCCAGATATTTCCCACGCTATTTGACGACATGCCAGCCGCCAGAGTTCTCATGTATCCGCCGGAGACGGTAATCGCCGAGAAATTCGAGGCCATGATCAGCATCGGCATGATAAACAGCAGGGTGAAAGATTTCTACGATCTGTGGATCGCAACCCGGACATTCTCCTTCGAGATGTCACCCGTGGTCGAAGCCGTCACCGGGACGCTGCACCGGCGCGCAACACCGCTGCCGGAAAGGACACCAATAGGCCTCGCAGCGGAATTTGCTGCCCGCGTCGCCGACCGCGGCTATTGGACGGGCTTCCTGCGGCGTACCGCGCCGGTTATCAAGCCACCCGCCTTCGAAGAGTTGCAAGCCGAGCTTCGCGGCTTTTTTGACCCCGTCATCACGATGCTTGCCCGGCCCGATGAAGCACGCGGCACATGGGATCGGGATCGACGCGCGTGGGTCTAGCGGGTCGGGGGGGCTGGCCGCTACGCGGCGCCGTCTGCAATGTGCTTGCGGCGTCGATAAGCACGACACCTTCGAACCCGCAATGCCAACCCATGCGTTAGGCTGTGGCGCTGTTATCCACCCATGAGGGAGCTGGGAAGCGCCAGTGACAAATGGCGATCGGCGACGCGCGCTGGGTGTGACGCCCCGTATGCGCCTCGGCTCTTCCACCGCGACCACGATACATCAAAAGGCAAGATGTAGACCCTGAGCCCAAGGCAGCTATCACGATTGTCAAAGTCACGTCGGAATGACCCGTTAGGGGCGCGAAGCCGACGCCCTGAGGCGCGACAACGAATGTCCGGTTACCTCAAGCCATAGCCCCAAAGCGGACAGGCCGTTTTCCACCCGGGATCGCCTCAAAACAGCCCGTCCGCCCACCGCCCGGTCACACTAAAAGCGGCCGGTCTGCCCACCATCCAGCAACCCTTCGTCTTTGCCCGCCAACCTCTGCACCGAAGAGCCGAGGACAAAAAAGAAGCCGGGATACGATGCCTGTCCGACATCGCATTCCGGCTATGACTATCGCGCCGTTCAACGCCGCGCCGCGAACGCCTTCCGCGCTGCATTTCCCGTCGAAAATGCACGCTTCGCGATCATGCCGTGTGCCCGGCCATCGCCATCGACGATCATCTCCGCGACGA
This sequence comes from Parasphingomonas halimpatiens, assembly GCF_036663795.1. Lineage (NCBI taxonomy): Bacteria > Pseudomonadati > Pseudomonadota > Alphaproteobacteria > Sphingomonadales > Sphingomonadaceae > Parasphingomonas > Parasphingomonas halimpatiens. The sequence goes on from NZ_JAXOJP010000035.1 coordinate 14,165, forward strand.
ACCAGTGACCATCGATCCGCCCGAGAATTGCGACCCGATCGAGCTCCAGTTCCTGCCCATCGACGCACTCATATGTGCCGAGCCACCGCTCCGACACACGCGCATCCCAGTGAAAATCGCACTCTTCCGCCGCCAGAAATCGCTGCGCCATGCCTTCCGCTGCGCGCGTTCCGAACTCGAGTTCGAGCCCTGCGACCAACGCCGCCATCACGCGATCCGATGCTGCGCCGACCGACTGAAACATGCCCATGTGAACCTCCACGCTTGACGTCCTCATCATCGAAGACAGCCAATCGACGGCGGCTGGCGGCGCGGCTGTCAGGGCTGACGGCGCTTCAGCGCCGGCACCGCGCAAGCGGCGGTGGAGGAACCGATTTTGTTGCGCGGGAAAACGAACAGACTCGGCTGCGCAGCAGCCTTCCGGCTTGCAGCAAAATTGGAGGGGCCGCCGGCCTTGCACAGCCGTGCCGCCAGCCGCCATGCTTGGACGATCCGAGACGAGCCCACCAACCTCAGTCAGGTTCGACACGCTCGCAATTAGGAGACTTCAGGCCTCCCTGTGGCCCGGTAGGACAGCCGGGCGTCAAGCTGATCGGCCCGTCGATCAGCGACCTCGAATCATTTTCATCATGGCGCTGGCGAGCGGCCCAACGAGAACTCGCGCAGAATCCGGTGACTAAGCGGCATCCCGAAGCGGCGCGGCGAAGGATATCGCCGGACGCGCCGCACCGACGAACTGATCGACCCTACAGGTCTCCAGAGGCTCATCGAGCCGCAGACCCAACCGGTGACCGTCGATCCAGTCGAGGACCGCCGGTACCCGCACGCCAGCCCGCGCCACGACAACGATGCTGTCCAGCGGCGGCGGCGTGTCCGTGGTCGCAACAATGGCTTCGGACGATATGTCCAGGACGGTGACCATCATCTTGCCGGCGGTGGTGAAGAGCTTTGCGGCGATGAACATCGGCCGCTTTGCAACATCGCCGGTGCAAATCTCGGTCGTCATCGTCGCGGGCATCGTCGCTCTCCCTCGGGCTTCACGATCCGCAAGGTCGCAGCGGCGCCCTAATAGATGGTTAACGAGACATTGAAGGGCCTCACTCCTTCACGCCAAGGCTCGATGCCGAAGTTCCTGTTGGAGCACCGACCGTTCGGAATCCGCGTGTCCCGGCACCGCGCGGCGGTGCCGGGCCAGCTTCACCCGCTCAGTCGGCGGGGTTCCAGATGACCGCGAACCGGTCCTCGGCTTCGCCGGCGGCACGGCCGAGATTGGCGTAGAGCCGGCGCGGCCCGAACTCGGGCGCCGCAAGGCTCAGCGACACATAGTCGCGGCCAGAGGTCTCAGCGCGGCGCAGCCAGCCCGCGCCGATTTCGACGCCGTCCGACAGAACACGGTAATCCGGCTGGGTGTCGGTGGTCTTGGCCGTGTTGGCGACGATCTCGATCCCGGCATTGATGCTGAGCGTCTTCAACTGGCCCTTGAACGAGCCGTCCGAACCCTTGGTCACATATCCGATGGCAGCCATGATGTTTCACTCCTGTCTTGCGACGCAGGACCGTTCCCGCGCCGACGCGCCGACCAGGTGGACGGAACAAGGGACGCAGAACCGTCAGGCCGAAGCGATCAGCGGAGGACCGGAAGCGGCGTGCTATTTTGCTCCGCGCGGAATGACCGCCAGGTCAGGGGAAAATAGTGCGCCCGCGATGGTTTCGGGGGGACCTGCCGGCCATAGGTCACAGGCGATCGAGGCCGGAGACGGTCTGTTTCGTGAAGGAGTGGCGTTGGCTGCCGGTCGTCGTCGCCCGGGGTCAGGCTGCTTCCGAAAGGACATTGAGACGCTCGACGCAGGCGGTTTCGACGACCGCCTTGAGCAACCCTACCCGCTCACCCAGCCAGGTCAGCTGTTCGGCGGTGATGCGATATTCGCGCGAGTAGCGCGCCTTGATGTAAGCCTCGCGCAACCGGGCATAGGCCTGTCGCTCGGCCTTGTTGGTCGATGGCCAGACCTGCTTCAGCCTCGGTTCCATGTCCTCGGCCAGCGAGCGTAACCGATTGAGATTGTGGGTCTTTGGCGCATACAAAGTGCGGACGAGAAAAAGGCACTGGTACAGCCGCTCGGTCGCTTGGTGAAACAGGAATGCCGCCAGCTTGTTGTCGCCATCGCGCAACGCGTACCCTGCATTCCTGATTAAACCCCCGGCGCTCTCCAGCGTCTCTTCGAAATATTCCTGCGTCTCGCGGAGGGCCTCCTCGGCCGATAACGGTTGCGGTTCGACAAAAGGATGGTCCGGTTCTTCGAACAGGACGACCCCGTCGCGCAGGATATCGATAAAGAAATAGCGCCCCAACCGCAGCTTCTCGTTCACGTCGTCGAGGTTGTGGTAGACGAGGCTGACCGGGGTTCGCAGCCGCGTCCCCTCGGCGAGCAGCTCGAGCAACCGATCCTCGGTCTTGAGCCAGAATTCCGGGACATCGGTCAGGTCTTCATGATCGACCACGACCAGCAGATCGTAATCGGAGAAGTAGCGCCCGACCGGATCCTCGACCCAGTCGCCGCGCGCAAAGCTGCCGAACAGGATGATCTTCAGCAGCTTGCCCTGACGGAACCTGGGTTGCGTGCGATGCCTGATCGCGGCGGCGAACCCGTCACGGATCACCTCGACGACGAGTTCCAGCTCGCGCCGTTTGCCTTCGGGCAGATGGTCCAGGTTACGCTTCATCGGCGGCAGAATCGCCCGAACAGCGCGCGAAGCCAAGCCCATAATCGCTCGACCGCATCCGGCGACCCGGCTTCGCGGTGAAGATGCAGCATGGCATCGGCGATAGCACGTTCGACCTCGTCCATGCCGATGCCGAGTTGATCGGCGATCTGGGCATAATCGCGGTCCTCGAACCGGTGCAGGTCGAACACCGCGCGCGGGCCGGCCGGCATCGTGTCGAGCGCGCGGCGCAACCGTTTCAGCATGCGTCGAGAGGGTCGGGAATTTTCCATGTCACCGTTCCTTTTTCCCGCGCGGCGCCACCGGGACGGCGGCGGCGCGCGGCCGGATTTCGAGCGGGCCGCAGAGGAGTGAGCGGGCGCCGTGGGAGCGGCGCCCGCCCCGTTCAGGACGCCAAAGGTCTCGGGTCGCTATCGCCTTCGCCCTCGCCATCACGGTCCGGCGCGGGAAGGATCGGCGCCGGCGCCGTAGGCGCAGCATCGTCGGACAGCGGCTCATTATCGTTGCTCGCTCCGGGGTCCGGCTGAGCCGCCGCCAGCGCCCGTGCATGGGCCGCGACCGAACCGACCCCGCCGCGCGCCGTATAGGCGGAAGGCGGGAACGCCATCCAGCGCGGCACCCAGCGCTCCACCTTGTCGCGCCCGCCCCTGCCGTCGAGATGACCGCGCACGATGCCTTTCAGCACCTTGGTCTTCTCAGCCTTATTGGCCTCGGCAATGGTGCGGCCGGCGACCTCGCCGACCACGTCGACCAGCACCTCCCGGTCGCGGATGAGATCGAACACCGCGTCGTCCGCCGTCCACCAGTCCGCCATGTCGATCCCGACATGCAGCCCGACCGCGTCGACCGCCGCGCTGCCGCTGGCGAGCGTCTCGCCCATGACGACCGCGATCACCTCCAGCACCACCGTATCGGGCAGGTCGAGCAGCCGGTGGAACAGGCGCACCACACCGCCCTCGCCGCTCGCGCCGCCGGTCACGGTCGGCGCGTCCTCGTCGAACCCGAGAACCGCCAGCACCGCGCGGCGGCGCTCGTCGAACCGCGCCTCGCCGATGCTGTTCTCGACGCTCTCGCGCACCGCATCGTTCGGCGCCGCCTGCGGCTCGACCGACACCCGCCACAGATGCGAACCTGCAACGGCATGGGCGACCATCAGCCGCAACGCGGTCCCCGGCTGCGCGCACAACGCCGCGCGGACGGCGGCATGACGGTGGAGATCGATATAGGTCTGGAGCGTCGCGGTGACCTCGGCCCGTGCCGGCTTCCGGTCGCTCGCCGGATCGTCACCCTTGGCGAGGCGCGCCGCTTCCTTGCGGCTGACGAGCCCCTCGTGGAACGTCACCTCGCCGTTCGCGCGCACGTCGATATAGACCCGCCCGCCCTTCTTCCTGCCCGCCTTTTCATATTCCCAGGCGTGGAAGTGCTCCGAAGGCGGCACGATCACGGCGTTGGCCCAGCCATCGGCGATGAATGCCAGCCGCCGTGCCTCGATCGCTTCATTCTGCGCGGTCCAGAAGGCGTCGCTGTCGGCAAAATAGCGCTCCTCACCGAACAGGTCGGCGATGGTGGCAAGCCCACTCGCCTGCCAGTCGAACAGCGCATGGCCGACGGGGATCGACTGCCCGCCGAACAGCCACGCCTTCACCTGATGCCCGGTCGGCGCGTGCGCGTTGGCATCGTCGGCCAGCGCCAGCCACGCCTTTTGCTGGGTCTTGGAGGCGAGGGTCAGATGCCGCACGGTGACCCGGTCCACCTTGTCGCGGCGATAGAGGTCACGGATGCGCGGCAGCAGATTGCCGAGCGCCAGGACGCGTTTCACCGTCAGGTCGGGCAGCCCGAAGGTGAGGCCGATATCCTCCGGCGTGCGACCTTCCTTCACGAGCCGGGTAAAGCTCTCCCACTGGGTCACCTCATCGGCATCGAGCCGCGCCATGTTCTCGATCAGTGACGCTTCGATCGCGGCGGCATCGTCACCGGCGTCGAGGATGGCGCAGGGCAGCGGCTCGACCTCCTCCCCGCCCGCGCGCCGCTCGTCGGCGACGATACAGGCGGCGGCGTAGCGGCGACGCCCGGCGACGATCTCGAACCCGTCCGGCGCACAATTGGGGCGTACCAGCACGGGCTGGATCACGCCGCGCCGGCGCACGGTCGGCAGGATGTCCGACACGTCGGGGGCTTTGCGGCCCCAGCGGATGTTGCTCTTGCTGACAATCAGCTTGTCGAGCGGGATGAATTGCAGTTTCATGAGTATCTCCCTCTAGGAGAGCCGGTCCGTCGATGATGTGAAGCGTGGGCGGACCGGCTGATCGGCGGCGAACGGCCGTCACGTCAGCCCGCGCCGCCCTCGTCGGACGGGTAGGGAAGCTTGCTCTTCTCGATGTGCAGCAGCACCGCGTGCATCAGCCGCTCCGCGGCCATGATGCTGCCGGTCTTGCGCGCCGCCTCGGCATAGGCCGACAGCGGGAAGTGCCCCCGGAATGCCTGATCGCGCTCGATCGACAGGCCGAACGGCAGCCTGACGCCCGCAATCTCCGACAGGCTGAACACGCCCAGTTCGGGGCAGCCGAAGCCGAGGTCCGCCAATCCGAACAACGTATCGCCGTCCTCGGCGAGTTCGGTCGCGAGCCAGGTCGCGGCGCCGCACGGGTTGAACAGCCGCACCACCGGTGCCGGGTCTGGTTCTGCGCGCCCGTTGGCGACCGCATCGCAATGGGCGCGCGCATTGGCCCGCAGCGCCGCGCGAAGCTCGGGGGTGAGAAGCTCGCTCATCGCGCCGCCTCCCGCGCGGGCGCGCCAAAGCCGTGCAGCGCGTCGTGGCGCGCGAGCAGCCAGTCGGCGGCCTTGCTCGCAGCGCTCGCCGCCCGGAAGATCGCTCTGTTGTCCTCGCGCAGTACCGCCAGCCACGAGGCGAGGTAATCGGCATGACGCACGGTCGGCGCGATACCGAGCGAGGCGCAGAGGAAGGCCGATCCCATTTCGGCCACCAGTTCCTCGCGGGCATAATCCTTGGTGCCGAAGGCGGTGGTCAGGTGCCGGTCGAGCCGCGACGCGTGACCGGTGGCATGGGTCTTATGCCGATATCGGCATAATGTCCATAATGCCGCGATCCGGATTATGCCGCATGGCCTCCGCTGGAGGTTGGTTTTCCTGGCGTCGGCCATGCGGCTGTTCGGCATAATCAGAGCCCTTCCAGGAACGCGAGGAGCTGATCGTCCGGCCGGAACCGGCTCGACGGTGTGGCGGAGGCGGCGACGCGAGCGAGTGCCTTTTCCTTCATCCGCATGTCGGCGTGGATGTAGATCTGGGTGGTTTCGACGTTTTCGTGACCCAGCCAGAGCGCGATCACCGCAGGATCGACGCCGTGGTGGAGCAGGTCCATCGCCGTGCTGTGGCGAAGCGTATGCGGTGTGACCCGCCTGGAGCCGATGCTCGGGCATGCTCGCGCTGCCGTCAGGCAGTGCTTGCGGACCAGATGCTCAAGAGCATCGCGGCTCAGCCGTTCGCCGCGGATCGACGGGAACAGCGGCCTGCTCTCATCCTTGTCGGCGCCGATCCACGCCGCCAGCAGCTTGGCCGTCTCGCGACGCAGCGGCGTGGCGCGTTCCTTCCGCCCCTTGCCCATGCAGCGGACGTGCGCACCGCTCCCGAGCACAACGTCGCCGCACTTGAGGCCGACCAGTTCGGAGGCCCGCAGGCCGGTCTGCACCGCGAGCAGGAGCAGCGCGTGGTCACGCCGTCCCGCCCATGTCGTGCGGTCGGGCGCTGCCAGCAACGCCGCGATCTCGTCGCCGTCGAGGAACGTCACCGCGCGCTTCACATAGCGCTTGTTGGGCATGGCGAGGATGCGCTGGCAGTGCAGCAGCCAGGTCGGATCGCTCATCGCGACGTAGCGGAAGAACGATCGGATCGCGGCGAGCCGGGTGTTCCGGCTGCGCGCGCTGTTACCGCGCGCCGTCTCGGTGTGGACGAGGAAGTCGGCGACCAGATCGGCGTCGATGTCCTCGATCGTCAGCTTGACCGGCGGCTTGCCGTGTCGGGCACTCGCATACCGCAACAGCAGCCGGAACGTATCGCGATAGCCCGCGACCGTATGGCGGCTCGCCTCCATCTGAACGCACAGCCGGTCGGTGAAGAAGCGCTGGACCAGCGCCGGCAAGGTGGCGGCGCTCATTGGGTCGCCTCCGCGCCGCTGGTGGCCCGCACCATCGCCAGATCGAGCAGTTCCGGCACCGCTTCCAGATACCAGTATGTGTTGGAGGGATTGCTATGGCCCAGATAGGTCGTCAGCCGGATCATCTCGCGCGCCGGGTCTGTTCCGGCGCGGTACCAGTCGATCATCGTCTTCACCGCGAAGCTGTGCCGAAGATCGTGGACGCGCGGTCCACGCTCATGCTTGCCGTATGGCTGATGGGTCCGCAGGCCGATCTGCTGACAGGCCTGCGCGAAGTTGTACCGGGCGGAGCAGTCAGTGAGGCGCGTGGCCTTGTCGGTCACGAACAGCGGCTTGGCCGGTTGGCCGATCAGCCGGTCGCGCTCCGCAACATAGTCCACCAGCTGCGCAACGACGCTCTGGTCGAGCGGCAGCAAGCGCTCTCTGCCGAGCTTGCCTTGTCGCACGCGCATGACGCCATGGTCGGTGTCGAGGTCGTCGCGATTGAGCGCCAGCGCCTCGCTGATCCTCAGGCCAGTGACCGCAATGAGCCCGAACAACGTCGAACAGGTCAGCCCGCGCAGGCCGTATATCGACGGCAACGCCTTGGCCGCCGCGATGATCGCTCCGATCTCGGCATCGGTGTAAATATGCGGACGCGCCCGCTTGTAGGCGCCTGGCAGCAGACCTCGCGGCGGCACTTCATGCGCCGGATCGAAGCTGCTCAGCCACTGCGCGAACAGGCGCACGACGCTGAGCCTCGCCACTCGGGTCGAGGAGCAGGCCTCGGCCAGCGTGGCGTGCCAGCGCAGGAACAGCGCCGTGTCAATGCGAGCGGCGCCTTCGCGATCGGCGAACCGGGCGAAGCGGCGGAGGATGCGCTCACTGGTGCCAAGGTCGTAGCCGAGGCTACGCCGGACGCGCAGATAGCGGTCGAGCTGGAGGGTGAGGCTCATAACGTACCTCCCGCAACCGGCCAGGGCTGCGCGATCGACCGCAGTCCATCAATGTCGAGCCGAGCGTATATCATCGTCGATATCCGCGAGCGGTGCCGCAACACGTCGCCCACCTCGTCGAGCGATGCGCCCGCGTTCACCAGCTGGGTGGCGAGGCTATGACGCAGCAGATGCGATCCCACATAGGGCGTCACCGGCTTTTGCCCGGTCGCCTTCAAAGCCTCCTTGAGGATGGCGTTGACGATCTGCCCATCCTTGAACGGTCGATGCGGCGCGCGATGGGTGACGAACAGCGTGCGGCAGGTCGCCGGCCCTCGTTCCTCACGAAGATAGCCGCTCAGCGCGTCGCCGACCTCCACGGTGATCGGCAGGCGGTCGTGCAGCTTGCCCTTGCCGCGCACCAGCAGTTCGCCCGCACGCCAGTCGATATCGTCGAGCTGGATCGCGATGACCTCGGCCGCGCGCAGGCCGAGCCGAGCCATGAGCAGCAGCATTGCATAGTCCCGCCCACCGTGCCGTTGATTGTCGCGGACAGAGGCGAGCACGGCATCGACGCCATCGGGCGACAGATGGCGCGGCAGTCGCGCGCGCCAGCGCTTCGCCGTCTTCGGCACGCTCAACGCCAAGTTGGTCGCCGTGGCCCCGCATCCGAACAGATATTGAAGGAAGATGCGGACATGGGTCGCCACCGTCTTGTCGCGACGCGCGCTGGCCAGCACATGCTCCATGAAGCCGATTGCGTCAGCGGGACGCAGGCGGCCCGGATCGATCACCAACTCGCCGAAGCGATAATCGAGGAAGCGGCGCGCGAAGCCCATCGTGTGCGGGATGGTGCGCGAACTGAGGCCGCGCTGTTTGACGAGATAAGTCTCGAAGTCCGCCAACAAAGCGGAACGCGCGATCTGCGCTTCGGTCAGCGGCACCGGCTGCGCCACGCCGATATCGACCAGATGCTCAGCGAACCGCCGCGCAAGATTGTGCGGACAGATCGTCTGGCCCTGCTTTCGCGGTACCATCCTTCCCAGCCGTTCGGCCTGATCGAGCGTCAAGGCGGAAGGCTCGATCCCTTCCGCGTCCATCACCTGGCCAAGCTTCCTGATGATCGAACGGTAGGTCGTGATGGTGGCCGCCTTGTAATTGGCAGCGGCAAAGCTCTTGGCGAACGAGTCCAGGTACGGACCGACGCAGGTTTCCAGATATTCAGGCATGATCTTCGTGCTCCATGTTGTTGGAGCGAGGAAGATTATGCCGAATGGGCTTGGCGCGATCATGCTGCAAACCGCGCCATTTCGACGGCGCGCGGCATAATCCGGATCGCGGCATTATGGGTCAACTCATGCAGCGCGGTGCGGTACCAGTTGATCTGGTCATAGAAAGCGGGCTGTGGCGGGACCTGCACGAAGTCCGGCTCCGGCGCGTAAAAGGCCTCGTCGCCACCGATCCGGAAATCCACCCCCGAGGCGGCGATCACCTGTTCGGCGACGGGGATCACCTCGCGCTCGGGCAAGGGTGCCGGGTCGGTGGCAAGCCCGGTGCGCAAGCCCTCGCACTGCGCGACGTTGAACACGGTGAAGCGCTTGAGGAACGGCACCACGCGCGCTTCCTCGCCCGTCTCCCGCGCGCGCTCGCGCTCGGCGCCGGGCGTGAACCGGTCGGCATAGACGACGCACACGCCGCGCTCGCCCTTGCGGACGCAGCCCCCGGCCTCCTGGGCCCGCCGGAAGGTCAGCCACCCTTGCGACGGGTAACCGCCCTCGATCACCGCGCCCCACAAGAGCAGCACGTTGATCCCCGAATAGGGCCGCGCGGTCACCGCGTTGCGCGGCATGGCGGCCCCTGCCCCGCCGCTGCGGCCCCATGGCTGCACCCAGGGCACGCGCCCGCCTTCCAGTTCGGCGATGATGCGGGTCGTTACCTCGTCATAGACATTCGATCGCGCGGCGCCGTCCGGGCCGGACGCGCGGACTTTGCGGGTCTTGCGCATGGCTGTCCCTCCATCCACCGCCCCAACCACCATGGCCTCCCCGGACAAGCGGGGGTGGGCGGCAGCAGCGAAGGACAAGGGACCGCCACAGCGGACGGCGGCACCCGCAGGGGCGGAACGCAAGTGGAGCACCCCGGCGCAGCCGGGGTTGCCGCCGCCCGCGGCGGTCCCAGGACGAGCGCCGCCCACCCGCGCTTGACCGGGAGAGGCCAAAACAACGCCGCCGCGCGTCAGCGCGGCGCCTTCACCCCCGGCGGCGCCAGCCGCCACTCACAAAGAGGGGCTCCCCGCGCGGAGCCTGTCTCCGTCGGCGAGCCCGCGGGCCCATATAAGGCGCCGGACTCTGGCGTAAGCCTGCGTCGCCAGTGCACGACAACAGCCCGCTCCTTTGGGGGCAGCGACTTGCTGACCCGCGCCAGCTGATCGTTACCTCAGGCCGAGACCGCACCCAGGACGGGCTCGGTGGCGCGGCCGCAGCGCCGCGCCATAGTGAAGGGTCGCGCGGCGACCAGCCGCGCGAGGCGCGCGCTAATCCCCCAGGATCTTAAGGGAATGACGGCAAGTAATGCGTGGCGGCATTTCGGATCAGCGATAAATGGAGCGATGCCGTCACTGGCGAAAGCTCGTCAAAACTGGGTGGATGACGTTATCCTACAGGCATTCACGCCTTCACGGATTGTCATGGGCATGGATGGTGATTGCGCAGTTTACAAAGTTTGCAATCGACGTGATCGGCTATTTCTTCACCTGCTTCCAGACAGCTTGTGGACCAGCGGGTAGCTTGTCCATGTGCTTCAAGAAGAGAGCGATCGTCCAGATTTGTCGGTCGTTGAGCGTCGTGGCCCAGGACGGCATACCGGTGAGCCGGATTCCGTGCTTGATCTTCCAGTACGAAACACCTTCCGCATCATCCTCGACACCCTCTGTCGCGAGTTGCGGCGGCGCGGGATAAAGCCCTTTGGCTACGGGCGATGACGTGGCGTCGCCAGCTGCTGTGCCGTGGCATATCGCACAGTGCTGACCGTATAGCGTGACACCTTCGATCAGATTGGCGTCGGTCAACGCCACCGGGTTAGGTCCTTTCGGCGCCACTCTTCGCAGTGTCGCGCTCAGCGAGGTATTCGCGGCCCAGAGTTCCAAGCCGCCGGGCTTGGCATCGGCATTGGCGGGAATCACGCCGCTCCGCAGCAGCAAATATGCGGCAATCAGCCCGACAATGACGACGGTGACGACGCCAGTGATGAAACCGCGCATTGTATGGATGCTCCTCGCAGCACCGAATTCAGCGCCCATCAACTCTACACGCTTGGCACGGCGATAGGTTCCCCTGACAGAGGCACGAGCCGAGCCCCGCTCGAGCCGCTTATCCGCGGCCGGCAATGCCAATTGCTGACAGCATTGCTTTTTGACGATGTCGGCATCGCGCCAGGTGATGCTTTCCGGAACGGCGACGGTCTACAGGTTCGTCGTTCCCGCAATGTCGAAGGGCACCCCGTCTTTCATCCTGGTGGTAGCCACCATCATGGTTGGCTTCAGGGAGCGGCCCTCGACGATGACGCGGAGCCAAGGGGCGAGTGCAGCACAGCTCGTTCCCGCGCCGCCATCACCATGTTCGTACTCGCATCGCCGCGCAGGACCGTCAGAGATACCGCCGGTAGTGTGATGGGAGAGTTCCAATTCGGAATGGTGAACGACTTGGGCGCGCGGTCCCGGATGGGATGTCCATCGGGATGCCCGGGCCGCCAGGCATATTGCGCTGGCCCATATTGCGCGACGACAACCGGCCGTCCGGCCGCGACAGCCGGACCTGGCGCGCCCGCCGCTGCAAGGCGAAAATGCACCTTCGCCGAGATCGGCGTCGCCGCGCGATTAATCAGCATCAGCGCCCATCGTCCATCGGGGCGAAGCACCGGATATGCGGTGACCGACGCGCGACCATGCCGGTCGCGGACGTTTGCGGTCGCGCGGTAGAGGAGGTGCTGCGCCGCACCTGGCTGGGCCCAAAACTGGGTCAACATACGGGCCCCGAAATAGGTCGGCATCGGCCAGCGCGCCTCACCCTTCTCGTCGGCCTGCCATAGCATCATGTTGCCGCGCCCGGCACAGTGTACCTCACCATCCAGCAACCGGTTGGGTCCGTAACCATAGAGATAGCTCGCCGAGCCCCCTCGCGTCAGGAAATCGGCAACCATGTCGGCGTTGAGCAGTGCGCTGGGCATTTCTACCATTGCCTGGCCCGCGAAAGCGGAGAAGCCATATTCGCTGATTACCCAGGGAATGGTCGTTGGCACCCCATCTTCACCCAGTCTCTTGTAGAGCTCCCTCATCGATCCGTTGGCACGGAGAAGTTTCGCGCGCGCCGAGCCGCACATATTGTCGAATGGAAACAATTCGAACGAAAAGAAGCCAAGTTGGTCGAGACCGTGATGCGCATGGAGATACTTGAAAAATTGGCTGGTCCAGGACTGGTCCTCGTCACCGTCCAGCCAGGTGTCCGATATGCCGTTGACGAGGCTTGGTCCACCAACCGAAATTTCGGGTGCGGCTTGATGGATCCGCCGTGCGAATTCCAGAAACAGCCCTCCGTAATCCGCCGCCGAGACAAGCTGGCCATCGGGCTCTTCGCCGAGCTCGACCTGGTGAACCGGCAGACCGGCCCGTTTAACATAGCGAAGCTCGGCGAGCGCGTTCTCCGGCGTGTCATACAAGATCCCTACCGGCACCATCATCGGGCCGTGTCCCATCAGACCTGCGTCGAGAATTGCGCGCAACGACGGCTGTTCCGTCTCGTCATCGCGATCTGCCGGGCAGCACGCCATGTTCGATCTGCGCCCATTGCGCGATGCACTGCGCCTCAAGCCAGGCGTTGAGCGCGTCGGGGAAGCTGGGCATGGGTTGCCGTGCGACGCTCGATCTCTCGGATCGGCATCTGATCGCGGAAATGCCAGCGCCGGATAACGCTCAATAAAGCCATGTCGATCACTCCAGTGTCCCCCGACCAGGCAGCCAGGGGGAAGGTCAAAACATGGGTCACTTCTCAGTGGAAATTATGCGCCTCCCGGGTCAGCTCTCAGTGGAAATCAACAGCCAAGGCCGCGCGAGCGCCGGACTCACTGCCGACGGACCGATCGTAGCGCCGGTCTCGCTTGCCGGCTGATTGCGCCGCGCATTTACAGCGCTTCGTCGGGGGTTTCGTCAAAACAGCAATAGCCGTGAACAGTGATGAGCGCGAGCGCATGCTGCTCATCCGGCATCGTTGCTGACAGGCTCGCCAGCTTGACGAAATCCCATGGTCCCTGGCGTGGCGGGAGCGCGGTCCCAAGGGGTTCATCGACGAGCGCGAGCATGCCGCCATCGTTGCGGAAGACCCAAACTGTGTATTCTGGAATGGTCATAGCTTTCTGTCGTTCAGTCACCCATGGCACATCCATGCGGACATACCGACGCTGCAAGCGTTTCAGTCGGTCGCGCACGGGACGGCGCGACCGCCCGCGATCCCTGAGCGATGCCGCGCGCCATCGCAGTGCGGCGAGACCGTTCCCCGGTCGGCACCGGATCGTGGCGTGACTGCATATGTCTTGAGCCAAAGTCGGCGTCGGGGACTTGTCCGTCTGAACCACTGCCCACGTGCGATTTCAGACCCAACCAGCGCAAGACAGCGAGCGACACGATGATCGCGATCGAATCTGCGATCCAGTCCCGGATATCGCAATCTCGGTGCAACGCGGGAATCGACTGAAACACCTCGATCAGAGCGCCAAGAAACGAAAGGCGCTCGCCGATCCGAGCAAGTGGCATGAGCGGATATGCGAAGGCCGCGAGGAGCGCCATGATGCTGAACGCGAGCACATGCTCGAACTTGTCACCGAAGGCGTCGACCGGCAGTGCTGGCGGATGCGGTAGCAGCGCCATCGTGACGGCGAGTACCAGTGCGCCCCAGAATGCGCCGCGGAGCGCCGCCGCAAGCCGCGACGAGACGGGTCGTAAGAATGTCATCGCTGCTTATCCTGCTCGCCGTGGCGCACAAATGGCTGGGCGGTGTCCACCGGGCCTTGACCATCATCATGATGAAACCGAGGTGACGCAGGCATTAAGACTAGACCCGTGGTGCTGATCGCGGGCTCGCGATGTGGGCGCGCACCGCTTTGCGAAGCTTGCAGAGGCGTGTGTCCGCGGTGACCAGCAAGACCTTCGAGGTCGCTTTCAAGTCAATGACATTCCAAAGTAATATCGGATCGCTCGACTCCCGGAGGGGAAATTTTCCTGCTGATCGCCGGCCGCAATCAAACTTTTTCGCCATAGCGGTGTTTATGAGCGCACGCGGCGCGTCGGGAGTGCGCCAGGATCACTCCAACGCTCGTCGAGGCGCCGAACATGACCGACTCCGCCCTGCAGCCCGAAGCGCGCGATGACATCAAGGAGCCACCGGCGCCGAAATTGCTGGAAATCCTCGGGCCGGGTCTGATCACCGGCGCGTCCGACGACGACCCGAGCGGCATCGCTACCTATTCTCAAGCGGGCGCCCAGTTCGGCTATAATCTCGGCTGGGTCATGCTGTTCAGCTGGCCGCTGATGTGCGCGATCCAGGAGATCAGTGCGCGCATCGGGCGAGTGACGGGGCGCGGGATCGCTGGAAACCTCAGGCAGCATTATCCGGCACCCTTGCTGTATGGCATCGTCTCGTTGCTGGTCGTCGCGAACACGATCAACCTCGGCGCCGACCTCGGTGCCATGGCGGCGGCACTCAAATTGCTCATTGGCGGGCCCCAGTTCGGCTATGTCGTGCTGTTCGGCCTGGTCTCGCTTCTGCTCGAAATCTTCGTTCGTTATTCGCGCTACGTGTCGGTGCTCAAATGGCTGACGCTTTCCTTGTTCGCCTATGTCGGCGTCGTCTTCGTCGTTCAGATTCCGTGGAGCACGGTCGCCTACCGGCTGATCGTCCCTCAGGTTTCGGGCGGCGGCGGTTATCTGACCGTGGTCGTCGCCATTCTCGGCACGACGATCAGCCCTTACCTATTCTTCTGGCAGGCGGGGGAAGAGGTCGAGCAGGTCAGGGAACGCGACGGCGCAAAACCGCTTGAGCGCGCGCCGCAACAGGCCCGCAGCGAACTCAAGCGCATCCGTATCGACACCTTGCTGGGCATGGCCCTCTCGAACGCCGTCGCGCTGTTCATCATCCTCACCACGGCCGCGACGCTCCACGCCCATAACATCACCGACATTCAGACCTCCGCGCAGGCGGCGGAAGCATTGCGGCCGATCGCCGGGCAGTTTGCATTCCTGATCTTCGGCAGCGGCATCATCGGCACCGGCCTGCTTGCTCTGCCCGTGCTGGCAGGATCGGCCGCCTATGCGCTTGGAGAGGCATTCGGTTGGCATGTCGGGCTCGCGCGCCTGCCGGGACGTGCCAAGGCGTTCTACGCCACGATCGCTGTGGCCATGGTGATCGGCGTCGCGATGAACTTCACGCCGATCGATCCGGTGAAGGCCTTGTTCTGGAGTGCCGTTATCAATGGGGTCGTCGCGGTGCCGGTGATGGTCGCGATGATGTTCTTGTCGAGTAATCAGGCGGCAATGGGACACTTCCGGCTTCCGCGTGTGCTCAAAGTACTCGGCTGGATCGCAACGATCGTCATGCTAGCCGCGGCTGTCGGAATGTTCGCCACATGGAACGGATGAGTTACGCGCCAACCGGCAGATGCGCCGATTTCAGGACAGGTGCGCCTGCGGCTATGCTGGCCCTGATTTGTGTGATGCCAGCGTCCGCTCGCGCGCAAGCGGCGCCAGCGGACCAGACACCGGCGCCTGCGTCGGCCGCAACGCCGCCTGCGGCGACGGTCGGGCCGCCGCCGCCAACTTTCGCTGAAGCGGGGCCCTGGAGTTTTACCGGCATCGCTGACATCGATACTTTCGACAACCTGACTGGGGGCGTAAGCGTGGTCCCGCCATCCTCGTCAAGGGATCCCGCAGCGCCGCCTATGACGGTTCCTCCCAGGGGGATGAAGGACTGACCGGGCTTGTCAGCACACAATATGTCAACGGCACCCGCTTTAGCGGCCACTTCACTGGCGATGCCTTGCCAAGGCCAATGCGCCCGGCTTCTTCCTGCAAGGCTGCCATGGAGAAGACCGATTGCCGCTCGCTAAGCTTGTCGGCGGCACGCGCGACGGCGACATCCGCCATCGACGACTGTGCGCCCATGGCGGCGCGGTGGTATGCGCTCGTCGCCTTGACCTCGGCGTCCCTGACCATCGCCATCCGTGCATCCGAGCCGAACCCGGCCCGGCTGGCGGTCTCACGCCAGTCCGCAACAAGCGACGCATGATCGGTAGCAACCTTCGCCTGTCGGGTATCGAGCGCGGCGATCTGCTTCTCGGCGGCGCTGGCCGCGTCGCGCGATGTGCCGCGCTCGCCCAGCGCCGCTTCGATCTCGGCACTGCGCGTGCTGAACGCAGCGATGACGTCGCCGGACACGCCCTTGATCTCGAACATCGAGTCCTTGGCCGCATCGATATCGTAGCCCAGCTCGCGCACCTTCAGCGCCAGTTCCTGGCGGCAGATCGCGCCGATCTGTTTCTGAAGCTGATAGATGGCGCGCGGCTCAAGGCTGCGCCAAGCGCCGTCTTCGCCCTGCGTCGCGTTCATGATGACATTATGGGTGTGAACCGCAGCAAAAAGGCGTTAGTTTGAGAGCGGCCAGACGAATGCGATCAGCGGCACACCGACGGTGATGACCAATATCGAGAGTGGCAGGCCAAGCCGCCAATAGTCACCGAACCGATAGCCGCCTGGACCCATCACAAGCGTATTGCACTGATGGCCGATCGGCGTGAGGAAATCACATCCCGCCCCGGTCGCTACCGCCATGAGAAACGGATCCGGGTTGAGATGGAGCTGCCTGGCAACGAGCACGCCGATCGGGCCCAGGACGAGGACGGTCGGCGCATTATGCAGGAACGGGGAGCAGGCCATCGCCATGACGAGCAGCGCGCCCAGGACGAGCAGCGGAGATAGCCCGACCAGCATGTGCGACAGTCCAGCGGCGATCAACGCCGTGCCGCCGGTATGCTGGACCGCCTCGCTTATCGGCGTGAGCGCACCGATCAGGATGAGTACTTCCGGCTCAAGTGCCGCATATGCTTCGCGCATGGGCAGAGCGCCGATCATTACGATAACAACGGCAGCGCCGAAGAAGCCGGCGACGACAGGGACGACGTTGAAGGCGATCAACAGGATCGCCGTGAACAGGATGGCGATCGGGCCGTAGCGCTGGCGCGAATTGCCGAGTTTCACCGCCCGTTCTGCGAGCGGCAGCAAGGAAAGCGTGCGAAAGAAGTCGGGAAAGGCGTGCTCGCCCGCCTGCAGGATCAGGACGTCTCCTGCGCGCAATGTCACCGCGCGAGGACGCTGCGTGATCCGCTCGTTGCGGCGACTGATGGCAAGCAGCTTTACACCGAACTCATCCTGCAGCCGGAGGGTCTGCGCCGTTGTGCCGACCAGCGGTGAACCTGGCTGGATGACGGCCTCGATGGACCTGACTTCCTCATAGGGCTTGTCCTTCTCGATCTCCTTTTCGGAGCGAGCCTGTCGCAGTGGCAGCCGGTCGAACAGGCTGGCAAGCGCCTCGTCGTCGCCTTCGAGCACCAGAATTTCGCCGGGTACGAGGAGGCTCCGACCGCGCCCCTTCACACGTCGGCCATTCTTGCGGACGATCGCAACGAGTTCGACCCTGTCCTTTGCGAGGTCGAGGGCGCCGACGGTCCTGAGTTCCTTCGGGAGCTCGTCCGGAACGATCGCTTCTGTAGCATAGGCAGCGCCTGCCGTACTCTCTTCGAGTTTTTCACGACCCTGGCGATTGCGCGGAAGCAAGCGCCAGCCGAAACTGACGACGATAAAGCCAAGCGCAGTGAGGCCCAGCCCGACCGGCGCGAAGTCGAACATGCCGAATGGCTTGCCGAGCGTGTCTTGCCTGACCTGGCTGACGATGATGTTGGTCGACGTGCCGACCAGCGTGACGAGCCCGCCGAGCAACGACATGAACGACATTGGCATCAGCAGAGCCGATGCAGAACTTCCTTCGGAGCGGCCGAGTTTGATTGCCGTCGGCATCAGGATGGTCAGCGCGCCGACATTCTTGGTGATGATCGACAACAAAGCTGTGGCGCCGGCCAGTGCCGGCACCTCCAGGGGCAACGACTTGAGCCGTGACAGTCTTGGCGTCAACGCCGCTTCGAGCAGGCCTGATCGGGCGACCGCAGCGCTGACGATCAGGGCAGAAGCGATGATGACGACGACATCGCTGGTAAAGCCCGAAAAGGCACTCTTGATGGGCACGATGCCGACGGCGATCGCGATCAGCAGGGCGACCAGCGATACGAGATCGTAGCGAAACCTGCCCGACGCGAACGTCACGATCGCGCCCGCGATGATGACGAATGACAATATCTGCGGCGTTTCCACCTGAGGCTTCCCCCTCCCGGACAACCGAAGATTGGTCCGATCGTTTGACGCGTGAAGCCGACAAAGGTTCAGAATTTGGAATATTCGGCATCGTGGCGGGCGTTCACTCAATCTTGAAGGTTGATTCGCGCTTTCGTAGCGGCACGACTTCGGCCGGCATTGAGTCCGGTTTCCAAAGGGACGCCGCGATTGTCGCCCCGTCAGACCAGTGACAGATCCGCTGGCTTGGCGTTCGGAAACACGCTGGAAAGACGATCAGCGCCCAAGCCGAACTGCCGCGCCGCGAGCCCACCGATCATCGATCGATAGTCGGTCAGGACCGGTAGGTCTCGGCCCTGATTCAGCGACGCTCGCGACAGTGCGACCTGTGGCCCCGCGATGCGTCCGCCGTTCACGCCGCCGCCGAGGACCCAGTAGATGCTGCCGTGTCCGTGATCGGTGCCCCTGTCGCCATTCTCATGGAACGTTCTCCCGAATTCGGATACGACCACGGCGATGGTGTTGCGCCACGCATCTGGCCCGATCTCGTCCGCCAAGCCCGCCAGGCCGCGCCCAAGCTCGCCGATATGGTTCGCAAGATAGCCCTGTGCGCCGCCCTGATTGACGTGCGTATCCCAACCCCCGACATCCACGAAGGCGAGATTGAACTGATCGCGCATCAAGCGCCCGATGCGTCGCGCTGAAAGTTCGAAGCCCTTGGGACTCACCGCACCGCGGCCGGCTTCCTTCATCTCCTGCGCGACCGTCTTGAACACCGCGTTGCGGACCTGGAAACCCTCGACAACGGCGCTGCCGAGGTCGCTCGCACCGATATGCTGGCCCTTGTACATGGCGGAGATCAAGGCGGCATCGCGAGACGGCACTGCCGGCCTCGAGCCGACCGCGTTAAGCGAGACGTTGGGAACCATTGCCCCGCCGCGAAAGCACAGCGGCACCTGATCGGTGAACGAGATCGGGTTGTCCTGTCCGAGCGCGGTCGCGAGGCGCGCCATGAAACCCGAATTGTAGTCACGGTGCGCGCCGATGGACTGGCCGAGTTCAATCGTGTCCTGGGTCTCGAAATGGCTGCGGCTCATATCGTCGGTCCCGACGAACGGCACGAAAGCGACCTGCTTCTTCTCCCACAGCGGAAAGATCGAGTCCCTGAGCGCTGGGTGCAGGCTCCAATCGGCATCGAGCGCGAGGGGGGCATTCGGGTCCGTCGGGTCCGGCTTGCCGAGCGCGATCGTGGGGCGCGACAGATGATAGAAATCGCTTCCGGTCGGAGCAATAATGTTGGCCGCATCATAGGCGCCACGCAGAAACACCACGAGCAAACGGCTTCCCGCCAGCGGCGCGGCAAACGCTCGCCCGGCGATGACGAGCGGTGCCAGAGCGGCGGCACCCGCGAGCAGTTCGCGGCGATTGGGAATCATGGAGCTTCTCCGTTCACATCAGCGGCGCATGAACTCGGGCGAGGACAGGAACAGCGCGTTCCAATCCTGCGGCGATGTCGCCTGGCTCAGCGCGGATCGCGTCTGGTCGTTCAGCAGCGCGGCGATCGCGGTGTAATAGGCAGCCTTCTGCAACCGCGGCAGCGGAGGCGCCGGAACGGGGGGTGCGGCAGCTGCCGGCGTCACGCTCGGCCCGGGGTTTGCGGTGTTCATCGTCGAAGGCATGTCGGCCGCCATCGCGAGACCGGTGGCCATGCTGGCGCCCGTTGGCGGGATCGGAGCCCTGAACAGGCCGGCAGCGCCACCGCCGATCTGGCGCGCAATCTCGAACCGCACCGACATCTGTCCGGGCCCGACCCAGCCTGCAGACCCCATCGGGTAACCGTCGGGCGTTTCGCGCGCGAAGAGGCCCTCTCCCATGCGGTTGAGCCAGCCAAGGATCGGCTGGACGTTCACGATCTCCTGATTGCCGTACATCACGCGTACGGCCGATACCGCATAATGCACCGGATCCTTGAAGGCCCCGCCGAGCGACTGGCGAAATTCGGGTGCGCGAATCATCGTCCGCAGGACTGCGGCCATATCGCCATCGCTCCGCTGCCACGTCGCGGACATGTGATCGATCAGCGCTGCGGGCGGCGTATCGCCCATGAAATAGGTGGCGATCTGCGCGGAGACGTGATGTGCGGTCGCGGGTGACCGGGCGATCAGGTCGAGTGCCTGCTCGACCTCGCCGAAACCACTGCCCTTGATCGCATGACCCAGGAACTGCTTGTCGCCGAAGTCGTGCCGGTCGGGATTGAACTCGAACAGGCCGGCGCGGATGTAGAGCGACTGACGTTCCGGGCTGAGCTTCGGCGCGTCGTGATTGAGATCCACGCCGACCCCGGTCAGTATCCGCGCAAGTTGCTGCACATCCTGTTGAGAATAGCCCGAGCCGACCCCCATTGAATGCAGTTCCATGATCTCGCGGGCGTAATTCTCGTTGATATGGTTCGCCGTGTTCTGATCGTTGTCGAGATAGCGGAGCATCGCGGGATGGCGCAGCGTCGCTTCGAGCAGATCGCGAAACCTGCCCAGCGCGTGATCGCGAAGCCGGTCTTCATAGTCGCCGACCATCGCACGGATATCGCGCTTCTGCGTCTGGACGTTGAAATGGTTGAACCAGAACCACGTCATCTGTTCGCGCAGCTGGTCCCGGGCATAGATGTCGCGCAGCAACGACCGCGTCGCCGCCTCAGTCGCGAGATTGGTCATATATTGCTGGTAGGCCTTGCGCGCGGCATCCCTCTGCGCAGTGTCCGGGAGCTTGTTGGCGTAGCGGATCGCGGCGTCACCATTGACGACCAACTCGGCTATCTGTCGTTGACTGATCTGCATCGCCGCGATCTGTGCCGCCGGGCCGGGCGGCAGCGCGTCGTCCGGGCGCTTGAGCTGCGCAGTGAGCCATTGGTCGCTACCGGGTGCGGCGCCCTCGATCGGGGCAGCGGAAACGCCCCAGGTCAATCGGTTCGCCCACGCTACCTCGCTCACGCCGGGTGCGGCCGCCAGCGCGGGGGACGCGATCGTCGCCAGGATCAGACTGGGCGCTGAGTGGATACGCATCGGCGAGCAATCTCCTCGACACCAAGAACACCTCGTTTCCTGAACCGCTCCTGTCACCAGGGAAACATGACGCAAATTTCAGGTTGGCGTCACGCGCCTGCCTAACGGAGATATCGGCATTACCGAGCCTTGCTTCGCGATGCTCAAGAAGGCGATGGCAGAACGAGCTCTTTTGTGAATGGCCACACTCCACCCGTGCGGGCAACCTTGTGGCGCCCGTCAGCCGGATTGCGTTCGGGCCCGTTGGTGCCAATCTTCGACGATGGAGGCCTTGGCGACCTAGCGCCTCAACCGAGCAGTTCCAAAAGCCGGGGCCAGTTGAAGTTCAAGCGACAGGTGGCTAGCGGAGCTGACCCGACGCGCACGCTCCGACGGCGCTGTAGCGGGCGGTCAGCTTCGCGGGAGGTGATCGGACTGATCAAGTGGGCCGTCGAGGTTGGAGCCTTCGGAGACGATCAGCTTGTATCCGGCACCAAAATGATCTGTCGCAATGGACGCGGCGCCATTGCACGAAAAAGCAAGCTTCTTACGCAGCCGCCAAATAACCGTTTCGATTGTCTTTGATACTGGTTGAGCCCTTCCAACATAGAGCGAGCTGGCTAGCCTCGTCTTTGAGACCGCATTTGGAGAATTAATTATTAGTTCATCGAGAACGTCAAATTCCATGTCAGTCAAGTATATATAATAACCTGCTATCGACAGGGACATTTGATTTCGATTAAGAGATATGTTTCCCAACGTAGTAATGTTGTCACCCCATCTGCGGCTCTCCCGGTAGCCTCCTTTTCTGGCTCAATCGACAAACGGCGCGCGATGTCGCTGAAATACGCCGAAGAAAGCACCTTATTATTTTGGCTGAGGCGCCGCAACTGAAATTATTATGCATGGCACGACCGCCTTTGCGGCCACTGGATGCTATTGAAATGTCATATTATTACATCGCCAAGATCAATTATTAAATATTTCATGACAATTTAATGCTAAACGCGTTACAAATAACGCCATGGAAACTTTAGGCCTTTAACTATCATTTAGCCAGGCCGCCCTATTGAAGGGCGATGAGAGGGCAGAACGCAGATCGCAGGGAGACCAACGCGCGATATCGTCCATGGCGCTCCGTGCGCGCACTTGTCGCCGACCAGCGCGGCGCCACGATCCTCGAATTTGCCTTTGTCGCCGCGCCGCTGATGGCGCTGCTCATGGCGATCCTCGTCACCAGCACCGTCTATTTCGCGCAGGAGGGGCTCGAAACCGCGACCGAGGCGACCGCGCGCGTGCTGATGACCGGCCAGGCGCAGAGCGGCGGCTATACCGCGACCCAGTTCAAGCAAGCAGCGTGCAACGCGCTGCCTCCGTTCATGAGCTGCGCCAATCTCATGGTCGACGTGCGGAGTGCGAGTTCGTTCAGCGCGATCAACACGGGTGCGCCGACGATCACCTTCGACAGCCACGGCAATGTCTCGAACAGCTTCGCCTATACACCGGGCAATGCTGGCGACATCGTCGTCATCCGGCTGATGTATATCTGGAAGGTGCCGACCGGCCCGCTCGGTTTCAACCTCGCCACGCTTGGCAATGGCCAGCGGCTGTTGATGGCGACCTCGGTCGCCAAGACGGAGCCCTTTTCGTGAGCCTCGTGCGGGCGCTCAAACGCCTGCGGCGCGAGCAGCGCGGGATCGCGCTGGTCGAATTCGCGCTCACCGCGCCGTTTCTCATCCTGCTCTATCTCGGTACCTATCAGGTGTCGGATGCGGTCGGCTGCAACCGCAAGGTGACGATCACCGCGCGCTCGGTCGCCGATCTCACCTCGCAATATGCCACGGTGACCAGCGCCTCCGAGGCGACGATCCTCAACGCCTCGGCGCAGATCATGGCACCCTATGACACGAGCAAGGCGACGATCATCGTTTCCGAACTCTACACCGACACCAATGGCGTGACGCGGATCGTGTGGAGCCAGGCGACCGGTGCCGTCACGCCGCATACGGTCGGCGCGACCTTCACCGCCAATGCCAATCTGGTCACCAACGGCACCTATGCGATCGTCGCAGAGGTGACCTATGCCTATGTCCCGGCGATGTCGTTCGGCGTGGTCGGTCCACTGAGCCTTGGCGACACCATCTATATGCGCCCGCGCATTTCCTCTGCGGTGACGATGACATGACCCAGCTCGCGAGTCCCCTTCGCTTGTGGCGCGGCACCCGCACGCTCGTCGGCGCGCTGCGCCGCGACAGGCGCGGCAACGTGCTGATGATCGTCGGCCTGTCGATCATCCCGCTGACCTTCTCCGCCGGCATGGCGATCGACTATAGCCGCGCGATGCGGTTGCAGACCAAGCTCAATGCCGCTGCCGACGCCGCCGCGCTGGCGGCGGTGACGCGGCCGATGATGAACCAGTCGAGCAACGCCGCCTGCTCGACTGCGAAGAACATGTTCGTCGGCCAGTCGACCGGCCTGTCCGGGCTGACGATCAACGCCAACGATCCGGCGCAGCTGGCGATCACCGTCACCGACAGCGCGACGCCGACCGGCACCGGCACGACCTCGACCTGCTCGGCGTCGAGCAGCGCGACCACCGCAAGCTATAGCCGCACTGCGACGGTGACCTATCACGCCAGTTCGCAGAACGCGTTCGGTGGCATCCTCGGCCTCACGACGCTGGCGATCCACGGCAGCTCGACCGCCTATTCGGCCGTCGCGCCGAACATCGACTTCTACGTCATGATCGACACGTCGCCGTCGATGCTCCTGCCCGCGACCAGCGCCGGGCTTGCCTCGATGACCGCGGCGACGAATGGCTGCGCCTTTGCCTGCCACCAGAGCAGCACCTCGGCGAGCGACCCCGGCGGCACGCCGCGGGTCAACGGCGTCTACTGGGATTATTATCAGGTCGCCCGCAACGCCAACATCGTGCTGCGGACCGATCTCGTCGCGGGTGCGGTGCAGGACCTCACGACGCTCGCCACCACCACCGCGCAGAACAACCACGCGATCTATCGCATGGGCCTGTCGGACTTCGACTATACCTATCGCCAGCTCTGGCCGACCGTGCCGATCAATGGCTACAGCGTCGATAGCAACCTGTCGAACGTCAGCGCGCATGTGAGCGACGCGCAGGTGGTGACCTATTGCACCAACAACAGTCGCGTCTGCGGCGTCGGCGACAACGACACCGGCTCGAACTATACCGCCGCCTTTACCGGCGCATCGGCGACGCTCCCGCTCGTCTCGGGACTCGGCACCAACAACAGCGGCGACACACCACAGGCGATGCTGTTCATCATCACCGACGGCATGCGCGATGAACTCAGCGGGGGGTCGCGCTATATCGGCCCGATCCCGACCAGCCAGTGCACCGCGATCAAGAATCGCGGCATCCGCATCGCCATCCTCGACACGCAATATCTGCCGGCTTCGGCATCGGACAGCTGGTCGATCGCCAATGTGCGGACGCCCTATCTCTCGCCCACCGACCTGATCACGCCGGCGTTGACCGCCTGCGCCTCGCCGGGCCTGTTCTACCAGGTGACGACCGACGGCGACATCTCGACCGCGCTCGGCACGCTGTTCCAGAAGGCCGTGGCGAGCGCTCGCCTGACGCAGTAACGGCATTCGGCAGGGTCCCCGGACGCGACTGGCACGGCCTGAGGCAAACGCTCCGGTAGCCGCTGCGGCCCGCGTAATCCGCGCGCCCACGAGTGGCGGTTCGGCGCAGATCCAACTGGAATGCAAGCCAGCCAACTGGTAGCACGGACGCATGAGGGGGACTGGCGAGACAAGCGCAGTGCGCGAACGGGCGATGCGGTGGTGCGGATTGATCCTCAGTCTCAGCTCCGTCGGCGTCATGTTAGGCGCTGCCGCAATGCTGTACGCCGATATAGGGCGTTGACGACGCGCGAACCTCCCTTGGGCCCGAACATAAGGCATAGCCGCCCGCTGACGACCAATGCGGACCGCACAGGAAATGCCGCTGACCACCTGCCGGGCTATTCAGTGGCGCAGGCAGACTCAAAGCCGAGCGCCAAGATTGGCGGACCGGAATAGCACTTGTTCGCACCATCCCGCTACTGGCGCTAGCACCACTCTTTACAATACGAACGCCAAGTGATTTGCCATGGGAGAAGGAAGGGCGGCCATCGCTTTGCGGGCGCTTTCAGGGTAAACGCTCTGGTTGGCGCTAGCGGGTGTCATTTGGCTGGAGCAATGCGATGAAAAATGCCCAGGTGCTCGGGGACGCCCCAGCGACAATCGGGACCGTCGCGCCATCGCTTGAGATTTCCACCGGTACGGTTCGACTTGCGGGCGGCGACGCACGGCTGATCTGGACTGCCCGAGGATGAGTACGAAACTCAACACAATTCACACCCATCGGTACGATTTCTGGCTTGCGCGAGGATCTGTGGCGATCATCATTGGGCTGCAGCTTTTGATCATCAACAAGGTCACGCTTGGTCCGCAATGGCTCGCTCCAGCGCTCGAACTCGCGCTGCTCGCGCCCCTGTCCATTGCAACCGCCTGGACCCAGGGCCAGGCGCGGGATGCAACGACCGACCATCATTGGCGCAGCATCGCGCGTCAACGCCGCGTAATCCGTCTCTTCGCCGTTGTGATGACGGCGATCATTACCTTGATGAACTTCTGGGCGCTCGTGCTGCTGCTCAAGGCGCTGCTCGCCGGACATTCCGGTGAGTCGGGACAGACGCTATTGCTGGACGCGGTCAACATCTGGGCGACCAATGTGATCATCTTCGCGCTCTGGTTCTGGAGCATCGATCGGGGCGGGCCTGCCGCGCGCGGCGTGACCCGCAAGGAAATGGACGATTTCCTGTTCCCGCAAATGACGCTGGCCAAGTTTGCGGGCAATTGGTCACCCGGATTTGTTGACTATCTGTTTCTCTCGTTCACCAACGCCACGGCATTTTCCCCGACCGACACAATGCCTCTGACGCCCCGCGCCAAGATTCTGATGATGGCGGAATCGTTCGTATCTCTGCTGACCATCGCACTGGTCGCTGCGCGCGCGGTCAACATACTCGCATGACGCCGCGACGAGCGTCCACCCTCGATCCCGCAGGCTTTGCGAACGGTCGACTGGCGGCGTGCGACGGCGGCCTAGCGCTGATTTGCCATTCGGCCGTCATCGGGACGGCCCCGTCGCTTGTAAGGGCGCTACGTATCCCGATCGCCGGTGTCGGTGTCGATCAGCGATTGAGCCAGCCGGGTTGATTAGCTGGCAAGGGCGGCGCCCGCCGGCCGCACTTTTTCCGAAGGGCGGCGCCCCAGACGCACTGCGCACACGACAGGCTGAGAGCGATATCTTATAAGCGGTGCATGATCCTGGGAAATGCGTGGAGCAACGAATGGGAGCGAAAACAGCTATTATTGTTACGGCAGGCGCAGCGATCGGGGCCGTGGTCGGAGTGGCGTTGCGCAGTCCGACAATCGCGATTCTGCTAAGAGCCCGAGCGGAAAGTGGTTGAGCGATATCAGTAGGTTGTGATTCACCGTCGTTGTCGAGACGATAGGAGAAGCAGATGGCCTGGACTGATACCGCCCGCCGGCAACATAGG
>NZ_JAXOJP010000036.1:0-40074 GCF_036663795.1 Parasphingomonas halimpatiens
GCCTATGTTGCCGGCGGGCGGTATCAGTCCAGGCCATCTGCTTCTCCTATCGTCTCGACAACGACGGTGAATCACAACCTACTGATATCGCTCAACCACTTTCCGCTCGGGCTCTAAGGGAATCTGCCGCACCGCGCAAAATACTGCTTTAGCTTCCTAACACACATGCTATCATGCCCGCATTCGGGGGAGATTTCAGCGTGCTAGAACTGACCGGCGTCACCCATGTCTATGCCAATGGCACCCGCGCGCTCGACGATGTGTCGCTGAGCATTCCCAAGGGCATGTACGGCCTGCTCGGCCCCAATGGCGCGGGCAAGTCGACGCTGATGCGCACCGTCGCGACATTGCAGACCCCGACCGCGGGCAGCATCCGCTTCGGCGACATCGACGTGATTGCCGAGCCCGAGAAGCTGCGCGAGCGGCTGGGGTATCTGCCGCAGGATTTCGGCGTCTACCCGCGCGTCTCGGCCTATGACATGCTCGACCATATGGCGGTGCTCAAGGGCGTCGCCTCGGCGCGCGAGCGCAAGGAAACGGTCGAGACGCTGCTCAACCAGACCAATTTGTGGAACGTGCGCAAAAAGGCCATCTCCGGCTTTTCGGGCGGCATGCGGCAACGCTTCGGCATCGCCCAGGCATTGATCGGCAACCCCGAACTGATCATCGTCGATGAACCGACCGCCGGACTCGACCCGGAGGAACGCAACCGCTTCCTCAACCTGCTCGCCGAGATCGGCGAGAATGTCGTAATCATCCTGTCGACGCATATCGTCGAGGACGTCGCCGATCTGTGCCCGCGCATGGCGGTGCTGGCGGCGGGCAAGATCCAGCTCGAGGGCGCGCCGCAGGAACTGATCGCGCAGTCGCGCGGCAATGTCTGGGCGAAGACGATCGAGCGCGACCAGCTCGAAGACTATCGCAGCCGCCACGAGGTGATCTCGACCCGTCTGTTCGCGGGGAAGACGATCGTCCACATCCTCGCGCCGAGCGACCCGGGTGACGGCTTCACCAGCGTGTCAGGCGGGCTCGAAGACGTCTATTTCTCGACGCTGGCGCGCACCCGCCGCGTACCCATGCCAGCAGCGGCCTGAGCGCCATGTTCGCCAAGATCGCCAGCTTCGAGCTGCGTTACCAGCTGCGCAACCCGGTCTTCTGGGTCGTCGCCATCCTGTTCTTCCTCTTGACCTTCGGCTCGGTGACCGTCGATCAGATCCGCATCGGCAGCGGCGGCAATATCCACAAGAACGCGCCGGTCGCCATCGCCCAGACTCATCTGATCTTCTCGATCTTCTTCATGTTCGTGACGACGGCGTTCGTCGCCAACGTCATCGTGCGCGACAATGAGAGCGGCTTCGGCCCGATGGTCGTGACGACGCGGGTGAGGAAGTTCGACTATCTGTTCGCGCGCTTTCTCGGCGCCTATCTTGCGGCGGCGATCGCCTTCATTGCCGTGCCGCTCGCCATCTGGCTCGGCTCGTTGATGCCATGGGTCGATGCCGACCTGCTCGGCCCCAATCGCTGGCACGATTATGCCTTCTCCTATCTCGTCTTCGCGCTGCCAAATCTTTTCCTGACCTCGGCCATCTTCTTCTCGGTCGCGACGATGACCCGCTCGATGATGTACAGCTATCTCGGGGTGGTCGTTTTTCTCGTTTTGTACACGGTGCTGACGAGCGTGATCGATACCAAGCCCGAGTTACGCGAAATCGGGGGCTATATCGAGCCGTTCGGCTTCAACGCCTTTGAAAACATGACGCGTTACTGGACGGCGACGGAATCAAATGCCGGCACGCCGGCCGTCACCGGTGCACTGCTAGCCAACCGTGCCATCTGGTTCGCCGCAGCACTGTGCGCGCTGGCGCTGGCCTTTTGGCGGTTCAGTTTCGCCGAAAGCGGGATATCGAAGCGCCAGTTGCGACGCCAGGCGCGCAAGGACATGAAGCTGGCGGCCGTAGCGCCGGTGATCGTGACGCGCCTTCCGGCGCTTCGCCCCGCCGACGCGGCCTGGGCAAGGTTTGCCGCGCGCTGTCGCTTCGAGATGCGGCAGGTCTTTCGCAGCCCGGCCTTTCTCGTGCTGATGCTGGTCGGGTTGTTCAATGCCGTTGGCGGGCTGATGTTCGCCAACGAGATTTACGGCACTGCGGCACGCCCGCTGACCTTTGCGACGATCGGCATCCTGCAGGGCGCATTCACCTTCATCCCCGTCATCATTGCGATCTATTATTCCGGCGAGCTCGTCTGGCGCGACCGCGAACGTAAGATGCATGAAATCATCGACGCGACCTCGCTGCCCAACTGGGCCTATCTGGTGCCCAAGGTCCTGGCGGTGTCGGCGGTATTGATCATGACCCTGCTGGTGTCGGTCGTCGCCGCAATCATCGTTCAGCTGACGCGCGGCCAGAGCGATGTCGAACTCGGCCAATATTTCGTCTGGTACGTCGCTCCGACCACCCTCAACTTGATCCTCCTCGCCATTCTGGCGGTGTTCGTTCAGGCGCTTAGCCCCAACAAATATATCGGCTGGGGCGTGATGGTCATCTATCTCGTCGGAAGAATCACCCTCATAAGAATGGGTTTCGAACATCCGCTGTACAATTACGGCAGTGCGGGCTCCCAGCAATTGTCCGACATGAACGGCGCGCAAATCGGCGGCGCGCTGGGGTGGTGGCTGCGGCTTTATTGGGGCGCCTTCGCGGTGATGCTCGCCGTGCTCGCGCACCTGCTGTGGCGGCGCGGGACCGAGGTGAAGCTGATGCCGCGGCTGAGGCGCCTGCCGCGCCGGCTCGCCGGCCCCGCCGGCGCGATCATGCTCGCCGCGCTGCTCGTTTTCGTCGCCACTGGCGGATATCTGTTCTGGAACATGAACATCCTCAACAAGTATCGCACGCAGGATGACGGCGAGCGCATGCTGGCGGCGTATGAGAAGAAATATCTCCCCTATGAGAAAATCCTCCAGCCGTCGCTGACCGACATCACGATGAACGTCGCGCTCTATCCGGCGGAACGGCGTGCCGAATTCAGCGGGCAATATCGCTTCGTCAACGACACCGGCGCCCCGGTGCCCGCGCTCCACGTCCGCCTGCAGGACCGCAACACGGAGATCAAGGCGCTCGACATACCAGGTGCCAAGCTCAGCATGGATGATCCCGTGCTGAAATATCGCATCTACACCTTCGCCACGCCGCTGGCGCCGGGCGCGACGGGAACGCTCAGCTTCCGCACCGAGCGCGTCCAGCACGGGCTGCGCGCCAATGGCGACGATACCGCGCTGATCAGCAACGGCACCTTCCTCAACAATGCGCAGTTCGCGCCGCAGCTCGGCATGAGCCGCGACGGCTTGCTCGATGACCGTGTCAAGCGCCGCAAATATGGCCTTGAGCCCGAGCTGCGCATGGCCAAGCTGGAAGACACCTCGGCGCAGCGCCGCAACTATGTCGGTGACGCAGACTGGGTCCACTCGGACATCACGCTGTCGACCAGCGCCGACCAGGTGCCGATCGCGCCGGGCCGCAAGATCTCCGACACCATCGCCGATGGTCGCCGCACCGCCCATTTCGTGTCGGGCGCGCCGATCCTCGCCTTCTTCTCGGTCCAGTCGGCGCGCTATGCCGAGAAATCGGCGATGGCCGACGGGGTCAAGCTGACGGTCTATTACGACCCCAAGCACAGCTACAATGTCGACCGCATGCTGGCGGCGATGCGCACTTCGCTCGGCTATTACCGCGCGCATTTCGGGCCCTATCAGTTCGATTATGCGCGGATCATCGAATTTCCCGGCTATGCGACCTTCGCCCAGGCATTCGCCGGGACGATCCCCTATTCGGAGCGCATCGGCTTCATCGCCGATACCCGCGACGCCGAGAAGATCGATTACGTCACCTATGTCACCGCGCACGAACTGGGCCACCAATATTGGGCGCACCAGCTGATCAGTGCCGACATGCAGGGCGGCACGATCATGGTCGAGACCATGGCGCAATATTCGGCGCTGATGGTGATGAAGCAGCTCTATGGCGAGGACAAGATCCGCCGCTTCCTCAAATATGAGCTCGACAATTACCTGCGCGCGCGCGGGTCCGAGCGGATCGAGGAGCTGCCGCTCGATCGCGTCGAGAACCAGCCCTATATCCATTACCGCAAGGGCGCGGTGGTGATGTACCTGCTGCAGGACCGGCTCGGCGAGGATCGCGTCAACCACATGCTCGCCGGGCTGCTCGACAAATATCGCTTCAAGAGCCAGCCCTATGCCCGCTCGCTCGATCTGGTGAACGGCTTCCTGTCACTCGCCCGGACGCCGGCCGAGCGCGAGCTGGTGCTCGACCTGCTCGACCGCATCACGATCTACGACCTCAAGGCGCCGACCGCGACCGTGCGCAAGCTGGCCGACGGGAAATTCGAGACCTCGATCACCATCGACGCCGCGAAATTCTACGCCGACGGCAAGGGCAAGGAGCGCGCAACGCCGCTGGCCGACGATATCGATATCGGGCTGTTCGACGCGCGGCCGGGATTGGGCGCGTTCGCCGCGAAGGACGTGATCTCGATGACGCGGCTGCCGGTGAAATCGGGCAAACAGGTGATCAGGGTCGTCTCGACGCGCAAGCCGGCCTTTGCCGGGGTCGACCCCTACAACAAATATATCGACCGCAATGCCGACGACAATGTCGTGGCGGTGACCGGCTGAGGCACCAACGGGGCGTTGCGCGCGCGCCCCGTTCGTGTTCACCCCTGCCGCGATGTTCGACGGGCTGATTTTCGGCTGGCGCAGCGCGCTGCTCACCGTGGTGGTCGTTCAATTGCTGGCGATCGCCACCGGCCTTGCGCGCACGCTGGCGAACCGCGCCGCGAACCGCGCGCTCGCCATCCTGCTGGTCGTGCTCGCCGGTATCGTCATGCCATGGCTGATCGGCTTTGCCGGCTTTTATGATCGCTGGCGCTGGCTGACCTTCGCGCCGCTGTCGATCACCCTGGCGGTCGCGCCGCTGCTGCATTTCTACATTCGCGCACTGGTGACCGGCCGACTGCCAGCGCACCGTTGGCGGCCCCTCGCGCCGGCTATCGCGCAGGCGTCGTTCCTGACGGTGAGTTTCCTCCTCCCGATGCCAGCCAAGCAACGCTGGGCGGACGTGGCGTATGACCGCTTCGAGACCCTGACCGCTGTGGGCACGGTGATCGGCCTCGCCGCTTACGGTCTGGCCGACCTGCGCTTGCTGTCGCGCTATCGCCGCCTGCTGGCGAATCAGCGCAGCGACGACCAACGCTTCGCCGCGCGCTGGCTGAGCCGCGCGAGTGCCGCAACGCTGCTGTTGCTGCCGATCTGGGCGACCTACGCGCTGTGGAACTGGTGGCAGCCGATCGGCTATCGCGGGTTGATGGGCCTGTATGTGGCGATCGCGGCCTTCGCGCTGTATCTCGCGGTCGAGGGCTGGCGCCACGCCGCCCTGCCCTTTCCCGCGCTTGCCTCGCTCGCGCTGCCCGAGGCCGTCCCGACCCCGGCTCGTGACTGGAAGACGCAAGGCTTGGCGTGGAAGGCCGAGGTCCGCGCCGCCGGCTGGGCGAGCGACGCCGAGCTCACCCTCGCCACGCTGGCGCGGCGGCTCGGCACCAATAGCGGCCATCTGTCGCGCGCGGTGAACGAGGGGCTCGGCATGAACTTCTCGACCTTCGTCAACCGGCTGCGTTGCGAGCAGGTCGCCGCAGCCATTGCCGCCGGCGCCGGGGATGACCTCTTACGGCTGGCGCTGGAGGCAGGGTTCAGCTCCAAGGCGAGCTTCAACCGCGCCTTTCGCGCGCGCTACGACATGGCGCCATCGGCCTATCGCCGCCACGTCTCAAAAGACGAATAGTTGATCGCGGACGCGAAAATGAGGCGCGGCGCCGCGCCGCAACGGGCAATCCTTGCCGCATGAACCGACGCCATCTCATCGCCGCGCTCGCCGCCGCCCCCTTGCTACCCGCGCTCGCCCGCGCAGGCGACGCGCCCTCCCCGGCCGACCTGCGCGGCGATATCGCCATTCTACGCGCGGCGCTGGCGCTGCACCCCGGGCTCTATCGCTACGCCACACCGCCGCAGGTCACGGCACGGATCGCCGCACTCGAAACCGCCTTCGCTGCATCGGTCACGCTCGAACAGCGCTATCTGCTGCTGTCGCGCTTTCTCGCGACGATCCGCTGCGGCCACAGCTACGGCAACTTCTTCAACCAGAAAAAGGCCGTCGCCGCCGCGCTGTTCGATCGCCCGAGCCGGCTCCCGTTCCACTTCCGCTGGATCGCCGGGGAGATGATCGTCATCGCTCAGGGCGGCGCCGACCTGCCCGCCGGCAGCGTGATCACCGCGATCAACGGCGTCGCGCCGCGCATGATGCTCGACCGACTGATGCCCTATGCGCGCGCCGACGGCCATAACGATGCCAAGCGCCGCTCGCTGCTCGAGGTGCGCGGTGCCGACAGCATCGAGTATTTCGATGTCTTTCACGGGCTGCTGTTCGGCGTGCCGCGCGGGGGTGTCCACCATGTCGCGGCGCGGCTTGCGGGTGGCCGTTCGGTGGCGCTCGACCTGCCGGCGATCGACCTGGCCGCGCGCCGGGCGCAGACCACCCA
Organism: Parasphingomonas halimpatiens; assembly: GCF_036663795.1. Classification (NCBI taxonomy): domain Bacteria; kingdom Pseudomonadati; phylum Pseudomonadota; class Alphaproteobacteria; order Sphingomonadales; family Sphingomonadaceae; genus Parasphingomonas; species Parasphingomonas halimpatiens. Next base: position 6,604 of record NZ_JAXOJP010000036.1, read on the forward strand.
GCGCGATTATCGCGGCAGCGCGCCCGTATGGGACTGGATTATCCGCCCCGACGGCATCGCCGTGCTCACAATGCCCGGCTGGGCGCTCTACGACAGCAAATGGGACTGGCGCGCCTGGCTGACCGCGCGCCTCGACAGCCTGGCCGGCGCGAAGGGCTTGATCATCGACCTTCGCGAGAATGAGGGCGGCGAGGATTGCGGCGACATGATCCTCGCGCGCTTGATCGCGTCACCAATTGTCGAGCCGGGCGCCGAGCGCCGCGTGCGCTATCGCCGGACACCACCCACGCTCGACCGCTATCTCGACACCTGGGACGACAGCTTCCGCACGCTCGGCGAAGGCGCGACGCCGCTGCGCGACGGCTTCTTCCGGCTCGAAGGCGACACGGCCGATTCATCGATCGCGCCGGTCGCACGACAGATCAAGCTGCCGGTCGCCGCACTGATCGGGCCGGTCAACAGCTCCGCGACCTTCGGCTTTGCCGCCAGCGCGCGGCGCAGCGGCAAGGTGCGACTGTTCGGCGAGACGACCGGCGGCAATCAGCGGGGCATCAATGGCGGTCGCTTCTTCTTCGTGCGGCTGCCGGCCAGCGGGCTCGAATTCGACCTGCCGCTGATCGGTTACTACCCGCCAGGCGCGCCGCCCGACGCCGGGCTCGCGCCCGACGTCGCGGTGGCATCAACCGCCGCCGATATCGCCGCCGGCCGCGACCCGGTACTTGCGGCTGCGGCCGCGTGGATCGCCGGCTGAGCCGGATCGGCGCCGTCGCCGTGATTCACTTTCCGCGACGCTCCCGGCAAGGCGCAGGGTGGCGCGCCCTGCGCTTGTTTCTCATCGTCGAAAATATGTCTCCCTGTTCGGGCGCGAACTCCCTGTTCGCTGCCCCCGCTCCCTGTTCGCAAGGCCGGGAAACGAACAAGTCATTGGTCAAGCTCGGATAATGATGCCGCCAACGGCAAATATGCACAATGGGCCCGGAACAGGGAGTATCAGCGAGTAACTGGGAGAAAACAGGGAGCGCGGGGATCGGCGCGGCGGAACCCGGACGGCGCGTGGCGCGCTCTAGCGGCGCACGACCGGGAGCCCATCATGACACTGACCGCCATCGCCCTGAACTGTTCGCTCAAGGCAGACGCGTCCAAGCCGTCATCGACCGACGCGATGATCGCCGTGCTAGCCAAGGCTTTCGCCAAGCACGACGTGACAATCAGCGAGACGGTGCGTGTCGCCGCGCTCGACATCAAACCGGGCGTGGCGTCGGACGAAGGCGATGGCGACGCCTGGCCGGCCTTGCGCGCGAAGATCCTCGCGCACGACATCCTGATCTTTGGCGGACCGATCTGGATGGGCCAGGTCGGCAGCGTCGCCAAGCGCGTGCTAGAGCGGATGGACGCTTTCCTCTCCGAGACCGACGAGGCGGGCCGGATGCCGAGCTATTCGAAGGTCGCGGTCGCCGCGATCGTCGGCAATGAGGACGGCGCACACATGTCGTCGTCGCAGATCTTCCAGTCGCTCAACGATGTCGGCTGGACGATCCCCGCCGTCGCCGCCTGCTACTGGGTCGGCGAGGCGATGGGATCCGTCGACTTCAAGGATCTGGAACACACCCCGCGCAAGGTCACCGAAACCGCCGGCATGGTCGCGGCGAACGCGGCGCATCTCGCGGGGCTGCTCAAGGCCAGCCCTTTTCCGGGTTGAGGGACGCGATCTGCGCATCCGTTCTCAAAAGGCGCCTTCCCCGGCGAAGGCCGGGGCCCAGTTGGGATAGCGGAGATGATGAGCGGCAACGCCCGTCGCATCGTTCCCCAACTGGGCCCCGGCCTTCGCCGGGGAAGTGCAAGATGTTGAACGCGCAGTGCAACCTAAGGCAGCAGCACCGTCGACCCCGTCGTCTCGCCCGCCTCCAGCGCGCGGTGCGCGTCGGCGACATCCTCCAGCGCAAAGGTCCGGCCGATCTCGGGGGCGATCGCGCTCTTGGCGAGCATCGCAAAGACGCGGTCGATGCCAGCCTGACGCTCCTCCGGCTTGACGTAATAGTCGAACAGCGTCGGGCGGGTGACGAACAGCGAGCCCTTCTGCGCGAGCACGCCGAGATTGACGCCGTCGACCGGGCCGCTGGCATTGCCATAACTGACGATCAGCCCGCGCCGCATGACGCTGGCAAGCGACACCGGCCACGTCGCCTTGCCGACGCCATCGAACGACACCGCGACGCCCGTGCCGCCGGTAATCTCGCGCACCCGCGCCGCAACGTCCTCATCCTTGTGCAGCAGCACATGGTCGGCCCCCGCGCGCCTCGCCTGCTCGACCTTGGCCGGATCGCCAACCGTGCCGATCACCGTCGCGCCAACCGCCTTGAGCCAACCGACGAGCAGATGCCCGACCCCGCCGGCCGCGGCATGAACGAGCACGGTCTGTCCCGCCGCAACCTTCGCGCAGCGTTCGACCAGCATCTCGGTGGTGCAGCCCTTGAGCAGGATCGCGGCCGCGACCTTGTCGTCGACCGCGTCGGGCAGGTGGAAGAGTTGCGCGGCGGCGACGTTGCGCTCGGTGGCATAGGCCCCGCGCGACGGGCCGAAGGTGCCGACACGATCACCGATGGCAAAGCCCTCGACCCCGTCACCCAGCGCCTCGATCACCCCCGCCGCCTCGCTGCCGAGGCCGGCGGGCAGCTCGACCGGGTAAAGCCCTTTGCGGTGGTAGATGTCGATGAAGTTGAGCCCGACCGCCGTGTTCCGCATGCGCACTTCGCCGGGTCCGGGGGGCGGCAGGTCGACATCGCCCCACAGGATGACCTCGGGTCCGCCGGTCCGTTCGATTCGCGCAACGCGTGCCATGTCGATCTCCTCTGGTGGCGCTCATATGGCGAGCGGGTTTCGGGTTGCAACCTATTACGCCGAGCGCCTACATACCCGACATTCCAAAACAGACAGACGCTGGAGACGACGGATGCGCAGCTATCTCAAGCACTATATCGACGGGCAGTGGGTGGCCAGCGACGGCGGCACGCGACACGAGGTGATCGACCCGAGCACCGAACAGCCCTGCACCGAGATCACGCTGGGCAGCCAGGCCGATGTCGACAAGGCGGTCGCGGCGGCGCGCAAGGCGTTCGACAGCTGGTCGCAATCGAGCGTCGATGAGCGCATCGCGCTGCTCGAGCGGATCATCGAGGGCTATAAAGCGCGCATGCCCGATCTTGCCGCCGCGGTGAGCGAGGAGATGGGCGCGCCGATCGGCTTCGCCAACGCCGCCCAGGCGCCGGCCGGGCTTGGCCACTTCATTGGCACGCTCAAGGCGCTGCGCGAGTTCAGCTTCGAGGAACGCGTCGGCAAGGCCCGCGTCGTGCACGAGCCGCTCGGTGTCGTGGCGATGATCACGCCGTGGAACTGGCCGCTCAACCAGATCTGCGCCAAGGTCGCACCGGCGCTCGCCGCCGGCGACACGATGGTCCTGAAGCCGTCCGAGGAATCGCCGGCCTGCGCCGCGATCCTCGCCGAGATCCTCGATGCGGCGGGCGTGCCGGCGGGTGTGTTCAACCTCGTCAATGGCGACGGCCCCGGCGTCGGTGCGGCACTGTCGAGCCACAAGGATGTCGACATGGTGAGCTTCACCGGCTCGACCCGCGCCGGCATCGCGGTGGCGCAGGCCGCCGCCGCGACGGTCAAGCGCGTCCATCAGGAGCTTGGCGGCAAGGCACCGAACCTCGTGCTCGAGGGCGCCGATCTCGCCGCCGTGCTGCCGCCGACGGTGGCCGGGGTGATCGCCAATTCCGGGCAGAGCTGCATCGCGCCGACCCGGCTGCTGGTGCACCGCAGCCAGGTCGAGGATGCCACGGGCATCGTCAAGGGGATCATGGAAGCGACCGCGGTCGGCGAGGCCTCGACGATGGGCGCGCATATCGGGCCGGTGGTCAACAAGGCGCAGTTCGACAAGATCCAGGGGCTGATCCAGTCGGCGATCGACGAGGGCGCGACACTCGTCACCGGCGGCACCGGCCGGCCCGACGGACGCAATGCCGGCTTCTTCATCAAGCCGACTTTGTTCACCGGTGTGACCCCCGACATGCGTATCGCGCAGGAGGAAACCTTCGGCCCGGTCGCGACGATCACCGTCTATGACGATCAGGACGAGGCGGTGCGCATCGCCAACGACACACCCTATGGCCTGTCGGCGACGATCTCGGGCGATCCGGCGGCGGCGGCCAAGGTCGCGCCGCGGCTGCGCGCAGGCCTCGTCTCGATCAACAGCTGGGGCGGTGCCGGTGGCGGCGCGCCATTCGGCGGCTACAAGCAGTCGGGCAATGGCCGCGAGGGCGGCAAGTACGGCCTGGCCGACTTCATGGAAGTGAAGACGGTGGTCGGCGAGCCCGCCTGAACACAGATGCAGTGATCTTCGCGGGCGACCGCGCGGATCACTGCAGCGGCCAGGTCCACAGCACCAGCGGCGTACCGACCAGCACGACGAGCAGCGACAGCGGCGCGCCGAGCCGGGCATAGTCGCTGAAGCGGTAGCCGCCAGGGCCGAACACCAAGGTGTTGCACTGGTGGCCGATCGGGGTGAGGAAGTCGCACCCCGCGCCCATCGCGGTCGCGATCAGAAAGGCTTCGGGGCGGTAGCCGAGATCGTGCGCGAATACCGCGGCGATCGGCGCCATGACCAGCACCGTCGCGGCATTGTTGAGGAACGGCGTTACCGCCATCGCCGCGACGAGGATCAGCGCAACCGCGCCCCATGCCGGCAAGCTCGCGGCGACATGCGCCAGTCCGGTCGCGATGATCTCCGAGGCGCCGGTGGTGCGCAGCGAGTCGCTGACCGGGATCAGCGCGCCGAGCATGATGAGGATCGGCCATTCGACATGGTCGTATGCCTCGCGCACCGGCAACGCACCCGTGGCGATGACCAGCCCGGCAGCTGCGAAGAACGCTACTGCGACGGGGACATAGCCGCCCGCCGTCGCCGCCATGGCGACGGCAAGGATGATGATCGGCAGCCAGCCACGCCCCGAACTGCCGAGCCGGATGCTGCGCTGCGCCAGCGGCAACGCGCCGAGGTCGCGCAGCCGCTCGGGCAGCAGCGGCAGCGGCCCCTGCAGCACGATGACGTCGCCGGCGGCGAGCGCGGTCTCGCCGAGCTGCTGCGTCAGCGGCTTGCCGTGGCGCGACACCGCGATGAGGTTGACGCCGTAGCGCTGTTGCAGCCGGAGCCGCTGCGCGGTCTTGCCGATCAGCAGCGAATTGGTCCCGATCACCGCCTCGCTGACACCGACATCATCGTCCTTGCTGGCTTCGGGCAGGTCGCGGTCGTGGCCGGCGAGATCGAGCTTGTCGCGCGCGATGACCCGTTCGAGCACATCGGGTTCGCCTTCGAGGATCAGCACATCGTCTTCGCGCAGCGCGGTGCCGGCGCGCGGCATCGTGCGCTTGCCGTGGCGGATCAGGCCGGTGAGCGTGACCTCCTTCTCGTGTCGCACGGTGAAGTCGCGGACGGTTTCGCCGATCGCCGGCGAGGCGGCCGCGACCTTGGCCTCGGTGACATAGGCGCCGATATCGATCGCCTCCGCCATGGTCGGTGCGGCACGGCGATCGCGCGGCAACAGGCGGTAGCCGAAACGCAGGAAGATCATGCCGACAACGAGCAGCCCGAAGCCGGTCGGGAAATAGTCGAACATGCCGAACGGCTTGCCCGTCATCTGCTCGCGCACGCGGCTGACGATGATGTTGGGCGAAGTGCCGACCAGCGTCATCAGCCCGCCGAGCAGCGAGGCGAACGACATCGGCATGAGGAAGACCGAGGGGCTGGTGTTGTTCTTCTTCGCCATCTGGAACGCCGCCGGCATCAGCATCGCCAGCGCGCCGACATTCTTGACCAGCGCCGAGGTGATGCCGACCGATGCGGTGAGCACGACCAGTTGCGAGCGCACGCGCGTCACGCGGCCGGCGATCAGCGCCAGCGCGCTCTCGATCAGGCCGGAGCGCTGCACCGCCGCCGAGATGACCAATGCCGAGCCGACGATGATGATGATGTCGTCGGAAAAGCCGGTAAAGGCATCCTTGGGCTTGACGATGCCGATCGCCAGCGCGGCGAGCAGCGCGAGGATCGCGGTGACATCGTAGCGAAAGCGACCCCAGAGGAAGAGCCCCATCATCGCGGCAAGGGTGAGGAGCGACAGGATCTGGGGGAGCGTCATTCGGCCTCGTTCTCAGGTGGTGAGGTAGCGAGAACGTGCCGCGCGGCGTCCGTATCCTTGTGGCGAAGTGGCGAGGTGTATATATGCGTGTATACGGAGTGCATCATGGGCAAGATCGAGACCAGGACGTTCAAGAGCGGCAACAGCGTCGCCGTGCGGCTGCCCAAGGAACTGGGCTTCGCGCCCGATACGGCGGTGACGCTGGAGAAGGTCGGCGATACGATCAATATCAGAGCGGTTGATGATGCCGCGGACGGAAAGGCCCGGGTCGCGCGCCTGATCGCTGCGCTTGATGCGATCGGGCCGGTTGGCGAGATCCAGGAGCGCGAGCCGATCGAATTTCCGGAACGACGCGGGCTCTGATCATTGTACCTGATGGATACCAACGTCGCGATCTATCTGCGCGACGGTGATCCGACGATCGTGTCGCGGATCGCGCAGCTCGAAGCGATGCCTGCCTTGTCGATACTGTCCCGCATCGAGCTCGAAGGCGGGGTGTTCAGGGATCCGGCACATGCGCGGCAACGCCGCGCCGCGCTCGATGCACTGGTGGCGGCGACCGAGACGATCGAGTTCCTGAAGCCGATGATTGCCGTTTACACACGCATCGTCGAGCAGTTGGGTTATTCAAGGCCCAAGGCGATCGATCGCATGATTGCCGCGACGGCGATCGCGCAGCGGTTGACGCTGATCACGATCAACGGCGATGACTTTCGCAGCATCCCCGACCTGAAACTCGAGATCTGGGCGAACCCCGCCGATCAATAGTCCTTCGACACGCGGACGTTGACGCTCTGCCGACCGAGTGTCGAGATGCTCGACAGCAGCGACAGCCAGCGCGTGACCTGGAATTCGACCTGCGTGGCGGAATAGCCCTGCCCGTCGGTGACGATCTCGGCATAGAGCCGCCGCGTGATGTACTTGCCCGCGGCGATCGACGTCTTGGCGCCGGTCTGGGTATCGGCGGGGAGGAAGCGCAGCCGGTCTAGGCCGGCAACACGGCGCACCGCGTTGATCGGGTCGAGCCCGCCCTTGCCGTTCTGCAACGCGCCGACCGCCGAGGCGAGCTGCAGCGCCTCGGGTGCCGAGAGGTTGGTGATCGAGGTGCCGAACAGCAGCCGCGAGAGCAGCTCGTCCTGCGGCAGCGCCGGCACGCTGGAGAAGCTGATATCGGGCTTCTGCGCTGGCCCGGTGACACGGATCGTCGCGCTGAGCCCGGTCGTGTCGCCATTGGCGGCGATGTCGAGCGAGGGGTTGGCGGGAACTTCGCCGGCAAAGCGGATGATGCCGCGCGACAGCTGGAACTCGCGACCGGCGAACTGATAGTCGCCGCGGATCAGGTCGGCGCGGCCGCTGATGGCGGGGTTGTCGGGCGCGCCGGCGATCTGCAGATCGGCCGACCATTCGCTCGACAGGCCGAGCCCGGTGACCATCAGCTGGTTGGCGGCACGGGCATGGACCGCGAGCCGCCAGGGGACGCGCGGCGCCTCTTCCTCCTCACCGCCGGCGCCGCCGGGCACGTTGATCTCGCGCACGTTGAGTTGCGGTACCGTGCTGGCTGCCGTGGCCTGGCCGAGCCGGTAGCGGCTGCGATCGAGCCGCAAGTCGCCCGAGATGAGCCCGCCCTGCCCGTCCGACTTGAAGGTCAGCCCGCCGGTGATCGTCGCGCCGATATCGTCGCGGTTGATCATCACGGCATGGTCGGCCTGCATGCTCATGTCGATGCCGAGCCCATGCGCGGCGGCAAAGTCGAAAGCACCGGTGCCGGTAACGCGACCGCCCTTGCCGGCATCGCCGGCGAACTGTTCGATCACCAGCCGCGATCCGCCGAAGCGGCCGGTGGCCTGGACGTTGGTCAGCACCGCGCCGATCGTGCCGCTTTCCATCCGCGCGCCCTTGGCCTGGACGACGCCCTTGATCTGCGGATCGTCGACGCGCCCGCCGACATCGGCGGCGATCGCGACCGGGCCGGTCAGGTCGAACAGCTCGATGCCGGTCAGCCGCCACAGGGTATTGGCCGGACCGTCATAGCGCATCTGCGCGAACAGGCCGGCATGCCCGACGCGGCTGGCGAGATCGCCCCCCGCCGGCAAGGTCAGCAGCGCCTGGGCGCGGCCGACGGTGTTGCCCCCGGTCGCCACCACCGCACGCACCGCCGCCTTGCCGGGCTGGAGCACGCCGGCAATGCCGAGATCGACCGGTTGCGACGACAGCACCAGTCCCGAGCGCGTCAGCCCGCGCACCGTCATGTCGATCTTGCCGGTCGGCGCGGCGCCCGGCGTCTGAACGAAGGACAATGTGCCCGAGGCGCTGCCACCGAGGCCGAGCCCGGGATAGCCGATGTCGAGCACGGTCAGCGGCATGCGGCTGAGCGAGGAGTCAATCGACGCAGTCGTGCTGGTGAAGCGCCCGCCGAACACCGCCTCGCCCCCGGCATAGCCGAGCCGCGTCCGCGCCAGTTCCCAGCCATCGCCGACGCGGGTGAACACCGCGGGGGCAAGCAGCTGGATCGGGCGGCGATCGAGCGTGCCCTGCGCCGACAGCGCGATGCGATCGGGCGCGATCTGCGCCAGCGCCTGGATATCGAAGGTCCGGCCACGCGCGCCGGCGAGCGAGACCTGCGCGGTTCCCTTGCCGCCGCGCAGATGGACGCTCGCGGCGAAGCGGCCGAGCGAGATCTTGCCGCGGCGCAAGCCCCCGCCGGTGAGCGTCGCCTCGATCGAGGTGCCGGCGGGATCGAGCAATACGACGAGATCGAGATGGCCGCGCCTGAGTGTCGTGGCATTGGCGAAGCTCGCGCCCTTGGCGTCGAGATGCGCCTCGATACGCTGGACCGAGCCGACCGGCCGGAACAGCACTTCCCCGGTGAGGCCGCCGCCGGTCAGTGCAAGGCTGCCGTCGAACCCGCCGCTGGCGACCCGCAGGTTGCCGGTCGCATGGCTGCCGGCAACGTCGAGCGCGGCGATGGCGATCGTCGTGTCGCCGCCGGGCGGCAACAGGATCGCGCCGTTGCCGGTGAAAGCGCCGAGCGTCGACTGGCCGCGCGCGGTGAAGGCGAAGCCCTGCGCGGTCGGATCGAGATGCGCGACGACATCGCGCAGGCCGAGGCTGTCGGCAGGATGGGCGAAGACGAGGTCGATCGTCGGCTTTTCGATATGGCCGTCGATCTTGAGCGTTAGCGGGCCATAGGTCGTTTGCTGGCCGCTCCCCTCGAAGTGGAAGGTGCCGTCGCGCCGGCGCATGCCGTTGCCGGTGAGGCGCAGCTGCGGGGCGGTCAGCACGAGATGGGTGAGCCGCAAGGTGCCGTCGGGCGTCAGCTCCAGCGCGGTGGCGATCTTGGGCAGGCCACCGGCGAGGCTGCGGAAGAAGGCATTGTCGAGCCGCACCATCTGCGCGGTACCGGTGCCGATGATGCGCGTGCCACGGCCATCGGGACCCGGCACGACCTTGAGCGTCGAGGTGACGTCGACCACGCCGAGCCCCGGGATGAGGTAGCGCCCGAGCGCGCCGTTGATGCCGATCGTATATTGGCCGTTGGTCAGGTCGAGCATCAGGTTGATGCGCGCGGTGAGCTTGTCCGAGGTGACGCGCAGGTCGTTGCCGGTCAGCAGCTTCGACGTGACGCGCAGCGCGCCGTCGACCGCCAGGTTGCGCAGGATGCCGCCGGCGACGTCCCCCACGCCGGTCACGCGCGCCGCGGTGAAGCGCAGCGGCACGGTGATCGGCGCGGCGGAGAGGTGCCCTGCCCCACCGGCCCGCGCGACCTCGAAGCCGGTCTGGTCGAAGGCGAAGCGATCGGCGGTGAGGCGATAGTCGAACGCGGCGGTGGCAAAGGCACCGTCGAGGATCGCGCGCAGCTCGACATTGCTGCCGGTCATGTTGGGGAACAGCGCGGCGGGCTGGAGCAGCCGGGCACGGATCCGCAGATTGCGATAGGCACCGGCGGCAAGATCGATCGCACCGTTCGTTTCGGCCGCGAGCGCGGCGGAGCGCAGCTGCAGCTGGCCGTCGAGGCGGCGGTCGACCAGCGTGGCGTTGCCCGCCACCCGCACCATCGGCACGGTCAACCGCGCGACCTTGCCCGCGATGACCGCGGAAGGAACCAGCGTGCCCGACAGCGCGTAGCGGCCCGACTGGTTGGCAAGGGCCAGGTCGACGAAGCGCGTCGCACCGGCCGTTGCGATGGCCGTGCCGCGCCAGCGATGCCAGCTGCCGTCGCCGCTGACATCGAGCGACAGCGGACGGGCGATACCGGCGACGTGCGCGAGCACCCCGTTCGCCGCGCCGCGTGCGTGCAGATCCACGTCGAAACGGTCGCGGTCGGGCTCGGCATCGAGCTTGAGCGTGAGGCTGTCGCTGCCGGCGACCATCGCGTCGAGGCTGACCAGCGCGCGGCCGCGATGGATGTCGGCGGTGCCGTGCAAGCGACCACTGCGCACCACGCCGGCAACCGCCGCGCCGACGGTCAGCCGGTCGATCGCCAGCGTCCCGATGCGAATGTCGAAACTCGGCAGCAACGGCCCGGTCTTGCCGGTCGGCTTGAGATTGGGCAGCCGCAAGAAGGTGGCACGCGGGATATGCAGGCGGCGAATGTCGAGCCGGTTGTCGAGCCAGGCAAAGGGCGACCAGCCCAGTTCGGCGCGGGGGGCGGCGAACACCAGCCCCGTCGCATCGCTGACCCGGACATCGACCAATATGGTGTTGCCGTAGAGCGAGCCGTCGATCCGCCCGACCTTGTAGCGCAACCCGTTGGCCGGGCGTTGCGCGGCGATCTGGTCGGCGACCCAGCGATGGCCGATATCGGTGTCGAGCGCCAACAGCGCCGCGGCAACGATGCCGAACAGCCCGGCCACGCCATAAGCGAGCCAACGCAGCCAGCGACGCGGCGCCGCGGCGGGCGGCATGGCGGGTGCGTCGTCGCTCAAAAGGCCTGGCCCAGCGACACATAGACGGCGATGCGCGGCTCGCCCGGCCTACGGTTGATCGGCGTGCCGACATCGAGGCGGATCGGGCCGAAGTTGGAGTAATAGCGCACGCCGAGCCCGGCGCCGTAGCGCAAGCCGGTGAAACTCGGCAGCGGCGTGGTGTAGATGTTGCCGCCGTCGATGAACGGCACGATGCCGAAATTGCCGAACGCCTTGACCCGCGCCTCGAGCGAGAATTCGGTCAGGCTGCGCCCGCCGACCGGATCGCCATTGGGATCCTTGGGGCCGATATCCTGATAGCCGAAGCCGCGCACCGACCCGCCGCCGCCGGCATAGAAGCGGCGCGACGGCGCGATCGCGTCGCGCGGCGCGCCGGCGATCGTCCCGAAGCGCACGCGCCCGGCGACGACGACGCGGTCGGTGACGGCGCGATAGGCGCTGGCGTCGAACTGGAGGCGGGCATAGCCGAACGCCTTGCCCTCGAACGACACCTCGGGCGAGACGCGCCCGCTGAGCCGGAAACCGCGCGACGGATCGAGCAGGTCGTTCGACCCGTCATAGGACAGCGAGGTCGGCAGCGCGCCGACATAATAGATTTGCTTGCGCGGCGCACCGGTGGCGAGGATCGTGTCGCGCTCGTCGCTGGCGACGATTTCCGCGCCGAGCGACCAGACCCATTTCTTCTGGAAGAAGATCGTCGTCTGGCGTTCGAGACTGCCCGAGAGCGAGATCGTCTTGGCGCGATAGGCGTCGCGCACAAGGTTGGAGACGACGAACTGGCCGGTCAGGATGCGGTCGCGGCCGTGGAAATTGTTGCGGCGGAAGGTCGCGCCGACGAGCTGTTCCTTGGTGCCGAGCACGCCGCGCAGCGTCAGCGCGCCCTCGGGCGGGAAGAGGTTGCGGTGCGTCCAGTCGACCTCGATCCGCGCGCCTTCGCCCGTGCCGTAACCGAGCTCGGCGGCGATGGTGCGCGGCGGCGCGCGTTCGAGCGCGACGTCGATATCGACCAGACCATTGCCGGCATCGACCGGCTTGATGTCGACGGTCGAGACGAGGCTGGTCTGGATCAGCGCGCGGCGCAGGTCGGCGAGGCTCTCCGCGTCATACGGCTCGCCGGGCTTGAAGCGGGCGATTTCCTGGATGTGCTTCGCACCGAACACGCGGTTGTTGGGGTTGCTGGTGATCTTGCCGAAGCGCTTCGCCCCGCCCGGCGCGACCGCCATGTCGAGCGTCGCGGTGTGCGTGGCATGATCGACCACGATCTGCGGCGAATCGACCTTCGCGAAGGGGAAGCCTTCATTGCCGATCTTCGTGCGCAACTGCGCCTCGCCGGCGGCGATGGCATCGGCATCGACCGGCGCACCGGGCTTGACGCCGAAGGCAGTTTCGAGGCCCGGCGCCTTGTCGCCCGCACCCGACAGGCCGGCGAGCGTCACGCTGTCGAACTTGTAGACCGTGCCCGCCTCGGCCTCGAGCACCACGAGCGGGCGACCCTGGCGCGGCTCGAGCCGCGAGGTGACGCGCGCGTCGTAATAACCTTGCGCGCGGAGCAGACCGACGAGCAACACCGCATCCTCGCGCGCGCGGCGATCGAGCTGGGCGGCGTTGGCGGGGCTGCCGTCATTGGCGGCGAGCGTCGACAATTGCTTGAAGCGCTCGCGCAGCAGCGGCGTCGCGACCTCGTCGATGCCGTCGACGCGGTAATCATAGCGCACCTCGCCGGCCATTTCGGGCGTGGCGTTGGGGTCGACGGGCTCGGCGGGCAAGGACGACAGATCGGGCCAGGCGACGCCGAGATCGGGCATCGGCGCGAGCGGCGATTGCGGATCGAGCTGACCCGACGCGGCGGAGGGTGTCGGGCTGACCGTCGAGGCCGTTGCGGGCGGCGGCGGCGCAACTTTGTCCTGCGCGCAGGCACAGCCGGGAGCGACGGCAAGGATGCTGGTGGCGGCACAAAACAACGCGCGACGCCACCCGGGGGACAAGGACATGCCCCGTCCTACGGACGAGCGGGCGCCACCGCAAGCAATCGAGATCAGTCGAAAATCAGTGTACCGTGCCGATAGCGCGATTGACCGACAGCAGCACGATCAGCCGCTCGATCTGGCGCCAGTGGCAGAAGTGGATGTGGTTGCCGATGTCGCGGCTCTGATCGGCGCGCGCCGCCGCCTCGAGCCCGGCATCGTCACCGAACATCGCGATCAGCGTGTCGGCATCGGCGATGGCGCGGCGATCGGCGAGAAACGGCATGAACGACATTCGGTTATTCTCCAACGCGGTAACGCGGGAGAGGTTACAAGGGACATGCCATTATAGCGGATCGACGCCGAACGGCGGATGACGGTGGTAAACGCTTTGAAACGCGCCGCCCCACCGGTCCCGCACGGGGACACTGGCATCCCGCAGCGGGACGTGGCAGTGCCGTTTCATGGCCAGCAAACCACCCCGCAAGACCCCGCTCGCCGGCGGCCTGCTGATCGCGCTCGGCGCGATCGGCGGCGCCGTGATCGGCCTGTTTCGGGGGCAGCCGACGATCGGGCTGCTCGTCGGGATCGGGATCGCCGCGGTGCTTTCAGTGGTGTTGTGGTTGGTCAGTCGGGATTGAACGGAGTGGTCGCGGCGGGGCGCACGATGGCCTTGATCGTTCGCGCTCCACTGGGCTGACGGTTGAAAGATCCTCGTACTTCAGGAGAGCCTATCACGGTGCTGACAGGCATGTTTCAAGGCTGACGCCTCGGGCCGCTATCGCGCCATTCGCGGTCATTCCATCGGTGCGCGCATAGGCCTACAACCTAGGGTGGGAGGCGCGCTATTGTGGGCAGAGTCGAACGGTGGATCAGGCACCAGCTTGCTTCGGCCGTCGCTGCTGGGAGTGGACAATGGGCCATTTCGTCGAGTTCGGCTTTTGGCAAGCCGATCTATCAAGTCACAGATGGCTCGATGACGCTCACGCTCTCGGAATTGGGCTTTAGTTATGAGGGGGCCACGGCTGCTGTAAAGTGCAGATACGACGAAGTTGAAGCCCTCCAACTTGCATCTCTTCAGGCCATTATGAGGCTGCGTGGCGAGCGAGATGCTCCGCTTGCGGTAGGGGTTATTATGCGTGGCGCTTGTCTTCCGATTGAAATGCAGTGGACTCTCCGCGTGTATTCGAATGTGGCCACGGTGCTTGATCGGATCGTAAGAGAACTGGCTTGATCAGACCTAAACGGCTGCTTTCCTGCGGGCACTGTCAGAAGCATACTTTCGCGAATTCACCACTTTTTTCCCGTTCCGGCACCATCGATCGACGGGGCGAGGCCCCACCCCAACCCCTCCCCTGAAGGGTAGGGGCTTTAGAATTACCTGCCATCGCTACCCCAGCGTCCGCGACAGCCACACAACGCGGCCGATGACATCGACCTCCCCCGCCGGGCGCGGTGCGATCGGCGGGAAGGCGGGGTTGTCGCTGGCGATGGTCACCTGCCCTGCCCTGGCGGTGAGCCGCTTGACGATCAGCGTGTCATCGAGCCGAATGACATAGACGCCGCCGCGCGGCGCCGGGCGGCGGTCGCTTTCATCGACCAGCATCATGTCGCCGTCATGGATCAGCGGCTCCATCGAATCGCCGCGCGCCGGAAGCAGCGACAGGCGCGACGGGTCGCGGCCGGCAAGGATCGTGGGATCGACGACCATGCTGCCGGCCGACCGATCATCCTCGGCGAGCCGGCCCGGTCCGGCGGACGCCGCCAGATCCAATCGGCGGATGGCCGGCGGCGCGGCGCTGGGCGGGCCGCCCAGCACTTCCTCGTCGACGCGCAGGAAAGCCGCAAGCAGGCGGCGGTCGCGCTCGGCCAGCGCGCGCGGCGTGCCGCGCTTGATGAACTGCTGAAGGTAGGCCTCGTTGCGGCCGATCATGCGCGACAGTGCGGCATAACCGACACCGCGTTCGGCAATCAGCGCGTCGAGCGCGGGGCGCGGATCGATTGCCTCCATATCGGACATAGTAACACTAGGATTTTTCCTAGACAAGTTGGAATTGATGGAACAAACAAAGAACATCATCTCGACTCGTCACGGAGGGCCCATGTCACTGCTCGGCAAGATCAACCGCTATCTGCGCGCCACCCAGATGCCGGAAACCACGTTCGGCCGCCGCGCCGCCAACGACCCGCGCCTCGTGCGCGATATCCGCAACGGGCGCGAACCGCGCGCACCGCTCGTCGCGCGGATCGAGGCGTTTCTCGCCGCCGAACAGACCCATGGCGCGTGAGGCGGACCCGGCGATGCTGTTGATGCGGGCAATCGAGGCGGATGCGCGGCGCGCGGGTTGTGCGGTGACGCTGGCGCGCGCCGAGACCCGGCGCTGGTCGAGCGCCACCTTTACCGGGGCGCGCCACGCGCTGGCGATCGAGGCGCCCGATTCACCGGCGCTGGAGGCGTGGCTGGAAACGCTCCCCGAGGCTGAATTGCCGGTACGCGCGCAGCTGGTCGCCGACCTGACGATTGCGGGCATTACCCGCGAAGCCGGCGTCGCCCGCGTGGCGATTGAGGCGCTGACGGTGGGGATGTGAGATGAAACGTACCGCGCCCAGGTGCTCGCTCAAACAGGTCACCCGTGACGATCTCGCTGCTCCCCAACTGCGGTCGCGAAGGCAGCGGCGTTGGGGGCCATGGACGATAGATCTCCGCGACGCCTGTCTGGTCTACCAACGCGCCGGGATGGAGTATTTCGTGTCGGTCGACGAGATGACCGATTCTGCCCGGATCCTCGACTGGATTTTCCAGGTAAATGCGAAGAGCTGGGCGTCGCGCGACGGTGTCGGCCACCTGGTCGAGGCGATCGAGGATATGCTCGGTCGAGACGTCGCCGGCGGCGGCGTCGACCAGCCGATCGATCCGGTGAAATTATTGGCCGACGCTTACGGCGTCAGCCCCGCCTGAAACGACTCAGCGGAGAAAGAGCGCGACGTCGACCAGACCGGGGCCAATGGCGCGGCGCAGCGCGACAATATCGTTGCCATTGCTCTCGGCGACCGGTTGGCGCGGCGCACGATCGCGCGCCCATAATGCAGATGACAGGCGCTTTCGGCGCCATACGCTCACTCGACCCATTGCGACACGACCCATGCCATTTTTCTTTGCGGCGCCTTTGACTGATGTCATTGATCCGGCGCAAGGGCGCGAGTACCCGAAATGACTGCGGCTGGGGGGCCGCCGGGATGAATTTGATTGCTTCGCTGGCGGAGGCGCCACGTCGCCCGCGCAACCGCATCGCCACGCGGATCATCATGGAAATGCAGGTCGGCGGCGCGGCGACGATCACCCGCGCCTTTGGCGGCAATTTCGACCGCGCGGTGATCTTCTTCGCGTTGTTGCGCGAGGCGAGCGCGCTTCGCGACCATGCGAAGGGAATGGCGACCGCGCATGGCACATCGCGGCCGGGCGCCAGCGTCAATGCCCTCGCCGCCTCACTCGACCGGCCGTTCGAAACGGTGCGGCGGCACATCATGGCGTTGATCGCCGCCGGCCTTTGCCGGCGCGATGGCGCGCTCGTCCGTGTCGCGCCCGAGGCGATCGCCGACAAGACAATCGCCGCTGCGCTGAACCAACTTCACGACATCATGATCCGGCTGATCGAGGACATGGTCGACTTCGCCCTGCCGCTTCCGGCGCAGCGCTGTGGCGTGCCGCATGACCGACACGCCACCATCGCGGCGGCGATCGACCTGCTGTTGATCGCGATCGAATTCCATGCCGGCCAGCATGACGACTGGCTGGAAGTGCTGCTCTACGGCAGCGTCATGGTCGCCAATGCCCGCCCGATCACCTATGATGGCGAGCGCGCCCATCGCTATAGCGAGAGCGATACGGTCCCACCCGAATCGTTGCGCCTGCCGGTCGGCACGGCGGCGGTGGCGCGGGCGCTGGGCCTGCCTTATTCCACCGCCGGGCGACACATTGCGCGCATGCTTGCCGACGGGCGGCTGCAACGGCGGCGCGGCGGCCTGATCGTTTCGACCGCCTGGATGTCGACGCCGTCGCAACTAAGCGGGGCGCGGGTCGTCGCCGAACGTACCGCGCAGATTTTGGCGCGGCTCGCCGCCAGCGGGTTCGCGCTCGATCGGCCGGTGTCGCTTTATCTGAATGGGCGGCCGGCCCTGCTCGATTTCGGCCCGCGCTTCGCCTCGCCCGCTCGCCTGTCGATGCCCGGTCACGCGGCACGCGCCTCCGCCCAGGGGTTGCCTTGCGGCTAGCGCTGCGCCAGCGACGTGCGGCGACGGCCCTGCGTCGCGATGGAGCGATGCAGCATGATCCCGCGCGAATTGATCGGCACGGCCGAGGTACCCGGCGGCGAGCCGCTACGCCTGTTCCGGCGCGGCGACGATTTCATGATCGTGCTCGAGCGCAACGAATTGATGAACAGCCGGATGAGCGGATCGGAAGAGGCGCTGGCGACGATGACCTGCGCATTGCTCGCCGCGCGCGCCGCGCCGCATCTGCTGATCGGCGGCTATGGCATGGGCTTCACGCTGCGCGCCGCGCTCGCCGCGCTCGGCCCGAAGGCACGGGTAACGGTCGCTGAGCTGGTCCCCGAGATCATCGCCTGGGCGCGCGGCCCGATGGAAACGCTGACCGCCGGGTGCCTCGACGACCCGCGCGTCACGGTGATCGAGGACGATGTCGTGGCGTTGATCGCAGAGGGCGACGGCGCGTATGACGCGATCCTGCTCGACGTGGACAACGGCCCCGACGGGCTGACGCGGCGCGGCAACAACCGGCTCTATTCGGCGCGCGGTCTCGACGCGGCGCATGCCGCGCTGGTGCGCGGCGGCGTGCTGGCGATCTGGTCGGCGGCGCCCGATCCGGCGTTCGCGCGGCGCTTGCGCGATGCGAACTTCGCGGTCGAGGAGGTCGTGGTGCGGGCGCGGTCGAACGGCAAGGGCCCGCGCCATGTGATCTGGTTCGCGACGAAGCGATAGGCTTTGGTCAGCGCCGCGTGGCGAGGCGGCGCAGCGCTTCGAGCGTTTCCTCGAGCGATTCCTGGCGGCGCGGCGGGGCCGGTGGCGGCGGCGGTACCTCTTCCACCTCGCGGCGCGCTACACCGCGTTCCAGCCGGTCGAGCAGGGCGTGGATCGTCGCCGAGGGGTCCGGGCGCGGCATCGGCGGCACGGCCGGGGTGAAGGGCGACGGCGGCGGCGTGGCCGCGCGCGGTGCGATCGGGGTCAGATCGAAGGTGTCGAAGCGCTCGCCGGGGTCGAACACCGGGCGGCGCGGCGTCATGCGCAGCGGTGCCGGCGCGGGAAACCAGTCGGCGGGGTCGTCGCGGATCGAGCGCGGGTCGAAGGCGGCGAGCGGCTGATCGAGATCGGCCGGCAGCGGCTGTTCCTCGACCTCGTCGACCGCCCCACCCGCACCGGCGGCCGACTCGTGCGGCGCCGCCTGTGGCGGTGCGTCGGCGTCGGCGTTGATCTGGATCGGCTCGGCATCGTCCTCCGGCACGCCCATATGCAGCGGACGCTCGGCATGAATATCGAGGAAGGGGGTGCCGAGATCGCGCGCCGCGGAGAGCGGGCGGCGGGCCGGCGCGTCGGGATGCGCATCGGCACGGCGCAGCACCGGCGCGCGGTCGGACATGTCCGACGCGTCGGCTGGCTGGATGACGATCGAACGACTGCCGAGCAGCAGGAACAGCGCGAACCAGGCGAGCACGCCCACGCCGCCGCCAACGAGAAAGATCAGCACGAACCGCGCGGTGACCCCGAGCGGCGGTTCGGCAGCGGCGATGACGGCGGCGATGCCCGAATCGACCACCATATCCTCGAGCATGCCGGTCGGCATCAGCGCGAACAGCGCCGCGGCGACAAAGCCGATCAACCCGCCGGCAAGCGGGGCGACCGGCAGATTCAGACGCTGACGATGGAAGAACGCGACCATGACTCGGGGGATGGCATGCCACCCGTGAGTTTTTGGTAAACAGGAGCATAACGCGCGACATTGGTTGCCCAGTCACGTTCGGCCTCGACAAAGGCGCGGCCGCGCGCGCGGCGCGCCTCCCAGTCGCTGCGATCGGCGAGCAGGCCGGTGAGGCTGCGCGCCATGGCGAGCGGATTGCCGGGCGGAAACAATGTGCCGGTCTGGCCATCGCGAATCAGCTCGCGGTGCCCGCCGACGTCCGACGCGGCGACGAGTCGACGCTGCGCCATCGCTTCGAGCGGCTTGAGCGGGGTGACGAGATCGGTCAGCCGCATGCGCTTGCGCGGATAGGCGAGGATGTCGATCAGCCCGTAATAGCGCTCGACCTCATCATGCGGCACGCGGCCGATGAAGCGGATATGGTCGGCAACCGGCGAGCGTGCGGCCTGGGCGCGCAACCGCTCCCCGGCCGGGCCGCCACCGACGAGCAGCAGATGCGCGGCAGGGCGCGCGCTGAACAGCTTCGGCATCGCCGCGATCAGATCGTCGAGCCCTTCATAATCGTAGAAGCTGCCGATGAAGCCGATCACCTCGGCACCGTCGAGACCGAGCTCTTGCGCCAGCGCGGCATCGCGCGGCGGCGGCGTGCCGAACAGCGACAGGTCGACGCCGTTGGGCGAGACGGTGATCTTGCCCGGCGGAACGCCGCGCGCGAGCAGATCGCGCTTCAACCCCTCGCAGATCACCACGACCGCATCGGCCCGTCCGACCGCCCAGCTTTCGAGCGCGCGCGTGGTGCGGTAGCGCCACGATCCCTCGCGACCCTCGCCATTGCCGACCGCGGCATCTTCCCAAAAGGCACGGATTTCATAGACCAGCGGCAGCTTGCGCCGCTTCGCCACGCGCAGCGCGGCGAGCGCGTCGAGCACCGGGGAATGGGCATGCAGGATGTCGGGCTGGAAGGCCTCGACCACCTGGTCGATGCGGCGCGCGAACGCGCGGATCTCGCGAAGTTCGGCCAGCGGGCTGGGCCAGGGTCGCGGCGGATCGGTACGGTAGAAATGAATGCCGTCGACGGACTCCTCGTCGAGGTCGAACGCGCCGTGCTTCGGCCCGGTCACCGCCGCAACCTGCCACCCCTGACGCATCTGCGCCTTGAGGATCGCACGCGTGCGAAAGGTGTAACCGCTGTGCAGCGGCAGACCGTGATCGAGGATATGGAGGATACGCATCGCAGCGTCGCTGTGACATATGAGTGTTTAACGGCACGTCAACCCGGCGCGACTAGAGCAGGGTCTCATCCCGATAGCGGGCGGAGCAGACGGCGCATGATCGACAATTTCGCGCTCGCGATCAGCCATGGGCTGATGTTGCTCGCCACCTGGCTGCTGCTGCGCCGCGACGATCTCGATCGCGAGCCGGCTCGCGACGAGACGGTCGCGCCGAAGAAGGGCCGGCGCGGTGCGTGATCTCTTCTTCGTCGGCTTTCTGCTCGTCCTGTTCGGCGCCGGTTTCCGGCGGCCGTTCCTGTTCGTGCTGTCCTATGTCTATATCGACATCGTCTCGCCGCAGCGGCTGACCTATATCCTGCTCAACAGCGTGCCGATCTCGCTGATCGCGGTCGGACTGGCGGTGGCGAGCTGGGCGCTGGTCGACGACAAGCGCGACACCCGCGTCGCGCCGCGCCAGGGCCTGATCCTGCTGCTGCTGCTCTATTGTTTCATCACCACCCGCTCCGCCGACTTCCCGATCGAGGCGGCGGACAAATGGGATTGGGTGTGGAAGGCGCTGGCCTTCGCCGCCTTCCTGCCGCTGACGCTGCGCACGCGGCTGCGGATCGAGGCGCTGCTGTTCTTCATGATCGCGTCCGCCGCGTCGATCATCATCGTCGGGGGGATCAAGACGCTGGCCTCGGGCGGCGGCTATGGCGAGCTCAACCTGATGGTGTCGAACAATTCAGGGCTTTACGAGGGCTCGACCATCTCGACCGTCGCGGTGGCGATCATCCCGATCATCCTGTGGTTTGCGCGCTTCGGCACGATCGTCAAACCCGACTGGAAAGTGAAGGGCTTTTGTGCCGCGCTGATCTTCGCCTGCATGCTGATCCCGGTCGGCACCTCGACGCGCACCGGCCTGTTGTGCATCGTGCTGGTCGCGGTGCTGTTGCTGCGCGAGACGAAGCGCAAGATCCTCTATTTGTGCATGCTCGGCGCGATCGGCCTCGCCGCAGTGCCTTTGCTGCCGTCCGCCTTCACCGACCGGATGAGCACGATCAAAACCTACAAGGCCGATCAATCGGCCTCGACCCGGCTCGCGGTGTGGAAATGGACCTGGGAATATGCCCAGTCGCATCCCTTTGGCGGCGGGTTCGAAATGTATCGCCAGAACCAGATCCGCTACGACACCGAGAAGGTCGAGGGGACCGCCGGCAATGTCTCGGTCGATCGCCAGCTGACCGTCGACAAGGCGCGCGCCTTTCACAGCGCCTATTTCGAGATGCTCGGCGAACAGGGCTGGCCCGGGTTGATATTGTGGCTGACGATCAACCTGGTCGGGCTGCTGCGGATGGAGATTATCCGCCACCGCTATCGCAAGGCGGGCGCGGACGAGGCATGGGTCGCCCCGCTGGCCGGTGCATTGCAATCGGCGCATATCGTCTATCTGCTCGGCGCGGCCTTCATCGCGATCGCCTTCCAGCCGTTCATCTACATGCTGATCGGCGCGCAGATCGGGCTCGATACCTATCTCGGCCGGCGGCGCAGCGAGGGCGCGTGGCGGCCGATCCGCAAGGCGCCGGTGGCAGCGCTGGAGCCGGCGGCATGAGGCACGAGCTGCGCGCGCTGACCAGCCTGCGCGGCATCGCCGCCTGGTTCGTCGTGCTCTATCATATCCGCCTGTCGGTCGCGGGGCTCGCCCCGGGCGCGGTGGCGTTCTTCGCCAAGGGCTATCTTGCGGTCGATTTCTTCTTCCTGCTGTCGGGCTTCGTGATCTGGCTGAGCTGGGGCGACAGGCTGCGACGCGAGGGCTGGCGCGCGGTGCCGGCGTTCCTGCACAAGCGCGTGGCGCGGATCTGGCCGCTGCACATCGTCATGCTCGGTGCCGCGGTCGGGCTTGCGTTGCTGCTGGTTGTCACCGGGCATGCCGCGCCGGCGGACTATCCCTTCGCCCAGCTGCCGCTGCACGTGCTGCTGCTGCAGAATTGGGGGTTCACCGACCACCTCGCGTGGAACGACCCGAGCTGGTCGATCAGCTGCGAGCTGGGTGCCTATCTGCTGTTCCCGCTGCTCGCGCTCGCGATCGACTGGAAACGCGTGCCGACCCCGGCGGTGATCGGTGCGGGTGCGGCGTTGCTGGTGCTGCTCCATGCGGTGATGGCGGAGGGCGGCGCGCTCAACCTCGGCCACGACATTGCGCGTTTCGGCCTGCGGCGCTGCATCCTCGAATTCGCCTGCGGCACGACGGTCGCGGCGCTGTGGTGCCGCTGGCGTAACCGACCGCACACGCCGGCCTGGACATCGGCAGGCGTGGCGACGCTGCTGATCCTGCTGTGGGCCGGCGGCACGCTGCCCGAAACGCTCGCCGTCCCCGGCGCGTTCGCCGCGGCGCTGCTCGCCTTCGCACTGTCGAGCGGGCGGCGCGGCAACCCGCTCGATATAGGCTGGCTGCACTATCTCGGCGAGATCAGCTACGCGACCTATCTGTCGCACTTCATGCTGTTCGTGCTGTTCAAGCTCGCGCTGGTCAGCGACGCGCATGCCGTGCCGCCGCTGTTGATCGGGCTCTATCTGGCCATGGTGCTGTGCGCCTCGGTTGCGCTGTACCATCTCGTCGAACGGCCAGCGCAGGGGTGGATCAACGGGCTCCGGTTCGGGTCAGGCCCGCTGCGAAAGCCGGAAACAGACCACGGCGCCACTGCACGAGGCGGATCCTCAACCGGTTAACACATCGACCGATCGCTGGCGCGCGGCCGCCGCCAGTTCGGCATCGCACGTCGCCAGAGGCAGTCCCTTGCGCAGCGCAAGTTCGAGATAGGCGGCGTCATAGCTCGTCAGGCCCAGTTCCCGCGCCAGCGCCTGTGTCTCGCCCCAGGCATGACGATCGGTTTCATCGTCGATCGCGATCGGCAAGAGATCCAGTCGCGCCAAGGAGCGATCGACGAAATCCTCGTCGCAGCGTTTGCGCCGAACGGCATTGCGAAGAACATTGGCGACTTCGAGCCGCCATAAGGACGGCGCCATCGCACCATGATCGACGATTTTGCGCAGCACGTCGCGTGCCGCGTCGCTGCGTTCGTCCTCGAACAGCCATGCGATCGCCATCGACGCGTCGATGACGATTGCCACTATGGCCGGCCCTCGTCGCGAAGGTCGCGAACCGACAGGCCCTTCAGGGAAAGGGCCTTGCCATCAGCAAGGATCTCGGCGGCGGCTTGCGCGGCATCGCGGCGCCGCTGGGCGTGCGCGGCCGAGCGGCGCAGCAGGATATCGCCGTCCTGCGTCACGATGTCGACTTCCTCGCCATCGCTAAGTCCAGCGGAACGCGCGATGTC
Source organism: Parasphingomonas halimpatiens (assembly GCF_036663795.1). Taxonomy (NCBI): domain Bacteria; kingdom Pseudomonadati; phylum Pseudomonadota; class Alphaproteobacteria; order Sphingomonadales; family Sphingomonadaceae; genus Parasphingomonas; species Parasphingomonas halimpatiens. The sequence continues at coordinate 30,165 of NZ_JAXOJP010000036.1, forward strand.
GAAGGGGACGCGCACCGCGAGATTCTTTCCCCATTTTCCGACGATCACCCGCGTCATATCCAGTCTCCAGCCTGTTGGGATATTCTGGCATATCCCAACAGGCCGGGCAAGCTCACGCCTCGGTCAGCACCTCTTCCAGCATCGCGACGATCGCCTTGTTGAAAGCGGGGATGTCTTCGGGCTTGCGGCTGGTGATGAAATTGCCGTCGACGACGACTTCCTCGTCGACGACATCGGCCCCGGCATTGGCGAGGTCGGTGCGCACCGACGGCCAACTGGTCATGCGCTTGCCGTCGACGACATCGGCCTCGACCAGCAGCCACGGCCCGTGGCAGATCGCCGCGATCGGCTTGTCGTCATCGGCGAATTCCTGCGCGATCTCGACCGCGCGTTCTTCCATGCGCAGCGCGTCGGGATTGGCGACGCCGCCGGGCAGCAGCAGCATGTCGTAATCGTCGCTGTCGACCTGATCGAGCGTGATGTCGGGGGCGATGGTCGCGCCCTTTTCGTCATGCTTCATGCCCTGGATCGGATCGGTGCCGGGCGAGGCAAGCGTCACCTTGACGCCGAGATCGAGCAAGGCCTGGCGTGGCTCGAACAGTTCGGATTGTTCGAAGCCGTTGGTGGCAAGAATGAGGACGCGGGCGTGGGTAATATCGGCCATGACGGGAAACTCCGCTGCTGAGGGACGCCCGCTCAACCCGCCACGCGCACGCCTGTTCCGGAACATCGCGACCATCCACGCATTTGCAGCGCCGAACGGAGAAAATGCAGACGCATGGCCAGACTCAGTTATTGCGACGACAGCAAGCCCGGTATCACGCGGCGCAAGCTTGCCCATGGCTGGGCCTATTTCGCCCCCGACGGCACGCGCATCACCGATCGCGACGAGATCGACCGGCTCAACCGCATCGGTCTGCCGCCCGCCTATAGCAATGCGTGGTTCTGCCCCAAGGCGAACGGCCATATCCAGGCGGTCGGCTGGGACGCCAAGGGGCGCAAGCAATATCGCTACCACGCCGATTTCCGCGCGAAGCAGGACGGCGCCAAATATGATCGCTGCGCCGAATTCGGCCAGGCGCTGCCGGCGCTGCGCAAGCAGGTCGAAGCCGACCTCGCGCGCCGCGGGCTGAGCAAGGAGCGCGCCGTGGCGGCGGTGGTGCGGCTGCTCGACAACGGCCAGATCCGCGTCGGCAACGAGGCCTATGCCCGCGACAACAAGAGTTTCGGCGCGACGACGCTGCGCAAGCGCCACGCGAAGATCAGCGGCGACACGCTGAAGCTGCAGTTCAAGGCCAAGTCGGGCAAGCTGTGCACGCTGCGCATGACCGACCGCGCGCTCGGCCGTTTCGTCAAGAAGATGCAGGATCTCGACGACCAGCATCTCTTCGCCTGGCTCGATGCCGACGGGGTCGCGCACGCAGTCGCCTCGTCCGACGTCAATGCCTATATCCGCGCAGCGACGGGCGAGGACTTCACCGCCAAGCATTTCCGCACCTGGGCGGCGAGCGTCACAGCCTTCGACACGCTTGCATCCGCCGCGCACGACCTTAGCCTGAATGCGATGCTAGAACCCGTTACCGCACAGCTCGGCAATACGCCGGCGATCGCCCGCAAATCCTATGTCCACCCGCAGCTGATCGCGCTGATCAAGCAGGGCCAGACGCGTTTCCGCGCGTCGCTGCGCCTGCCACGCGCCGCGCGCCATCTGAGCCGCGCGGAGCGCGGGCTGATCGCCTTCCTGCAGGGCAGCGCGCCGGCCAAGGCCGCCTGAACCATGCCGAGCGCACCGCACCCCACCGCCACACCGACGGCGATTCCCTTCACCGTCACCGACATCAACGACCAGGTCCAGCATCTCGTCGATACGAGCTATGCCTGGCTGCGTGCTGAATGGCTTCAAGCCCTCGTCGCACTCGGCATCGGACTGGCGATCGTCGCCCTGCTCGGGGCTGGGCGCGCGCTCGGCCATCGCCTCTGCGCGCGCGACGCCGGCGGCACGGGCTGGTGGACGGTGTTCGGCCGCGCCGTCACGCGCACGAGCTATTTCTTCATCGTGATGCTCGCCATTGCGATCGTCGCCCCCCTGCCCAGTCCACCCGACAGCATCATGCACCTGATCTCCGGGCTGTTCACTGTCGCGGCGGCCTTCCAGGGCGCGATCTGGGCGCGCGAGATCATCCTCGGCGCGGTCGAGCACAAGACGGCGTCGAGCGACTATCACAACGAGGCGCTGGGCAATGCGGTCGGGTTGATCCGCGTGCTCGTCACCTTCGCTTTGTTCGCCATCGCGCTGGTCGTCGTGCTGTCGAATCTCGGTTGGAACGTCAGCGGGCTGATCGCCGGTCTCGGCGTCGGTGGCATTGCCATCGGCCTCGCCGCGCAGGGCATCTTCGCCGATCTGTTCGCGGCGCTGGCGATCATCTTCGACCGGCCGTTCCGGCGCGGCGACGCGATCACCTATGACAAGTCGTCGGGGACGGTGGAGTCGATCGGCCTCAAGTCGACGCGCATCCGCGGCACCAGCGGCGAAGAGCGGATCATCGCCAACAAGCAGCTGCTCGACAAGGAGATCATCAACAACACGCAGCGCGACTATCGCCGCATCATCTTCACGCTCGGCATCGCGCAATGGACCTCGCTGCCCAAGCTCCAGGCGTTGCCCGACATGATGAAGGAAGAGATCGAGCGCGCGAAAATGAAATTCGTGCGCGCCGGCTTCATCGCCTTCGGCACGAGCAGCTACGATTTCGATGTCGAGTTCGATTCACCCAGCGCGGCGTTCCAGGACGCGTTCGACGCGCGGCACATGATCGGCCTCGCGATCATCCGCCGGCTCGCCGATGAGGGGATTGACCTCGCTTATCCGACCCAGACCGGGCTGACCGCCGAGGAGGCGGGGATGGACCCGCCGCAGGTGTCGCGGCGCCGGCGCACCGGCAAGATCGCTGCGCCGCCCTCGTCAGGCGACCGTTCCGCTGCCGATCAGGAGCATGGTGCTTAGCGCACTGCTCTCAGAGCGGCTGCGTGAAATCTGAACCGCGCTGCGCGTTAGCCGCTTCCCCCTCCTGTCTTCCCCGGCGAAGGCCGGGTCCAGTTGGGGGACGTCGCGACGGGCCTTGTCGCTCATCACATCCGTTTCCCACCTGGGCCCCGGCCTTTGCCGGGGAAGCGAAGAGGAGAAGCGGCGCGATGGGTCAGATCTTAGTCTCCACGGTTACCCTTCGAGATTGTCGTGTTCACGCACGAACAAACCCTTGATCCGCTTCCACGCCGCCGCGGCGCCGATCGCGATGAGAATGAACAGCTTCTTGCCGAAGCCGAGCATGATCGCGAGGATGCCGAGCTTCTTGACCGCGACCGCGCCGACGCCGGCTGCTACGAGGCCGGCCAGCCCGTACTCCGCCGTCTTGTCGACCGACTTGTCATAGTCGGCATAGGCCGATCCCTTCTCGAAGCCCGCTGCCTTGCCGAGATCGGCGGCGGCGTTGCGCACCTCGGCGAGGTGCGGCATGTCCCAGACCATGTTGAGGCTGAGCACGCCGTGGCGCCCAAGCGAACGCACGTCATAGTTGAGACCATCGACGCTGGTGTCGCTCGACTTGAGGTCACGCGCCCAGATCAGCGAATGGCTCGACCGGTCGTAAAGGGGAGGCTGCGCCCAGCCGACGAGCCGGAGTTCGGGATAACCGTCGCGGCGGCGAAGTTCGTTGTCTTCGGCTTCACCCTCACGCATGCCGGCGAGTACCTTGTCGTAATCCTGGCTGCTCGCATCGGTATCGGCAACATAGCCCGTGTCCTGATAGGTCACGACGGCGCCCCAACTGTTATCCACGACCGTCTTGTCGGCGGGCAGGATCAGGCCGAGCACGCCGTAGCTGGCGTTGGCGGGGTTGCGCCAGATATCGGTGATCACGCGCTTCGCATCGGCGGGGCCGATGAAATAATAGCGCGTACCCAGATGAATCACGGCATGCGCTTGCGGGATCGCCACGTCGCCGGTCTGCTTGTGCAGGTTCTGGACGAAGTCGCGCAATGCGCGCTGCGAGGCGGCATCGATGCTGTTCTGCGCGCCAGCCGGTGCGGCGACCGTCGCCATGGCGAGCACCAGCGCACCCGCCACCATCCTGCTCTTCATCTGCCCTAACCCCCCGATTCGGCGCGACAAACGCCGCGCCGATCAGGGAAGCCTCAAATCCCTCCCTCGTCAAGCGACAGCAGGGTGGCATTGCCGCCGGCACTGGTCGTGTCGATCGACACCGCGCGCTCGGCCACGAAGCGGTGGAGATAATGCGGCCCGCCGGCCTTCGGTCCGGTGCCCGACAGCCCCTCGCCGCCGAACGGCTGCGACCCGACCACCGCACCGATCATCGAGCGGTTGATATAGAGATTGCCGACCGCCGCCTCGCTTTCCGCCAGTTCGGCGGCGCGCGCGATGCGGCTGTGCAACCCCATGGTGAGGCCATAGCCCTTGGCGTTGATCGCCGCGATCGTCTCGGACAACTGGCCCGACGGCCAGGTCGCGACATGCAGCACGGGGCCGAACCATTCGGCGTCGAGCTGATCGATCGCATCGAGGCGGATCAGCGTCGGCGGGACGAACAGCCCCGTCGCAGGCGCGGCGATCGTCTTGACGATGCGGTCCTTCGCCCGCGCGCGATAGGCCATCAGCTTGTCATAGGCGGCCTGGTCGATCACCGGGCCGATGTCGGTCTCGGGGTCGCCCGGATCGCCGAGCGTCAGCAGGTCCATCGCACCCGACAGCATCTCGATGACATTGTCGGCGATCTCCTCCTGCAACAGCAGCAGCCGCAGCGCGGAGCAGCGCTGGCCGGCGGAGCGGAAGGCGGAGGTGACGACATCGACCACGACCTGTTCGGGCAGCGCGGTCGAATCGACGATCATCGCGTTGATCCCGCCGGTCTCCGCGATCAGCGGCACGATCGGGCGGCTGTCGTCCTCGAGCAGCGAGCGTGCGATCTTGCGCGCGGTCGCGGTCGACCCGGTAAAGGCGACGCCCATGATGCGCCGGTCGGCGGTCAGCGCGGCGGCGACCTCTGGGCCGCCGGGCAGGAGAATCAGTGCATCGGCCGGCACGCCCGCCTGGTGCGCGAGTTCGACCGCCGCGGCGGCGATGCGCGGCGTCTGCGGCGCAGGCTTGGCGACGACGCTGTTGCCGGCGACCAACGCCGCGGCGCACTGGCCGAGGAAGATCGCCAGCGGGAAATTCCACGGCGCGATCGTCGCCCAGACGCCGCGCCCGGTGAGATGCAGCATGTTGCGCTCGCCGGTCGGGCCGGGCAGCTCGATCGGCAACAGGCCGATGCGCGCTTGCTGCGCGTAATAACGACAGAAATCCGCCGCCTCGCGGACCTCGCCGATCGCGTCGGGAATGCTCTTATAGGCTTCCTGCACGCAGATCGCCATCAGCCGCGCGCGCTGCTCTTCCAACAGATCGGCGAGCCGGTCGAGGCAGGCGGCACGCTCGGCGACGGGGGTCGCGGACCAGCCGGGGAAAGCGGCAGCGGCGCGGCCAATCGCCGCGCCAACATCGACACCCGGCGCTTCTACAGCAGGAGTCAGCGGCGCGTTGACCGCCGCCGCCGTCGCGTTCAGTACGTCGGGGTCGCTCAGGTCAATCCCGGCGCTGTTGCGGCGGTCGGGGCCGAACAGGTCGATCGGCAAGGGGATGCCGGGATGCCGGGTTCCCCCGACCGCGACGATCCGCGCCACGGGATCGGCCAGGATCTCGGTTTCGCTGAGCCGTTCGTCGGCGAGTTGATGCACGAAGCTCGAATTCGCGCCGTTTTCCAGCAGTCGCCGGACGAGATAGGCGAGCAGGTCGCGGTGTCCGCCGACCGGCGCATAGACGCGACAGTGATAACCCTGCTCGCGCACCAGCCGCTCGTAAAGTCCATCACCCATGCCGTGCAGGCGCTGAAACTCGAAGTCGCGGCTGTTGCCCGCCCATTCGATGATCGTCGCGACGGTCAGCGCATTGTGGCTGGCAAAGGCCGGGCGGATGTTCTTTGCGTCGAGCATGTCGCGCACCACCGCAAGATACGACACGTCGGTCGCCGCCTTGCGCGTGAAGAGCGGATAGTCGCTCAGCCCCTCGACCTGGGTGCGCTTGATCTCGCTGTCCCAATAGGCGCCCTTGACCAGCCGCACGTTCATCACCCGGTCGAGCGCATCGGCCCAGGCGACCACCGGCCGGGCGCGCTTGCCATAGGCCTGCACCGCCATGCCGAAGCCTTCCCAGCCCCTGAGGCTGGGCAGGGCCGCCACGGCGCCGATGATGTCGAGGCTCATCTCGACCCGCTCGCTTTCCTCGGCATCGACCGTCAGCGCGATACCCTTGTTGGCCGCCTGAACCGCCAGCGCCTCGAGCATCTCGGTCAGCGCGGGCACGCAGTGGCGCCACTGCGCGACCTCGTAGCGCGGGTGGAGCGCGGACAGTTTGACCGAAATCGAATGACCGGCCGCCGCATCCCTGCCGACCGCATCGACGGCATCGACATAGGCCTTGAAGTAGCGCTCGGCGTCGGCGCTCGTTCGCGCCGCCTCGCCGAGCATGTCGAAGCTCGCGGTGAAGCCCTTGTGCTCCGGGCGGCGCATGCGCTTCGCCGCCTCGTCGATGGTGCGGCCCATCACGAAGATCTCGCCCATCATGCGCATCGCCGCGCCGACCGCCTGGCGCACGAACGGCTCGCCGGCGCGGCTGATCAGCCGGCGCAGCGCGCCACCTTCCTCGCCGACCAGCACGCGGCCGACGACGAGGCCCCAGGTCGCCGAATTGACCAGCAGCGAGTTGGACTTTCCGGTGTGGGAGCGCCAGTCGGCGTCGCCGATCTTGTCGGCGATCAGCATGTCGGCGGTCGCGGGATCGGGCACGCGCAGAAAGGCCTCGGCTAGGCTTAGCAATGCCACGCCCTCGGACGAATTGAGACGATATTCCTGCAGGAACTGGTTGACCCAGCCTTTTCCCTGCGCCGCGCGCAGATCGGCGAGCAGGCCGAGCGCGTGATCGAGCACGCGGCGGCGCGATTCGGGGGTCAGCGCGGCACGGTCGAGCAAGGGTTTTAGAACATCGGGTTCGCTCGCCCGGTAGAGCGATTTCATGGATGCACGTGCGTTCGCCGCGATATCAGCCGTCATGTTCCTGTTTCCGGTCGGGTGAGGCTTGCGCGTGCGCGGCCTCAATGCCTAAGGGGTTTGCGCGCGCTATGCGCCAAAGTCGTATCGAGGGAAACCATGCCGACGATCACCGCCCAGCAACGTGCCGAGCAAATCGGCAGCGAAACCGTGTCCGACTGGGTGACGGCAAGCCAGGAGATGATCGACAAGTTCGCCGATGCGACCGGCGATCATCAGTTCATCCATGTGAACCCCGAAATGGCGAAGATGACGCCGTTCGGCGGGACCATCGCACACGGTTTCCTGACATTGTCGCTGATGCCGCTGCTGTCGTCCAAGGTACCCGACGCGCCGCAGATCGAAGGCGTCAAGATGGGCGTCAACTATGGTGGCAACAAAGTGCGTTTCCTCCAGCCGGTACGTTCCGGCAAGCGCGTGCGCGGTCGCTTCAAGCTGCTCGAATTCGCCGAGAAGCGCCCGGGCCAGTGGCAGCAGACCGTCGAGTTCACGGTCGAGATCGAGGGCGAGGACAAGCCCGCGATGATCGCCGAATGGATCAGCCAGATTTTCGTTTAGTTCTTCTCCCCCTCCCGCAAGCGGGAGGGGGTCGGGGGGTGGGCGCCCGCCCTCCACAGATTTCACCGCCCGAGTTTGACCGGGCGCCCACCCAACCCCTCCCGCATGCGGGAGGGGAGCAAGAAGGAAGAGCTCCCATGCGTTCCGCCGTCATCGTTTCCACCGCCCGCACCCCGATCGGCCGTGCCTATCGCGGCGCCTTCAACAACCTGCCCTCGCCCTCGCTCGGCGCGCATGCCATTCGCGCCGCGGTCGAGCGTGCCGGGGTCGACGGCGCCGAGGTGCAGGACGTGGTGTTCGGCGCCGCGCTCCAGCAGGGCCACCAGGCCGGCAACATCGCGCGTACCGCGTTGCTCCGCGCCGGGCTGCCGGTGTCGGTCGGCGGCATGTCGGTCGATCGCCAGTGCGCCTCGGGCCTGATGGCGATCGCGACGGCGGCGAAGCAGATCATCGTCGACAATATGGACATCACCATCGGCGGCGGGCTCGACAGCATCAGCCTGGTGCAGACGCCCAAGATGAACGTCGCGCCCGACCCCGAGCTGATCGCGATGCACAAGGACATCTACATGCCGATGCTGCAGACCGCCGAAGTGGTCGCCAAGCGTTATGGCATCAGCCGCGACGCGATGGACGAATATGCCTTCCAGTCGCAGCAGCGCACCGCCGCCGGCCAGGCCGCGGGCAAGTTCGATGACGAGATCGTGCCTGTCACGGCGACGATGACGGTGACCGACAAGGAAACCAAGGAGGTTTCCTACAAGGAAGTCACGCTGTCCAAGGACGAGGGCAACCGCGCCGACACCACGCTGGCGGGGCTGCAGTCGCTCAAGCCGGTGCTCGGCCCCGACATGACGATCACCGCCGGCAACGCCAGCCAGCTGTCGGACGGCTCCTCGGCGAGCGTGCTGATGGAGGAATCGGTCGCCTCGAAGCGCGGCCTCACCCCGCTCGGCCGCTATGTCGGCATGGCGGTCGCCGGCACCGAGCCTGACGAAATGGGCATCGGCCCGGTCTTCGCCATTCCCAAGCTGCTCGAGCGCTTCAACCTCAAGATGGACGATATCGGCCTGTGGGAGCTTAACGAGGCGTTCGCGGTGCAGGTGCTGTATTGCCGCGACAAGCTCGGCATCCCCAACGAGCTGCTCAACGTCAATGGCGGCGCTATCTCGATCGGCCACCCCTATGGTATGTCGGGCGCGCGCATGACCGGCCATGCGCTGATCGAAGGCAAGCGTCGCGGCGCCAAATATGTCGTGATCACGATGTGCATCGGCGGCGGCCAGGGCGCGGCGGGGCTGTTCGAGGTTCTGTGATTCCCTAGCCGAGAAGAACGGGGCGCCGCGCGCTGATTGCGCGGCGCCCCTTTTTCTGTGCGGCTCACATGCGGGGCCGAGGGAAACCTCTGGCGCATTGGTCGTTATCTCCCGCGAACCCGAGGAGAAACACCATGACCGACACCCAAGAAATCAAGCGCACCTTGTGGAAGAAGATGGCGGCGAGCCCGTTCGTCATGGTCGGGCTGGCCGACGGATCGTCGCATAGCGAGCCGCTGACCGCGCAGCTCGACGACGATCAGGTCGACACCTTGTTCTTCTTCACCGGCAAGGACAATCGTCTCGCCGGCGGCGGCAAGGTGATGGCGCAGTTCGTGTCCAAGGGGCACGATTTCTTCGCCTGCCTGTCGGGCACGATCGCGCGCGACGACGATTTCGGCATGATCGACAAATTGTGGAACAAGCAGGTCGAAGCGTGGTTTCCCGGCGGCAAGGACGACCCCAACCTCGCGCTGCTGCGTCTCGACATCGACAGCGCGGAACTGTGGGAAGCCGATATGAGCCTGACCGGCATGGTCAAGATGCTGTTCGGCGCGAAGATCAACCCGAGCGAGGAAGGCAGCCACGCCAAGGTGGAGACGACGGCGGCGTAACCAACCCACTTCCGCATGCGCTAGCGGCTTCGCACATCACGCGAAGTTGCGCTGAAACCCTTCTCCCCTTGTGGGAGAAGGTGGCGCGAAGCGCCGGATGAGGGGGAGTCACAAACGCGACGTCCGCGTCAGTCCCCCTCACCCTCCCACCTACAGCATTCACACATCGTGGTTGCCATGTGGTTTTTGGTCTGATTCGATGTCCTTGAGAGCGGGAGGACATGATGGAGCAGACGCTGGGCCGATTTGGAGATCGGCGCCTGGAAA
>NZ_JAXOJP010000037.1:0-38527 GCF_036663795.1 Parasphingomonas halimpatiens
TTGCGCTGTTCAACGACCGTGTGAGGCGGATCACAAAAGCAATGCTGTGGAGGGAATAGGTACGCTTCCCATCGAATAACGGACGCTCGACCACCGGCAGCTTCTGGGAGCAGCGGTCGCCGGCTTAAACCGCCGCAATTTGGCGCGAAGCTGCCACCCGGGCTAAGCTGAATGAAGGACCGAAATCGCTCCCTGAGCGCCCGAAAGCGGCCGTTCCGCTTTCCACCCACCTTTGCCACCCCGGTTGATGCCCATAACCCGGCGGCCACAGAGCTTGGTCAAATGCCGCGCAGCGATTTGGCCCGTGACGCGCCGGCCGATCACACACAAAAAAACAGGGCCGCACTCCCGCACGGCCCCGTTCCACGTCATTCACTCAGGCATCACCGCCCGCCTCAGCGGCGATAATAACCACCGTCGCGATATTCGTCGCGCTGGTCGTGCCCACGCCGGTCGTCGCGATAGCCGTCGCGGCGATCATTGTCGTGGCCCCAGCCGCGCATGTCGTGATGGCGGTGGTGGCGGCGCCACTGGCGCTCGCGCTCGCGGCGGTCATGGTCGCGATATTGATAGCCCTGGTCGTAACCCTGGCCATAGCCATAACCGTCATAGCCGCGGCTCTGGGCCGAGGCGGGGGCGGCGGCGAGGCCGGTCATGGCGATGCCGGCCAGCGCGGCGGCAGTCAGGAATTTCTTGATCATCGATCATCTCCCGATGGAAGTGCTTGGGTGATGCCCTTCTGGGCTCCACGTCGTGCATCGGGTCTGAACGCACCTGTTATCGCGGGTTCATCGCGCCGCGGTCGAGCGGCCTTGCGGGCCTTCCTTGGGTTGCCGCGTCGGCCGGTGGCGCACGTTCGCGCTGAACGATTGCGTCATGCCCAATCGTAGCCGGCGCTGGCAAAATAATGGTGGTGTGGCTGACGGTCCGGAGCGTCGCCGCCGCGATCTTGCCTGGCCTACTTCACGCTGTCATCTTCCCCGATCTCGGCAAAATTGCTGATCTTCACCGATCCTTCCGGGAATCGGGCAACCACATCCAGCTGCCCGCCCATCGCCTCGACGAAGCGCCGCAGATTGCCGACATACATGTCGGTGCGCTTCTCCATCTTGGCGACGGCGGCCTGCCCGACATGCAAGGTGCCGCTCAGCGTTTCCTGCGTCAGCTGCCTTGCCTGGCGCAGTTCGGCCAGCGTCATCTCCGCACGCAACACCGCAACCTTCTCGGCCACGGCGATTCGCTGGGCCGGCGTCATCGCCGCACGCAACGTGTCGAAGTGCTTGCGCCCGCTCATATCAATCCTTCCATCCTCAATGTCGCGAGATGCTCGTCGTACAGATCGTCGGCAATCGGCACGAAGACCTCGTAGAAGCGATCATCGCCCGTCTTGTCGCCGCCGATCAGCAGGATTGCCGAACGTCGCGGGTCGAACGCGTAGAACACCCGGATCGGATTGCCGCCGCTCTGAACCCGCAACGCGCGCATATGGCTATGGCGGGAGCCGCTGATCCCCGATGATTGCGGAAAGCCGAGCCGGACACCACGCTCTTCGAGCAGGGTGACGGTTGCCGCCACGTCGACTTGCTCCGCCGCCGACAGGCTTGACCACCAGTCGCCAAACTCGTCGGTATATTCGACGTCGCATGCCATGAAAGGAATATGCCATTGACGGCATATCTTGTCAAGAATCCCCGCCGACGCTCGAACTGATTCACCCCGCCACGGCAATCGGCCAAACCTCCCGCCGGCGCGCCGCGAAACGCTCGCATCGCCCCACGTCATGGTTGGATTCGCCGGCATCGTCGCCGGCGCAAGGAGGCAGTAAAGATGACGAACAACGCCGCGCGCCGTCATAAGTATTTCTTGGCCGCCAAGACATCGTCTCGCCGCCGCGGGCCGCCCACCCCTGTAAAGCCGCAGCATGCCGTGTTGGGTTCGGCGCCGTATACCTTCCCGCGTCTGGCGCCGACCGTCCAACATCCGGCGGCGAAGCGACCCCCCGTCGGTCGTCAAAACTCTTTTGTTCTTGCGCGCGTCTTGCCTGCCCTGCGCGCCGATACTGGCCCGTCATTTGCCGCCCGTGCGCAGCGAAATCCTCTTTTGCCGCCCCCAAAGGGGTCTCGTGCCCCATGGCAATTGCGTGACGCTTTGCGTAAAGGCCGCCCGTCCACGCCATTAACCGGGAACCGCGCCCAACCATGCGCATCGCCATCGCTTCGGATCACGCCGCCTTCGCGCTCAAGGCCGTGCTGGCCGGGTGGCTGCGTGGGCAGGGGCATGACGTGCTCGATCTCGGCCCCGACAGCGACGCGCGCGTCGATTATCCCGATTACGGTTTCGCGCTCGCCCGCGCCGTCGCCGATGGCCGGGCGGAACGCGGCGTTGCCTTGTGCGGCTCGGGCATCGGCATCTCGATCGCGGTCAACCGCCACCCCGCGCTGCGCTGCGCTTTGGTCGACAATCCCTATGCCGCCACGCTCGCGCGCCAGCATAACGACGCCAACGCCATTGCGCTCGGCGCCCGCCTTATCGGCGAGGACATGGCCACCGCCTGTCTCGCCGCCTTCCTCTCGGCCGATTTCGAGGGCGGCCGCCACGCCGCCCGCATCGATAAACTCGGCCAACCCCCTTTCCCGACCAGCGTGAAGGATCCCGCATGAGCACCAGCCCCTCGACGCTCCACGACGTCCAGCCCGACGGCTTCTTCACCCGCGGCCTTGAAGAGGCCGATCCCGCGATCTTCGCCGGCATCCGCCATGAACTGCGCCGCGAGCAGACCCAGATCGAGCTGATCGCCAGCGAGAACATCGTCTCGCGCGCGGTGCTCGAGGCGCAGGGCTCGGTGCTGACCAACAAGTACGCCGAAGGTTATCCCGGCAAGCGTTATTACCAGGGCTGCGAACCTTCGGACGAGGTCGAGACGCTGGCGATCGAGCGCGCCAGGCAACTGTTCGATTGCGGCTTCGCCAATGTCCAGCCGCATAGCGGCGCGCAGGCCAATGGCGCGGTGATGCTCGCGCTGACCAAACCCGGCGACACCATCATGGGGCTCAGCCTTGATGCCGGCGGCCACCTCACCCACGGCGCCAGGGCGGCGATGTCGGGCAAGTGGTTCAACGCCGTGCAATATGGCGTCACGCCCGACACCCACCTGATCGACTATGACGAGGTCGCGCGCCTCGCCCGCGAGCACAAGCCCAAGCTGATCATCACCGGCGGCTCGGCCTATCCGCGCCAGATCGACTTCGCCCGGTTCCGCGCCATTGCCGATGAGGTCGGCGCCTATTTCATGGTCGATATGGCGCATTTCGCGGGCATCGTCGCCGGCGGCCTGCATCCCTCGCCGCTGCCCCATGCGCATGTCGTCACCACCACCACGCACAAGACGCTGCGCGGCCCGCGCGGCGGCATGGTGCTGACCAATGACGAGGCCGTCGCCAAGAAGATCAACTCGGCGGTGTTCCCGGGGCTGCAGGGCGGCCCGCTGATGCACGTCATCGCCGCCAAGGCGGTCGCCTTTGGCGAGGCGCTGCGCCCCGAATATCGCAGCTACATCGCCGCCGTGGTCGAGAACGCCAAGGTCCTCGCCGCGACGCTCAAGGAGCGCGGCGCGGAGATCGTCTCGGGCGGCACCGACACCCATCTCGCGCTGGTCGACCTGTCGCCGCTCGGCGTGACCGGCAAGGACGCCGACGAGGCACTGGAGCGCGCCGGCATCACCTGCAACAAGAACGGCATCCCCAACGATCCTTTGCCGCCGACCAAGACCAGCGGCATCCGCGTCGGCTCCCCCGCCGGCACCACGCGCGGCTTCGGCCCGGCCGAGTTCCGCGAGATCGGCAACATGGTCGCCGACGTGCTCGACGGCTTGCGCAAGAATGGCGAGGCCGGCGACGGCCAGATCGAAGCCGCCGTCCGCGAGCGCGTCGCCACCCTCTGCGCCCGCTTCCCGATCTACGCGGAGGGTTTTTGATATGAGTGGCAACGTTACTCCCTCTCCCCGCTTGCGGGGAGAGGGTAGGGGAGAGGGGCAGTGAGTCTCCCTTGCCAGGCCTGCGGCCACACCCTCGAATCCGGCGCCAACTTCTGCTCCGCCTGCGGAGCGAAGCAAGCCGAGTCCGCCACCCACTGGCGCACCACCGCCGATGACGATCTTCGTGCTGCCCGCGCCTTCTCGGAAGACGCGCGCCAGCGCGCCACCGGCAGCGGCGACTCCTCGCTCGGCGCGCGCATGGCCAAGGGTGCCGCGATCGGTGCCGTCGCGGCGATCCCCATCCCGTTCGTCGGCCCGATCACCGGTGCCATCGTCGGCGCCGGCATCGCCGCCTACACCAAGCTGTCGAAGGGCTAGGGCTTTGCGTTGCCCCTTTTGCGGCCATGAAGACAGCCAGGTGAAGGACAGCCGTCCCACCGAGGACGGCGCCGCGATCCGTCGCCGCCGCCAGTGCGAGGGTTGCGCCGCGCGTTTCACCACCTTCGAACGCATCCAGTTGCGCGAACTCGTCGTGATGAAGAGCGAGGGCGACCAGGGCGGGATCAGGCGCGAGCCGTTCGACCGCGACAAGCTGCTCCGCTCGGTGTCGATCGCCGCGCGCAAGCGGCCGATCGACGCGGTGCGGCTGGAGAAGCTCGTCTCGGGCATCCAGCGCCAGCTCGAGACGCTCGGCGAAAGCGAGGTCTCGTCGCAGCGCATCGGCGAGATGGTGATGGACGGTTTGAAGGGCCTCGATTCGGTCGCCTATATCCGCTTCGCCAGCGTCTATCGCGACTTCAGCGAGGCGCGCGACTTCGAGGAGTTCGCCGGCTCGGTCGCCGAGGTCGGCAGCGAGGTGAGCAGGGGTTGACCGGTGTGACGGCGGCGCCGCCCGTGATCGTCCTCGTCCGCCCGCAGCTCGGCGAGAATATCGGCAAGGCGGCGCGGGCGATGCTCAACTTCGGGCTGACCGAGCTGCGCCTCGTCACCCCGCGCGACGGCTGGCCCAACCCCTCGGCCGGCCCCGCCGCGAGCGGCGCCGACGCCGTGCTCGATCAGGCGGTAGTGTTCGACAGCGTCGCCGCCGCGGTTGCCGACTGCCCGCACGTCTACGCCACCACGGTGCGCAAGCGCGGCGTGACCAAGCCGGTCTTCACGCCGGAGCAGGCCGCGCGCGCGATCCACACCGCCCCGGCGCGTTCCGCGATCCTGTTCGGTGCCGAGCGCTCAGGGCTAGCCACCGACGACGTCGCGCTCGCCCGCGCGATCGTCACCGTGCCGATCAACCCCGCCTTCAGCAGTCTCAACCTCGCCCAGGCCGTCATCGTCGTTGCGTACGAATGGTCGAAGGGCATGGGCCTCGCCTCGCCGCCCGAAACCGCACTGCCCGATCCCGCCCCGCAGGAGGATCTCGAAGGCATGATCGCGCAGCTCGAGGCGATGCTCGGGGAGACTGGCTTCTACTTCCCGCCCGACCGCGCCCCGACCACCCGCCGCACGCTGCGCACCATGCTCACCAAGCCCGGCTGGTCGAGCATGGAGATCCGCACGATGCGCGGCGTACTCTCGGCGCTGGCCGGCAAGAAGCGGCCACGGCCTTGAAAAGGATCGTGATTCGGCTTTGCACTCCTGGCGATGTCGCCTAGGAGCAGGGCGTTATTCTTGGAGTTTCTATGACCTTCCTGCTCGCGTCGCTTCTCGCATTCAGCTCCCCCGCCCTGGCCACGGCGCCCGACACGGACGCCGCCTCGGCCCCGGTCGCCGCGCCGCAGGAGAAGCCGAAAAAGGAAAAGAAGATCTGCCGCGCTGACGAGCGGACATCCTCGCGTATCCCGAAGATGATCTGCAAGACTGCTGCCGAGTGGCAGGAAAGCGACGTCGCGCGCCAGTCCCAGAACGAGCCGGAAGTGCGTCGCGAGTGACGATCGCGCGCTGCTTGGGCCTCTGCGCTCCCGTCCGGATTTGACTCCCGGGCCCGTCTCGGCTAGCGGCGCCGCTTCGCAAAAGGCTCCGCACCCCGGTGAAGCGGCGGCCCTGCCCTGACGGGTGGAGCGATGACCGGGTATCGATCGGCTCATGCCTGTGGCGTGGGCCGGTCTTGTTGTTGGCACTTGCACGAAGGTTATTACGATGTCGAAGCGCTCCAGCGCCAAGTACAAGCTCGATCGCCGCATGGGCGAGAACATCTGGGGTCGTCCCAAGTCCCCGGTGAACAAGCGTGAATACGGCCCCGGCCAGCACGGCCAGCGCCGCAAGGGCAAGGTCTCTGACTTCGGCATCCAGCTGCGCGCCAAGCAGAAGCTCAAGGGCTATTATGGCGACGTGACCGAGAAGCAGTTCCGCGCTTGCTACCATGAGGCCGCCCGCATGAAGGGCGATACCAGCCAGAACCTGATCGGCCTGCTCGAGCAGCGCCTCGACATCATCGTCTATCGCGCCAAGTTCGCGCCGACGGTGTTCGCCGCGCGCCAGCTCGTTTCGCACGGCCATGTCCGCGTCAACGGCGTGAAGTGCAACATCGCGTCGCGCCGCGTCTTCCCGGGCCAGGAGATCACGCTCGGCGCCAAGGCGCAGGAGATGGCGCTGGTGATGGAAGCGCAGAGCCTCGCCGAGCGCGACATCCCCGATTATGTCGCTCCCGACGGCGCCGCCAAGATCACCTTCACGCGCGTACCGACGCTCGACGAGGTGCCCTATCCGGTGAAGATGGAACCGAACCTGGTCGTCGAGTTCTACTCGCGCTGATCTGGTTCGCACAGTACGATCGAAAGGGCGGCCGGTAACGGCCGCCCTTTTGCGTTATGGTGCCGGCGGCAGGTGTAACGACGCGCGCAGGAAGACGTCCATCTTGTCGAGCATCTCGGCGCGCACATTGCTGTCGTCGAGTTGGTGGGCGAGATGATGATATTCGACCAGCTCGACGGACTTGCCCGCGGCTTTCAGCCGCGACGCCATCAGACGCGACTCGCCGATGCCGACATTCGCGTCGAGATCGCCGTGGAAGATCAGCACGGGTGCAATGAAGCGAGCGGCATTTTGCGCCGGTGAGCCGGCGCGAACATGAGCGCCGGTGCCGATCTGCGCGCTGACAAGGTTGAAGTCGGTAAAATTCTCATGTTCCGCGCGAAGGGTCTCGAGATCCGTGACCGGCGCGACGGCGATTACCGCTTTGAAGAGTGACGGATCGAGCACATTGGATTGCAAGGCGGCATAACCGCCATAGGACCAGCCGACGATCGCCAGCTTGGCCGGGTCGGCGATTCCCTGCTTGACCAGCCACCGCCCGCCATCGGTCACGTCGCCGATGGCGATCCGCCATGACTGGAAGCCGTTCTTGGCGAAATAGGCTTCGCCATAGCCGGTCGAGCCGCGGAAATTGGGCTGCAGCACGGCATAGCCGCGATTGGCGAGGAACTGCGCGAGCCAGTCAAAACCCCATTCGTCGCGCGCATCGGGCCCGCCATGCGGCAAGACGATGGCGGGCAGGTTCTTGCCATCGCTGCCCGGTGGCAGCGTCAAATAGGCCGGGATCATCGTGCCGTCGGCGGCGGGAAAGGTGATCGGCTTGACCGGCGAGAGCACCATGTTGGCGAGTTGCGGCCGGACCGGCAGGACCTCGGAAAGCTGGTGGGTGGCCTTGTCGAACAGGTAATAGTGGCCCGGGTCCGTATCGCTGCCCGCGAAGAGCAGCAGCCGGCTCTCATCGGCCGAGGCATCGACGATCGATATCAGCGGAAGTTTGGGCAATGCCCTGGACAGCGACTGCACGATCTTGCTGACTGCCGGGTCGAAGAACTCCACCTGTCGCCGGTCAGTGACGAAGCTCGCGCCGACGACGCGGTTCTGGCGACCGATGCGGACCAGATCGTCGATATCGACATCGTTCCGCGTCAGCACCGGCTCGCGCTTGTCCGACCCGTCGAGCGCCATCGCGAACAAGGCGGTGTGCCCGTTCGTCGCGTCGAAGCCATAAGCGACGTCATGGTCGCTATCGACCGCGAGAGGCGAAAAGCCGGTCGAGACGTCGCCGTTATAGATGACCGTGCTGAGCGGTCGCCATTGATGACTTCCCTTGGCACGGTAAAAATAATGAACCTCATTCTTGAGATATCCGCCGCTGTCCGAACCGCGCGTCGCCATGATCCGCACTGCGCCCCGGCCGTCGGAAATATATTCGACCGCGTCGGGCAATGGTGACTCGACCCGCGTACGTTTGAGGGTCACGGTATCGATCCGATCGACGCCCATGCCCTGGCGTTCGCTGGCCATATGCGTGCCGGTGGTGGCCTCGGGCACATAGACCTGCGTCATCAGCACGCTGGCATCCTGCTGCCCGGTTTGCCAGTCGATCACCTGGCCGCCATCCTGAGCGACGCCGAGCGAGCGCGAGGTCGTCTGGTTCATCAGCAGCTTGAGGTTCTTGCCGTCGGCGTCGACCGCAATGATGCGCGAATAGCTCAGCTTGTCGCTGCCATCGCTGACGATCATCTCGATCTCGCAGGTGAGCCGGTCATTGGTGGCCCAGCGACAACTGGTCAGGCGGTCGGGATCGCCCGATGCCCGGAGCACGCTCTGCACTGCGCCGGTATCGGGGGAGGCGATGAGCAAGGCCATGCCGCGCCCCGACGCAGGTTGTACGATCGCAACGCGCTTGCCGTCGGGCGACAGGCTGATTTGCTGAACATCCTCCCGCGCGCCGAAGCGTGCCGCAGCGTCGCTTTTCGCTTCTGCCTGATGCGCAACGAGCAACATGGCCGTTGCGACGATTGAAGATCGGATCATTCTCACTCTCCCCGGAATTCAATATTTTGCGGCAGGATGCCGATTCTGCGGTCGCCGATGAGCAACTTGGGTCACGACGGGGGCGCGGCCCCTGCGATGCTGCCGGAGTGACGAGCGTTGTCTGGCATGGGGCAAATGATCCCTTCTGCCTTTCCGTCCCGTTCAGGATTGGGAAAGACCGGCAACGACCGGCGTCTTTCCATCATGGCGCTGGTGGCAGCTTGAGCGAGGTGCGCAGGAAGGCGTCCATCTTGTCGAGCATCTCGGCGCGCACATTGCTGTCGTTAAGCTGGTGCTCAAGCCCCGCATATTCGACCAGTTCCACTTGCCGCCCCGCGCCTTTCAGACGCGAGGCCATCATGCGTGAATGGTCGACACCTACGGTATAGTCGAGAGAGCCGTGAAAGAGCAGAACCGGTGCGATGATACGCCCGGCGTTTTGTGCCGGCGAACCCTCACGGACATGGGGGCCGTGGCCGATCTGAGCATCGACCAACTGATAGTTGGTGAAGGTTTCATGCTCGTGGCGCAAGGTTTCCAAATCGGTTACCGGAGCCACGGCGATGATCGCCTTGAACAATTGCGGGTCGAGCACGTTCGATTGCAGCGCGGCGTAGCCGCCATAGGACCAACCGAGGATCGCCAGCTTGGTCGAATCGGCAATGCCCTGTTTGACCAGCCATCGGCCACCGTCATTGATATCGCCGATCGCCGCGCGCCAGGATTGATATCCGTTCTTCCGCAAGAACGCAGTGCCGTAGCCGGCAGAACCGCGATAATTGGGTTGAAGCACGGCATAGCCACGATTGGCCAGGAATTGGGCGAGCCAGTCGAAACCCCATTCGTCGCGGGCGTCGGGTCCGCCATGCGGCAGAACGATCGCGGGAAGGTTCTTGCCGTCGCTGCCCGTTGGCAGGGTCAGATAGGCGGGAATCATCGTACCATCTCCCGCCGGGAAGCTGACCGGCTTGACGGCCGCCAACTTGGTCCCGGTGAGTTGAGGGCGTGCCGGAAGCACCTCGGTGAGCCCATGAGTGGCCTTGTCGAACAAATAGTAATGACCCGGGTCAACATCGCTACCGGCGAACAGCAGCAGTCGCCCCTCGTCGGCGCTGGCGCCGACGAAACTGACAAGCGGCAGGCCGGGAAGCGCCTTGGACAGCGAATTCGTCAGGCGTCGTAACTCCGGATCGAAGAATTCGATCTGTCGCCGCTCGTTCGCGAAACTTGCGCCTACGATGCGATGCTGTCGTCCAATCATTACAAGTCCGTCGATATCGACATCTGACCGTGCCAGTACCAATTCTCTCTTCAAACTGTCGTCGAGGGTTATCGTATAGAGCGCGGCGCGCCCGTCCTTATCGGCTGCGCCATAAACCACGTTACGCTGTCCATCGACGCCGAGCGGCTGGAATCCGGCGGTATCCGCAATTGGGCCGAAGGGCAGCCATTCCCGACTGCCCGCTTTGCGATAATAATAGACCTTGGCGCCCTTGATGTACCCCTCTCCGTCATTGCTCCGCAGCACCATCATCCGCACGGTACCGTGGCCGTCGCTGATATATTCCGTTGCGCTTGCCTTTGGGGGTTCGATCGTGGTGTGGGTCAGCGTCGTAGTATCGACGCGGTCGACGCCGACGCCATCGCGCGTCCGTGCGGTGAGATTGCCCGTGGCTTCATCGGACACGTAGCGGCGCAGCATCAATAGTGATCCGCCGGTGCCATCACCCGACCAATCGATGACCTCTCCGCCGAAATTGGTCCGCGATGCGTTTCGCGGCGTGATGGATTTCAGGTTCTTGCCGTCGGCATCCACGGTGATCAGTCGGGTGATGTCCAATGGGCCGACGCTGTCGGTCTGGATCACGTCGATCGCGCACACCAGGCGTACGTTCGTCGACCAGCGGCACCACTCCAAGTGGTCGGTGTCGCCGCTCGAGCTCATGACCGCTTTTGGCTGACCGTCCGCCGTCGATACGACGAACAAGGTGCTCGTACGCCCTGGCGTGGCACCGATGAAAGCGATATTCTTGCCATCGGGCGACAGGCTGATGTCATCGACCGCTTCGCGTGTGCCAAAGCGCACTGCCGCGTCGCTCGAAGCCCGTGCGGGCTGCGCGATCAGCAATATCGCCGCGCTCATTATTAGCGACCGGATCATTCTTCCCCCCAATTTCATTACCTTGTGCCGATGCTAGCAACATCGCCGCAGCCCACAAGCACGTTAGGCCGCCATGGTTGCGCGGTCCATGAGACGCTGCCAGAACGGCGGCATTCTTTTGATCTGGGGAAAATCATGCGTTCTGCCTTTCTGCTCGGTCTCGCGCTGCTCGGCTCCGCCGCCATCGCGCGCGACGCGCCGCCGCCGGCGATCTCGGTCCAGACGTTGAAGGATGTGACGCGGACATTGTCCTCGGACGCGTTCGAGGGGCGCAAGCCGACCACGCCAGCCGAGGGCAAGGCGACCGCCTATATCGTCTCGCGCTTCAAGGCGGCGGGGCTGAAGCCCGGCAACCATGGCAGCTGGTTCCAGCCGGTGCCGATGGTCGAGATCGATGCGCAGAACGTCTCGCCGCTGACCTTCACCGGCGGCAAGGCGCCGGTCAGCCTCGAATATCGCAAGGACCTGGTCATCGCGACCTACCGCGTCACGCCGAAGATCGATGTCGCCAATTCCGACGTGGTGTTCGTCGGTTATGGCATCAACGCACCCGAGCGCGGCTGGAACGACTATGCCGGGCTCGACGTGCACGGCAAGACGGTGGTCATCCTGGTCAACGATCCCGACTGGCAGAGCCCGACCCGCGACGGTTTGTTCGAGGGCCGGGCGATGACTTATTATGGCCGCTGGACCTACAAGTTCGAGGAGGCCGCGCGGCAGGGCGCGGCGGCGGCGATCATCGTCCATGACAGCGAGCCCGCCGCCTATGGCTGGGGCGTGGTGCAGTCGAGCTGGACCGGGCCGCAGCTCGAGCTCGACGAAAAGGGCGATCATATGGACCAGAGCCAGGCGATCGGCTGGATGCAGCTCGCCAAGGCCAAGGAGTTGTTCGCCAGCGCGGGGCAGGATTTCGATGCATTGTCGGAAGCCGCGAAGCACAAGGGCTTCCGCGCCGTGCCGCTCGGGGTGAAGGCGTCGGTCAGCTTCACCAACGCGATCCATCGCAAGGCATCGAAGAACGTCATCGGCATCCTGCCGGGCAAGCCGGCAGCGCAGGGCGGCGCGCCGAACGACTGGGTGTTCTATACCGCGCATTGGGACCATCTCGGGCACTGCGACGCGGTCAAGGGCGACGGGATCTGCAACGGGGCGATCGACAATGCCTCGGGCGTTGCGGCGCTGGTGGCGATCGCCGAGGCGCAGGCCAAGGCCGGCCCGGCGCGGCGCTCGATCGCGTTCATGTCGGTCACGGCGGAGGAATCGGGGCTGCTCGGCTCGCGTTATTATGCCGAGCATCCGGTCTATCCGCTCGCCCGCACCGTTGGCGGGGTCAATATGGACGGGCTCAACGTCAAGGGCCGCGCGCGCGACTTCGTCATTGCCGGCGCGGGCAAATCCGAACTCGAGGACATGATGGTGCCGCTGGTCGCGGCGCAGGACCGCGTGATCAAGCCCGAGCCCAACCCCGAACGCGGCGGTTATTTCCGCTCGGACCATTTCAGCTTCGCCAAGCTTGGCGTGCCGATGCTCGACGGCGGATCGGGCGAGGATCTGCGCGTCGGCGGCGAGGCGGCGGGCCATGCCGCGACGCTCGATTACATCGCCAACCGTTATCACAAGCCGCAGGACGAATATGATGCGCGCTGGGACTGGACGGGCGCGGTCGAGGATCTGACGCTCTATTACCGGCTCGGCCGCCAGCTTGCCGCCGGCAGCAGCTGGCCCAACTGGTACAAGACCGCGGAATTCCGCGCGATCCGCGATCGGTCGCGCGCTGCCACGTCACGAGGCAAAAAATGACGGTCACACCACCCCCGCCCGAATGGGCACCGCACAAGGCGGTGTGGATCGGCTTTCCCAGCCATCCCGAATTGTGGGTCGACGATCTCGAGCCGGCGCGCGCCGAGGTCGCCGCCTTTGCCCGCGCGGTCCATGCCGGCGGGCATGGCGAAAAGGTGCTGCTGGTCGTCGCCGATGACGAGGCGGCGCTCGCCGCGCGGCGTCATGCCGGCGATGTCGCCGATGTGGTGGTCGAGCCGTTCGGCGATATCTGGCTGCGCGACACCGGGCCGATCGTCACCGGCGACCACAAGGCGCGGCTGTTCACCTTCAACGGCTGGGGCGGCAAATACGACCTGCCGGGCGACGACACGATCGGCGCGCGGCTGGCGCGCAAAAGGCACATCCCGGCCGAGCATTGTGGCTGGGTGCTCGAAGGCGGCGCGATCGACGGCGACGGCACCGGGCGTGTCGTCACGACACGGCAGTGCCTGCTCAACATGAACCGCAATCCGGCCATGTCGCAGGCCGATATCGAACGCCGCCTGCACGAGGACCTCGGGCTGAACGAGGTGATCTGGCTCGGCGACGGGCTGCTCAACGATCATACCGACGGCCATGTCGACAATCTCGCGCGCTTCGTCGCCCCGGGCGTGCTGGCGATCCCCGAGGCGTTCGACAACGACCCCAACTGGCTGGTCTATCAGCACGCCGCGCGCGATGCCGGCCATGCCGGGGTCGAGCTCGTCCGGCTACCCTCGCCGGGGCGGGTGCTGCGCGACGAGGATATCATGCCGGCAAGCTACATGAACTTCTATATCGGCAATGCCGCGGTGGTGGTGCCGCTATACGGCGCGCCTAATGACGAGGCGGCGGTGGCGGCGATCCAGGCGCTGTTCCCGACGCGCAAGGCGGTGGGGCTGAGGGCGGATGCGATCCTGACGGGGGGTGGGAGCTTTCATTGTATTTCGCAGCAGATTCCGGCTTGATGGATGTGATCCGAGCGCCTGCGGTTGCGGTGCGCGGGCCTTATCTTTTCGAGACTTGAATGCAGCGGACGTTGATTTTGGCGAACGCAACAAGCGTCATCGGCCCCCGGGATGACAGGCACCCTGCACACAAGCGCGCAGCCAACGATGCGCGGGATCGCCATCAAGGCGTGGATGCCAAAGCAGGGAGATCGTGAACGCATTTACCGCCAAGGGTAGCGGAAAGCTGTACATGCCGTCGCGCAACGCCGCCGTGTGCTTCTCAGGCGCCGTGGCGATGAGGTCTGAGCCGCGCGCGAGCGCCAATGCTGCAGAGAACCCATCCACGCTGGTCATGATGTTACGTTCGAGCCCGGCGTCCTCGAGCATTTCGTCGATGCCGCCAAGATCCATCCCCTGACGCCATGCCACCACATGGCTCCCTGCGGCATAATCGGCCAGCGTCACGCCCGTGCGGGCCAGCGGGTGATCGCCGCGCACCACGCCGATATAGCGATCGGTGAACAGCGCCTGGGCACGAACCTCCGGGCCGCTCGTTCCGGCAACCACACCGGTTTCCACATCCACGCTGCCGTCGCGAAGGCCTTCGCTGCTCTTGTCGAGCTTGCGGACGAAGCGGAGGCGTACGCGGGGTGCCTCCTGCTGCACGCGCTCGATCAGCGGCGGGCCGAAAGTCTCCGCGAACCCATCGCTCGTGCGGAAGGTGAAGCTGCGCTCCAGCGTCGCCAGTTCGAGCCGATCGGCGGGACGCAGCAGGATGAAGGCTTCCTCGACGAGCTCGCGGACCTTGGCCTTCATCTCGGTCGCGCGTGGAGTCGGCACCAGCCCGCGCCCCGCGCGGACCAGCAGCGGATCGCCTGTCACGGTGCGCAGGCGGGTGAGCGCACGGCTCATCGCCGAGGGGCTGAGCTGGAGCCGCGCCGCAGCGCGCACCACGCTGCCTTCGCTTAGCAGCACATCGAGCGTGTGGAGGAGATTGAGATCGGGCGGTAGCATCGGATGCCCTCGGCGCGGGGCCGCCATATAGCGCGTTCAATGCAATGATACCATGCAAATGCTGCGTCTACCGCACGAATTTGCGGCGCCATAAACGACGATCCTTCGCTTCCGAAGGAGGATCATCGATCATGACGCACAACAGCCTGGAGATATTCGTCACCGCGGTGCGGGCCGATTGGAGCCCGGTCAGCACCACATTGGTTGCGCGCTGCCGTGCACATCTCGACGCGTTGACGGCGAGCGCGGAGAGCGAGGACTGGCTGGCCAGCCTGCGCGCCGAGCGACCGGCAACGCGCGACCTCCATCGCGAGCCGGACAGTTTCATGCTTCTTGCTCATGCCGAGCGGCACGGCCTCTACCGCCCCCCGCACGATCATGGTCGCGCCTGGGTCGTCTATGGGGTCCAATCGGGCGCGCTGGAGGTAGGGACTTATGTGAAGGTCGCTAATGCGCGCGGCGAGCAACTGGTGCGGCGCGAGACGGTGGTGCTGCGCCCCGGTGCGGCGCGCGCCTATCTGCCCGGCGACATCCACGACACGCGCTGCCTGATCGAGGATGCGCTGGTGTTCCGATTCACCGAGCGCGACCTGCGGCATGAGGATCAGGTCGAGCGGCGCGTTACCCGCTTTGTCGAGCGCGAGGGCGAATGGTTCGCGCCGGCGCGATGAGCGGGATTACGATGCGCGAGCGGGCGAGCGTGTTCGCGGTACTGTCAGCGATGGCGCTGGTGGTGCTCGACGCGGGGCTCGTCAACGTCGCACTGCCAACCATCGCGACATCGCTCAAGACCGCTCCCGCCGATGCGATCCTCATCGTCAGCGCTTATCAGACGGCGCTGGTGGTTGGCCTGCTCCCCTGCGCCCATATCGCAGAACGATTCGGCTATCGCCGCCTGTTTGCGGGCGGCCTTGGCCTGTTCAGTGCGGCTTCGGTCGTCTGCGCGAGCGCGAGCAGCTTGCCGATGCTGGTGGCGGCGCGCGCCGTGCAAGGCCTGGGCGGCGCGGCGATCATGGCGCTTGGCGTCGCGCTGCTGCGGCTCGCGCTCGGGCCGGAGCGGCTGGGCAAGGCAATCGGGTGGAACGCGCTGACGGTCGCGCTTTGCTCGGCGGGGGCTCCGGTCGCCGGGGCATTTCTGCTTTCGATCGCGCCTTGGCCGTGGCTGTTCCTGTTCAAACTGCCGATCAGCGCGGTCGCGCTTGCCGCCGCGATGGCGCTAACCGAGGCCAGGGTGCAGCCAAGGTCGATCGACACGCCCAGCATTGCGCTCCACGCGTCGGTCGCAGCGACGATCCTTGTCGCGGCAGGCATGGCGATCCGCGAGCCGGTTGCGGCGCTTCTGCTTTTCGGGGCAGCCTTTGGCGTCGCAGTGGCGCTGATCCGGCGGCAGCGGTCGCGCGCAGCGCCGCTCTGGCCGGTCGATTTGCTGGCGCTTCGCCCCTTTCGCGTGTCGGTGATCGCTTCGGTCTGTTGCTTCACGGCCCAGTCGACAGGATTGCTTGCCTTGCCGTTTTATCTGCAGCTGGGACTGGGCCATGGCCCGCTTGCTGCCGGGCTGGTGTTCACCTGCTGGCCCTTGACCGTCGCAATGACCAGCACCGTCGCAAACCCGCTGGCGGAGCGGTTCCGATCGCCGGCTTTATGCGTCGCGGGTGGGCTGGTGCTGGGATCGGGGTTACTGCTCTCCGCGCTGCCGCCAGCGGGGAGCGTCGCGCCGCTTGCCCTTGGCGCCGCGCTCAGCGGGCTCGGCTTCGGGCTCTTTCAGGTACCAAATAATCGCACCCTGTTCCTGACCGTGCCGGCCGACCGGAGCGCCATGGCCGGCGGCATGCAGGGCACCGCAAGGCTGATCGGCCAGACGACAGGTGCGATACTGACAGGATTTCTCTTCGCCTGCGCTCCCGCGACGATTGCGCCGCGTATCGGCTTCGCGCTCGGATCACTCTTCGCAGTGGCCGCGGCGCTGGTTAGCGGGTCAGAAATTGGCGCGACGGCGCGCCGATCGCGGAATATTGCGGACGCCCGGTCCTGAGTCGATTTGGAGCGGGGCGGTTCCGTGAGATTGTTACACTTCGCTTCCGCACTCGCCTGCGTCATCCTGCTCGCATCGCGCCGCAGTGGCGCAGGCGGCAACCCCGGCGGCGGCGTCCGTCACCGTCCGCCAAGCGATCGGCAGCCAGCCGCCGCCGGCCTCACCCGATCGTCACGCCCACCACGCGCCAGCCGTCATCCTCACGATCGAGCGTGACCGTCTCCACCGCCTCAGCCTTGTTGGCAAAGCGGGTGCGGAACTTGACCACCTCATAACCGTGGGGCGGGGCGGGGAGGTTCTCCTGGCTGATGAGGGTGCGTGACACCATTGCGCCAAGCGGTACGCGGACCTTCTCGGAGGCCGCTGCCCAGACCTGCGCCGTGTTGAGCTTGCGGAACGTAGCACCGGTCATCCGGTAACTGTCGTCCCAACGTCCCTCGTCCACCAGCGCGAGCCACGAGCGCGCGGCGTCGAGCACTGCGGCATCGGTCGAGGCGTCGGCGGTGGTCGGCGGCGAGGGCGGCGCGGAAGCCACCTGCGGCAGGGCGGTGAGCGCGAGGAGCGCGAGGGCGAGGGTCATGACGAGAACTCCGATGATGATCCGGGGCTGACGAAAGGCCCGCCCCACGCCGTCGATCGGCGCGGCTCCCTGATCCATCCGGTCGCGCGCCGAGTCCTCCCCGATTCCTTCGTCCCCCAACAAATCGGGGGTCGGCGCCACCACCGCGCCGCCTTCGACCTGGAGCAGCAGCCGCGCCGCCTCGCGGCTGCTCGATACCGCCATCTTGCGCCGCGCATCGCGCAGCCGCTCGTTGATCGTGTGAACCGACAGGCCGAGGCTGCGCGCGGTCGATTTCGCGTCGTGGCCGCGCACGATCAGCCGCAGCGTCTGCTTCTCCTTCTCGGTCAGCGCCCATTGCGCGTCGTTCATCGGCATGGTCATGTCGCGAAGACGTAGGTCAGCTACAGGGTCGCAGCTACCCCGAAAAATTCGTCCCTTGCGCCCCGCATGATGGCCCGCGTTCGGCGTAGCGCGCGGCGTTCACTGATAACGCAGCGTCTTGTCGAACCCCTCATTCGCCTTGGTCATCTTCGCCAGCTTCCTGAGCTGGGTGCGAACATGCCGGGTGAAGCGCTCATCGTCGTTGATGCCCGTCGCCTTATAGTCATCCTGACCGATCAGTTGCTTGAGGCGCGCCGCGAAGGCTGCCTGCTCATCGGCACACTCGGTGGCTTCCAGCGCACGGCACACCCATTCCTCGGCGGCGGCCTTGTCATAATCGTCCTGCGCCGTGTAGCCGGCGCGGTCCGCGGCCGCC
Organism: Parasphingomonas halimpatiens; assembly: GCF_036663795.1. Lineage (NCBI taxonomy): Bacteria > Pseudomonadati > Pseudomonadota > Alphaproteobacteria > Sphingomonadales > Sphingomonadaceae > Parasphingomonas > Parasphingomonas halimpatiens. The sequence continues at coordinate 18,032 of NZ_JAXOJP010000037.1, forward strand.
TGATCGAGCTTCGCGGCGGCGAGCCGGCGCGCCAGCCATTTGCGGACCAGCGCCGCATCCCACGGTCTTGACGGATTACTCATATCACTTGCTCCCACTGGTCCGGTCCATAGCGGACGATTGGCGGGTCCCCACCGTTCAATTCGCGCCGGGCGCTTGTATTCGTGCCGGGGGCGCGGCAACCCACTGCGGATGCAGAGCGCGGCCGATGTTGAGACGATGCTGCTCGGGCCGGTCCTCGCCGACCGGGACTGTGGCGATTGCACCGCGTGCTGCACCGTGCTCACCGTCGATACGCCCGATTTCAAGAAGCCGGCGGAGACGCCCTGCGTGCACCTCGGCGCGCATGGGTGCGGCATCCATGACGTGCGCCCGGCCATCTGTCGCTCATGGTTCTGCGGTTGGCGACGGGTGGCGGACCTGCCCGATGAAGCCCGGCCGGACCGGTCGGGCCTGCTCGTCTCGCTCAATTTCGTGCGTGAGCCGCGCAACTGCTTCGAGGGCGTGTCGATCAACGTCCGCACGGTCTCTGCCGGTCAGGTGATCGACAAGGGCATGGCCGCCATCATCCTCGACCGGCTGTGCGATCAGCTGGTGCCCATCTGGTTCAGCGACGGGTCGAAGAAGATGCTGATGCACCCCGACAGCGACGTCGCCAGCCTCGTCATTTCGGGGGAAGCCGCGCCGCCCCACCTGCGGAGCGACGTGGCGGCATGGCGCGCGCGGTACGGCGTTTTTGCGGGTAACGGCTGATCGCAAGACTGCCCATTGCGCCGACGATCGGTTATGGCGCGGCCATGACTCGCATCACCGTCGCCGCGCTCCAGCTCGCTTTTGGTCCCGATATCGAGACCAATATCGCCAACGTCACCCGCCTCGTCCGCGAGGCGAAGGCGCGCGGCGCGCAGGTCATCCTGCCGCCCGAACTGTTCGAGGGCGAATATTTCTGCCGCGTCGAGGATGAGGGGCTGTTCGCCAATGCCCGGCCGGTCGGCCAGCACCGCGCGGTGCTGGCGATGCAGGCGCTGGCGGCCGAGCTCGGCGTGACCATTCCGACCAGCTTCTTCGAGGCCGATGGGCCGCATTACTACAACTCGCTGGCGATGATCGGGCCGGACGGCGCGGTCCAGGGCGTCTATCGCAAGAGCCATATTCCCGACGGGCCGGGCTATGAGGAGAAATTCTATTTCCGGCCCGGCAATACCGGCTTCAAGGTGTGGCCCGGCCCCGATGCGACGACGCTCGGCGTGGGGGTATGCTGGGACCAATGGTATCCCGAGACCGCACGCGCGATGATGCTGATGGGCGCGCAGATACTGTTCTACCCGACCGCGATCGGCAACGAGCCGCATGACGACAGCCTCGACACCGCGCGGCTGTGGCGCCGCGCGATGGTCGGCCATGCCGTGTCGAACGTCGTGCCGGTGATCGCCGCCAACCGCGTCGGCACCGAGCATGGTCAGACCTTCTACGGCACCAGCTTCATCACCGACGAGCGCGGCGACATCCTTGCCGAGCTCGACCGCGAGGAGGAAGGGGTGATCACCGCGACGCTCGACCTCGACCGTGTCGCGCGTCACCGCGCAGCGTTCGGTTTCTTTCGTGATCGCCGGCCGGAGCTTTATGGGCGGCTGGTCGAGGATATCTAGCCGGCGAGGCTGGTCGCTGTCTGGCGTGCGGCGTGCGCGGCGTTGCTTGAAGCAGAAGAAAGATTTTGTTCGGGCGGAGGCGCGGAGGCGCGGAGAGTTGCGTTCGCGGTTAGCCATCGCGCACAGCGCGCCTTCCTACTACCTTGCTACCGGTGTAGAGATTTCGGCGACGCGATACGGTCGCCGCGAGCGCAACAACTCCGCGCCTCCGCGTGAACAAATCATTTTTCTTGTCCGGTCGCCCGGCGAACGCCTCAGCGACCGTGCATGCCGACCTGTTCGCTGATCACGATCGGCTTCTCGCACCCACCCTCGCGGTGCAGCACCGCAAAGAGATGTCGTGCCGGCGGCATCGCGCCCAGCGGCACCAGGCGCGGCTTCAATTGCTCGGTATCGGCATGCTCGATCCGGCTGGCAGGGCAGATCGGCCTGGCGGGAGGCGCTGCTTCCGGGACGGCAGCGGCGGCGGACAGGACAAGCGACAGCAACATGCGATCTCTCCTTTGCTTGTCAGCGCCATAGCATGATTCGTCGCGCCGCGCGACGGCGGCGTCAGGGCTTGAGTTCCAGTGCACGCGCGAACACCGCGGCGAACATGTCGGGGGTCAGTCGCCCGGTATTCTGGTTGTAGCGCGAGCAGTGATAGCTATCGATCAGGATGCGGCCGTCGGGCATGCGATGCTCGGCGAGATGCGCGAAGCGCGCTTTGGGCAGACGCCCGCCGAGGATCTTGACCGCCGACTGGTGCGCGATCTGGCCGAGCGCGACGAACACGCGCGCGTTGGGCAGCGCGGCGGCCTGGCCTTCGAGGAACGGGCGGCAGGTGCGCGTTTCCTCGGGCGTCGGCTTGTTCTCGGGCGGCAGGCATTTGACCGCGTTGATGATGATCGTCCCGTGCAGTTGCAGCGTGTCGTCGGGTTTGGCCTCATAGGTCCCGCTGGCCAGCCCGAACCGGCTGAGCGTGTCGAACAGCAGCGGGCCCGAGGCGTCGCCGGTAAAGGGGCGGCCGGTGCGGTTGGCGCCGTGTTTGCCCGGCGCGAGGCCGATGATGCCGAGCCACGCCTCGGGATCGCCGAACGCATTGACCGGGGCGTTCCACCAGGTCGGATATTCGATCCTGAGCGCCTCGCGCAGCGCGACGAGGCGCGGGCAGCGCGGGCAATCGCGCGGGGGTTCGGTGGCGGGGAGCGGGGAGGTCGCAAAGTTCATCGTGCCGCGTTAGGCGTGCCGGCATGGCGTGGACAAGCTATGTTATCGGCCTGGGGTCGAACCGGCGCGGGCGCCACGGCGCCCCGGCGCGCGAAGTGGCGGCGGCGATCGATGCGCTGGGCGGGGTGATCGCGGTGTCGCCGATCATTGCCAGCGCGCCGCTCGGCCCGTCGATCCGGCGCTTCGCCAACGCCGCCGCGTTGATCGTGAGCGACGAGGCACCGCCGGCGCTGCTCGCGCGGCTCAAGCGAATCGAGCGGAACTTCGGCCGTCGGCGCGGCCAGCGCTGGGGCGCGCGAGTGATCGACCTCGACATCATCCTGTGGTCGGGCGGCTGCTGGGGCGATACCGACCTGGTCATTCCGCACCGGCTGTTCCGCGAGCGCGCCTTCGTCCTCGCGCCGCTCGCCGCCATCGTGCCGGGCTGGCGCGACCCGGTGACGCATCGAAGCGTGCGCCAACTCGCACATGCGGTTGACCGCCGCGCCCCCGGACCGTAACGCGCGACGCTTGGTCGAGCCCGTAGCTCAGTTGGTAGAGCAACGGACTTTTAATCTGTAGGTCCCGGGTTCGAATCCCGGCGGGCTCACCAATCGGCCGTTTCGGCGGTGGCGTAACCTTGCCGGCTTGCGGTATGCCGTCGCACGCGAGCGCTGGATAACATCATCACGCCATGCCAAGCCCGTGTCGGATGGAGGTTGGTGGCGTGATGAGACGATCCTTTCTGGCAGGCCTGCTGGCTATGGTCGGTGCGGGCAACGCGGATGCCGAGGCGTTGCCCAAAGAGACCTTTCCCCCCGTGCCGACGTGGAAGCCGTCTTTCCCGCAACCGCGCCACCGGATCGTGGAACGGGTCGCCTATTACACGAACGGGAAAAGCGATTTTGCAGTGTTTCGCAACGGCACCTGCGTGATCCTGGAGACCGGGCTTCCCGACGTGGATGCAAAAGTTCATGCATTGAAAGTGTTAGCCGATATTTTCGGATATCATCCGGACATGAATCCGGCGTCGATGGATGATGGCAATATTCTCGTCCGATACAATCACCCGGCGGTGAACGTGGTTCTCAAAGATGTTGCGCAAGCGCATTGGGCGGAAATTGAACGACGTCATCTGGACGGGCTCACGCCCGACGAAGTGCTCATCACCCCGCTCGGTCAGAACAAGTTCGACGATTTTGGCAAGCAGGCACTTCTGGGGCGTGCCTATATGTTCATGGATGCCGAAGCGCCGGAGATTGTCGATATCTGGAGATGCGCACGCGCATGACGCCCGACAACAGCGAACCGTCGATCGAACAGGTCTTCCGCCATACGCCGTGGCTCTACGGTGCCGCTGCCGCGGTGGCGCTCGCGGTGCTGATCGTCGCGGTGCTCGGCGATGCGATCGAGGATGGTGCGCAATTCTCTTTCGATCGGGCGATCCTGCTCTGGGCGCGCGGCGGTAGCGCGCATGGCGTGCCGATCGGGCCGGACTGGTTTCGCGCGGCGATGGTCGACATCACCGCGATCGGCGGGGTCACCGTGCTGGTGCTGATGGTGTTGCTGGTCGCGGGTTTCCTCGCCCTCGGGCGGCACTGGCTGACCTTGTCGCTGGTGCTGGGTGGCACGATCAGCGGTTCGATCGCGGTGTCGATCGTCAAGGGGCTGGTCGGGCGTGCGCGGCCGATGGTGACCGACCATCTCGTCACCGTCGTGTCGGAGAGTTTCCCCAGCGGCCATGCCGCCAACAGTGCGATCGTCTATCTGACGATGGCGACATTGCTCAGCCAGTTGGTCGAGGGGCGTGCCGCGCGGAGCTATCTGTTCGCTGCCGCCGCGCTGATCGTCACGCTGATCGGCGCGAGCCGCGTCTATCTCGGCGTGCACTGGCCGAGCGACGTGCTCGCCGGCTGGGCGTTCGGGACGCTGTGGGCAGTGGCATGGTGGGCGATCGGCGCCTGGGCGCGGCTCAAGCGGGCTGCTGCTGCGGCGCTGAAGTAGAAGAGTGGTTCGCGCGGAGGCGCAGAGGCGCTGAGATTGCCTTGGCTGGTCGCCTCGCAAGGACGCCACGGCGGTGTTGAAGGTGCCGCTCTATTTGCGCCTTCGCGCCTTCGCGTGAACCGATGAGGGCGCCGCGCAACGAGTAGCGTGACGTGATCTCTGCGCCTCTGCGCGAACCAATAATCTGCTTCACGCGCCGCACGGTGGACCCCGGAACAAGTCCGGGGTGACGGAAAGAGGCGTCTTTACGCGAGCGAAGCGAGGAGCCGTTGCGCCGATTTGAGGTGCGGGGCGTCGACCATCTTGCCGTCGAGGCTCAGCGCGCCGGCGCCGGGGTTGGCGGCGAACAAAGCGACGATCGCGCGGGCATGGGCGATCTCGGCTTCGCCCGGCGTGAAGGCGGCGTTGATCACCGCGATCTGCGCCGGATGGATCGCCATCATGCCGGTAAAGCCGTCGCGCCGCCCGCGCGCGGCATAGCCGGCAAGGCCGTCGAGATCGCGGAAATCGGGATAGACCGTCTCGATCGCCGGCACGCCGGCGGCATGCGCGCCGAACAAGGCGAGCGAGCGCGCCAGCTGATAGGGCGCGGTGTAGCTGCCATCGGCCTCGCGCGACGTCGCCGCGCCGATCGCGGCGGGCAAGTCCTCGGCGCCCCAGGTCAGCCCCGCGAGCCGCGGCGTGACGCCGCCATAGCTGCCCATGGTGAAGATCGCCGCCGCCGTTTCCGAGGCGATCGGCAGGATCATGATGTCGCCGCTGAGCCGCGCGTCGAGCGCGCGCAGGCTGTCGGCGCCTTCCGCCTTGGGCAGCATGATGCCGTCGGGGCGGTACGGCAGGATCGCGGCGAGATCGTCATCGATCAGTCCGCTATCGAGCGGATTGACGCGCACGAACAGCGTCATGCGGCGCTCCGCCGCGAGAAAGGCAGCGATCGCCGCGCGCGCGGTCGGTTTGGCAGCGGGTGTCACCGCGTCCTCGAGATCGAGGATCAGCGCATCGGCGCCGAGCGACGGCGCCTTTTCCATGCGCTCGGGACGATCCCCGGGTACGAACAATAACGAGCGCAACCGGGCCATTCATCTCTCCGCAAGCTTCGACACGCCAACGACCTAACACAGCCGAATCGTTTCCGGGAGACGACGAAACGGTCTTGATACTTTATCACATCACATATATTGCGGCGCACAACGAACCCGAAAGGTTGTCTCTCCCGATGTTGCGAACCACTTTGTTGTCGACCGCTGCCGTGTTGCTCTTTGCGCCGCTCGCCGCCCAGGCCGGCACCACCCCGGCCGCGCCAGCCGCCGACGATGCCGGCCAGAAAGCCGCCGCGGACGAGGCGACGGTGCCGCAGGACGTCGTCGTCACCGCGCAGCGCCTCGACGCGGCGCGTGCGTCGATCCAGCCCGGGCTCGGCGCGACGACCTATTCGATCACCGACGCGACGATCGCCGCGCTGCCCGGCGGCGACAACCAGCAGCTCAACCAGATCCTGCTCCAGTTGCCCGGCGTGTCGCAGGACGGCGGCGGCCAGCTGCATGTCCGCAACGACCATGGCAATCTGCAATATCGCATCAACGGCACGATCCTGCCCGAGGGCATCGCGGTGTTCGGCCAGACGCTCAGCCCGCGCCTCGTCGAGCGCTTCGACCTGCGCACCGGCGCGCTGCCGGCGCAATATGGCCTGCGCACCGCCGGCGTGATCGACATCACCACCAAGACCGGGTTCAAGAATGGCGGCGAGATCTCGCTCTATGGCGGCAGCCGCGACACGATCGAGCCGAGCGTCGAATATGGCGGCACGACGAGCAACGGCAACACCAATTACTTCGTCACCGGCAGCTATCGTCACAATGCGCTGGGGATCGAGGCGGTCGATGCCGGGCGCACCGCGCTGCACGACAAGACCGACCAATATCAGGCGTTCGTCTATGTCGACCACACGCTGAACGAGAGCAACCGCCTCTCGCTGGTCGGCGGTTATGCCGACCAGAGCTTCCAGATTCCCAATCCGCGCGGGCTGCATCCCGACGGGACCTACGACGTCGGCGGGGTCAAAGATTTTCTCAGCGACAATCTCGACCAGCGACAGCACGAGCGCACCGCTTTCGCGATCGCCAGCCTGCTCCACGATGCCGGCCCGCTGACGCTGCAGGCGTCGCTGTTCGCGCGTTATTCGAGCCTGCGCTACACCCCGGACACGCTCGGCGAACTGCTGTTCAACGGCAGTGCGCAGACCGCCGACAAGAAGGATTTCACCACCGGGGTGCAGGTCGAGGGGGTGTACCGCGCGAGCGACGCGCACACCATCCGCGCCGGGGTGGTCGTAACGCGCGATCACGGCATGAGCCGGACGAGCACCCAGGTCTTCCCGACCGACGTCAACGGCGCGCAGACCGGCCAGCCCTTTGCCATCGCCGAGAACAACAGCGCGACCGAGATGACCTACAGCGTCTATCTGCAGGACGAATGGAAGCCGTTCGACCTGCTGACGATCAATTTCGGCGGCCGCTTCGACCATTATAAGGGCTTTCGCCGCGAATCCGCCTTCAGCCCGCGGCTCAACGCGGTGCTGATGCCGGGCGGCGGGGTGACGTTGCATGCCGGCTATGCGCGCTATTTCTCGCCGCCGCCCTTCGCCAATATCGCGCTGACCAGCGTGCTGAAGTTCAAGGGTACCAGCGCGTTGTCGCCGGGCGCGATCCTGCTCGACGACGCACCCTATGCCGAGACGCAGGACTATTTCGACGTCGGGCTCGAGTGGAAGCTGAGCAGCACGGTGACGCTCGGCATCGACGGCTATCACCGCCACTCGCATCGGCTGGTCGACGAGGGCCAGTTCGGCGCACCGATCATCCTCACGCCGTTCAACTACGACCATGGCAATGTCCACGGCGTCGAGTTCAACATCGGCTATACCGCGCACGGCCTCTCGCTCTACGGCAACATCGCTTATGCGCGGGCAAAGGGCGAATATATCGTCTCGTCGCAGTTCAACTTCGACCCCGCCGAACTGGCGTACATCGCCAATCACTATATCTATCTCGACCATGACCAGACCTGGACCGGCTCGGCGGGCGCTTCGTACAAGCTCGGCGGCGGCACCGAGATCGGCGCGAGCATGATCTATGGCTCGGGGCTGCGCACCGCCGGCCCGATCCCGCCGGGCGGTACCGACCCGATCCCCAATGGCGGCAAGCTGCCCGGCTATGCGACCTTCAACCTGACCGCGAGCCACAAATTCGCCGGCCCCGGCATCGAGATCCGCGCCGACATCACCAACCTGTTCGACCATGTTTACGAGATCCGCGACGGCGCCGGGGTCGGGGTCGGTGCACCGCAATTCGGGGCGCGGCGCGGCTTCTTCTTCGGGATCAGCAAGTCGATTTGAGCCAAGTGCTCCTGCGCACGCAGGAGCCCAGGGTTTCAGGCGTGACGATTGTGGCTCTGGGTTCCTGCTTTCGCAGGAACACGGTGACTCCTCAGCCCTGCCGCTCGCCCAGCACTCGTTCCCATGCCAGCGCGTCGCCGACGATGGTGTCGAGATCGGCGCGTTGCGGCGTCCAGTCGAGCGTCGCGAGGATCGCGCGATTGTCGGCAACCAGCGCGCCCGAATCGCCCAGTCGGCGCGGGCCGATCTGACGCACCAGCTTCATGTTGGTCACCCGGTCGACCGCGTCGAGCACCTCGAGCACCGAGAAGCCGCGGCCATAGCCGGCGTTGAGCGTGTGGCTCTCGCTCGGGCGCGCGATCAGCAGGTCGAGCGCCGCGACATGCGCGGCGGCGAGATCGCTGACATGGATATAGTCGCGCACGCCGGTGCCGTCGGGCGTGTCGTAATCGGTGCCGAACACCGAGACATGGTCGCGCTTGCCGGTCGCCGCCTCGACCGCGATCTTGATCAGGTGCGTCGCGCCGGCGGTCGACTGGCCGGTGCGCTGCTGCGGGTCGGCGCCGGCGACGTTGAAATAACGCAGCGCGCAATAGTTGATCGGATGCGCCACTGCGACGTCACGCAGCATCGCCTCGGTCATCAGCTTCGACGTGCCGTACGGGTTGATCGGGATCGTCGGATCGCCCTCCGCGACCGGGATCTTCTCGGGCATGCCATAGGTCGCCGCGGTCGAGGAGAAGATGAAGTGCTTCACGCCGCTGACCACCGCGCTTTCGAGCAGCGCGCGGCTGGCGACGGTGTTGTTGCGATAATATTTGAGCGGATCGGTGACCGATTCGGGCACGATGATCGACCCGGCGAAATGCATCACCGCGGTGACGGCGTGGTCGCGCATCGTCGCGCGGACGAGGTCGTCGTCCTCGATATTGCCCTGCACCAGCGTCGCGCGCGGGTCGACCGCCCAGGCGAAACCGGTGGTGAGATTGTCGACCACGACGACGCGGTAGCCCGCATCGAGCAGCGCCAATACCGCGTGGCTACCGATATAGCCCGCGCCGCCCGTCACCAGCGCCGTTACGTCACGCATGATTGTCTCCCGCGAAGGCATCTCGCCTAGCAACGCGGATTGCGTCGCGCCACCGCGTTCCTATCTTGGGGAGACTTACAAGGAGCTTATCATGGCAAGCGAAGTCGCCACGCTGGCGGGCGGATGTTTCTGGTGCACCGAGGCGGTGTTCAACGACGTGATCGGCGTCGAAAAGGTCGAGAGCGGTTATATCGGCGGCACCGCCGACCATCCGACCTACAAGCAGGTGTGCAGCGGCGACACCGGCCATGCCGAGGCGATCCGCATCACCTTCGACAATGAACAGCTGAGCTATGCCGACCTGTTGGCGATGTTCTTCGCGACGCACGACCCGACGACGCTCAACCGCCAGGGCAACGATGTCGGCACGCAATATCGCTCGGCGATCTTCCCGCACAGCGCCGACCAGCGCGAGGAAGCGCAGGCGGCGATCGCGCGCGCCGCCGCCGACTGGCCCGCGCCGATCGTCACGACGATCGAGCAGCTGTCGCACTGGTGGCCGGCCGAGGACTATCACCAGGAATATTGGGAAGGCGAAGGCCAGCGCAATCCCTATTGCATGGCGGTGATCCCGCCCAAGCTCGCCAAGCTGCGCAAGAGCTTCGCCGCACGTTCCAAGGCGGCGGCGACGGCGGCCTGAGCCGATCGACCTCCCCCTCGAAAGCTACCGCATTCACGCAACACGCGAGATGGCGCCTAAACCCTTCTCCCCTTGTGGGAGAAGGTGGCGCGAAGCGTCGGATGAGGGGGAGTCACGAGCGCGACGTCCGCGTCAGTCCCCCTCACCCTCCCACTGCCTTCGGCAGCGGGCCCCTCCCTCTCCCACAAGGGGAGAGGGGACTATCCCCGCCCCATTGTGAATCTGGTGGCCCCCGCGAAGGGGAGGGGGATATGGTCAGAGCGCGGCGCCCTCGACCGGCGGCCTGACCGTCGCGTCGGCGCCGAGCGCCTTGTAGACGAACCCGCCCAGCGCGCCGCCGATCAGCGGCGCGACCCAGAACAGCCACAGCTGCGAGAGCGCCCAGCCGCCGACGATCAGCGCCGGGCCGGTGCTGCGCGCCGGGTTGACCGAGGTGTTGGTCACCGGAATGCTGATCAGGTGGATCAGCGTCAGTGCGAGGCCGATGGCGATCGGCGCGAAACCGGCGGGCGCGCGCGTGTCGGTCGCGCCCATGATCACAAGCAGGAAGAAGAAGGTGAGCACGATCTCGACGATCAGTCCCGACATCATCGAGAAATGGCCGGGCGAATGTTCGCCGAAGCCGTTCGCGGCGAGCGTGCTGGTCGCGGCCGCATAGTCCGGGCTGCCGCCGAGAATGACGTAGAGCAGCGCCGCCGCGAGGCACGCGCCGAGCACCTGCGAGACGATATAGAGCGGCATGTCCTTCGCCGGAAAACGCCCGCCGGCCCAGAGCCCGACGGTCACCGCCGGGTTGAGATGGCAGCCCGAGATATGCCCGATGGTATAGGCCATGGTCAGCACCGTCAGCCCGAAGGCGAGCGACACGCCGACATAGCCGATCCCGACCAGCGGCACGCCCGCCGCCAGGACCGCGCTGCCGCACCCGCCAAAGACGAGCCAGAAGGTGCCGATGAATTCGGCAAGACCGCGTTGCGTATTGGTCATGATGCATCCTTCCCCTGCGCTCGCCTGTTGGCGAGTCGTGGCGGAAGCCTACACCTCGTTACGGCAACGTAAAGACCGCGCGCTCAGGCGGCCTCCTCGGGCCCGGGATGCGCCGCGCGGCGTAGCCGGTCGTTGATCGCCGCGCCGATGCCGTCATCGGGCACTGGCGCGACGGCGATCCTCGCCCTGGGCGAGGCGTCGGCGCGGTGCAGCGCGTCGAACAGCCGCGTGGCGGCTTCTTCGAGATCGCCGCTGGCGGACAGGGTGTCGTCGCCAGCTATCGCGCCGAAGCCGATCATCCATTCGTCCTCGCCGCCGCGCGGCGCGTCGATGCGCAGCGGCTTGCGCGGTGCATAATGGCTGCTCATCTGCCCGGGCGCCTCGATCGTGTCGGGCTGGTCGATATGCGTGTCGAAGCGCTCGACCGGCGCTTCGTCGCCGCCCAGCGCGCGGCGCAGCATGGCACTGGTGACCGGCCCCTCGCGCAGAATCCGCGTCATGCCGAACACCTCGCGCACGATGGTCGATTCGAGCCCGCGCTCGGTCGCGCCGTCGTCGACGATCAGCGCGACGCGCCCACCGAGACTGTCGAGCACATGCTGCGCGCGCGTTGGGCTGATCGACCCGCTGGCATTGGCGGAAGGCGCGGCGAGCGGCTTGCCCGTCGCGGCGAGCAGCGTGCGCATCGCGCGGTGCGCCGGCACGCGGATCGCGATCGTGTCGAGCCCGGCGGTGACCAGCGCGGCGATCGGCGCGCGCGGGCGGCGTGGCAGCACCAGCGTCAGCGGTCCCGGCCAGAAGGCGCGCGCGAGCAACAGCGCGCGCTGGTCGAACACCGCCAGCTGCTCCGCCGCGGCGAGATCGGGCACATGCACGATCAGCGGGTTGAAGCTCGGCCGGCCCTTGGCGGCATAGATCCGCGCCACCGCTGCGGCGTCGGTCGCATCGGCGGCAAGGCCGTAGACCGTCTCGGTCGGGATCGCGACCGGCTGCCCATCCGCGATCAGCCGCGCGGCCTCGGCGATGGTCTCGTCACCAAAGGGCAGCATGCGGGTCGTGACAGACGGGTTTGGATCGGACATGGCGCGCGGCTATAGCGGCCCGCGCCGTTTGCGATAAGGAATTCGACCGTGTTCACCCCCGCCACCGCCGATCAGCGTTTCGTGCTCGACCATGTCGTCGACATCGCCGGTCTCGCCGGGACCGAGCGTTTTGCCGCCGCCTCGTCCGACGTGGTCGATGCCGTGCTCGAGGGCGCCGGGGCGCTGGCGGCGGGCGAATGGGCGCCGCTGCTGCGCGAGGGCGACACCGCCGGCCCGAAATGGACGCCGGAAGGGGTGAAGATGCCCGCCAGCTTCATCAAGGCCTATCACGACTATGTCGAGGGCGGCTGGGGCACGATCGGCGTGCCGGAGGCATTTGGTGGGCAGGGGCTGCCCTTCGCGCTGCAGACCGCGGTGCTCGACACGCTCGGCGCGGCGAACATGGGCTTCGCGCTCGCCCCGACGCTGACCGTCGGCGCGATCGAATCGCTGATCCATCACGGCACGCCCGAACAGCAGGCGCTGTATCTGCCGCATCTCGCGACGGGCGCATGGACGGGCACGATGAACCTCACCGAATCGCAGGCCGGCTCCGACGTCGGCGCGCTGCGCAGCCAGGCCACGCCGGTCGGCGACGGCACGTGGAAGGTGAAGGGCACCAAGATCTTCATCTCGTTCGGCGACCATGACATGGCGCCCAACATCGTACATCTCGTGCTCGCGCGCACCCCGGACGCGCCGGCGGGCACGCGCGGCATCTCGCTGTTCCTCGTGCCGAAATACCGCCTCGACGCCGATGGCGCGCCGGGCGCGTTCAACGATGTCCGCGTCGTATCGATCGAGCACAAGATGGGGCTCCACGCCTCGCCGACCTGCGTGTTGAGCTTCGGCGACAATGACGACTGCATCGGCGAGCTGATCGGCCCGATCAATGGCGGCATGCGCGCGATGTTCACGATGATGAACAATGCCCGGCTCAATGTCGGGCTGCAGGGCGTGCAGGTCGCCGAGGCCGCGACGCAAAAGGCGGTGGCCTATGCCCGCGAGCGGATCCAGTCGGCGCGCGCCGGCTCGCCCGATCGCACGCCCGTTGCGATCATCGAGCATCCCGACGTCCGCCGCATGCTGCTGCGCATGAAGGCGCAGACCCAGGCGGCGCGCGCTTTGGTCTATTATGCTGCCGGCATGGTCGATCGCGCCGGGCTCGGCGATGCCGCGGCCAATGCCCGGCTCGAACTGGTCACGCCGCTGGCCAAGGCGCACGGCACCGATATCGGCTGCGAGATCGCCAGCATCGGCGTCCAGGTCCATGGCGGCATGGGTTATATCGAGGAGACCGGCGCGGCGCAGTTCTACCGCGATGCGCGCATCACGCCGATCTATGAGGGCACCAACGGCATCCAGGCCGCCGATCTCGTCGGGCGCAAGCTCGGACTCGACAATGGCGGGGCCTTCGCCGCGCTGATCGCCGACATGCGCGCCGAGGTGCAGGACGCCTATCTGCGCGAGCTGATCGACACCTGCGACGCGATCGGCCATACGCTCTCCACGGCCGACGCCGATGACAAGTTGGCGGCGAGCTATCCCTTCCTGACCATGCTGTCGGTCGCGACCTGCGGCTGGCTGATGGAACGCCAGGGCCGTGCGGCGACCGGCGACGATTCCTTCGCCGCGATGAAGCGCGCGGCGGTGGCCTTCTATATCGACCAGATCGTGCCGGAAGCGCTAGGGCTCAAGGCTGCGGCGACGGCATCGGCCGCGGTGCTGTATTCGGTGCCGGCGGAGGCGTTCGCGGCCTGAGGGGCAAGAAGAAGAGGATCTGTTCACGCGGAGGCGCGGAGGCGCGGAGATTGCGTTGGCGGCGTCGGTCTCGTGTCAGCAAAAATGCTCCACCCGTGGCAAGGTAGTGCCGAGGCGCGCTTTCGCGCGATCGCTCACCGCGAAGGCAACATCTCCGCGCCTCCGCGTGAACAAAATGTCTTTATTCTTCTCGGACTTCGAAACGACGCGTACTGCTTACGCCAGATCGCGCTCCAGCAAGTCCGCCGCGTTCAGCCCGAGCAGGTTGATATGCTCGGCGACGCGCGGCCAGGTGTTGTTGACGAAATAGTCGCGCTCGGCGACGCGCAGCTTGTCGGCCGCGCCGGGCAGCACGAACATGCCGACGCCGCGCCGCACCTCGACATACCCATCGTCCTGGAAGCTCTGATAGGCCTTGGCCACGGTCAGCGGATTGGCGCCATGTTCGGCGGCGAGCGCGCGCACCGAAGGGAGCTGGTCGCCCGCGCGATAATCACCGCGCAGGATCGCGGCGGAGATCGTCCCGCGAAGCTTGATGTAGACCGGGCTGTCGTCGTTGCTAAGTGCTGTCATGCTGCTCTAATACAGCAATTGACGGTGGAGTCCAGTCTTTCAACCGTTCCAGACCGAAATTATCTTACCCAAATCGGGGCGCGGACGCTCTTCTAATTGCTTGGCCGGCGTGCCGATGAACACGAAACCGACGATCCGCTCGGGCGCCGCGCCGAATGCGTCGCGCACCGCATCGCTATAGCTCGCCCAGCCGGTCAGCCAGCCGGCGGCAAAGCCCATCGCATGCGCGGCGTGGAGCAGGTTCATGCACGCGGCACCCGCCGAAAGCTCCTGCTCCCACAAGGGGATATGGCTTTCGGGCCGGGGCGATGACAGCATCACGATCAGCGCCGGCGCCTGGTGCGCGAACTGCTCGAACGATTCGCGTTCGAGTCGGCCCGCTTCGGGGCGCTCGGCCAGATAGGCGGTGGTGATGACCTCGGCGAGCCGGTCGCGCTGGTCATCGGGCACGATCACGAAGCGCCACGGCGCGAGCTTGCCATGGTCGGGTGTGCGCGCGGCGATCTCGATCATGGCTGTGAGCTGCCCCGCATCGGGGCCGGGCGCGATCAGATCGCGCGGCTTGCCCGAGCGGCGCGTGGCGAGCAGCGTGAGCGGTGAGGAAGTGTCGTTGAACATGCGCCGTCATCTAGCGACCGCGCCGCATATTTACACCCGGGTTAATGCCGCTAGTCTCCGCCGCCATCAGCGCCGCATCTGACGGCGCACCAAATATGCTGGGAGCAATCGAAAAATGGTGGACACCCCGACCGCGGACAGCCCGCGAGAGCCGGACATCACCCATGTCAATCCGGCCACCGGCGATACCTGGTTCGGCCATCCACGCCAGCTTGCGCGATTGTTCACCACTGAAATGTGGGAACGGTTTGGCTATTACGGCATGCGCGCGCTGCTCATGCTCTACCTCACCAAGCATTTCATTTTCAGCGATGGAGAGGCGGCGGGGCTCTATGGCGGTTATACCGCGCTGGTATATCTGACGCCGCTGATTGGCGGTTATCTCGCCGACCAATATCTCGGCTCGAAGCGCTCGGTGAAGTTCGGCGCGATCGTGATGGCGATCGGCTATTTCACGCTTGCGTTCGGCGGAACGCCTTCCAAGCCCTATGCTGTGATCGACGGCCATCGCTACGAGGTGCAGGTCGATAATTTTCGCGACGGGCCGACCAGCGCCAAGAACGAGAAGCGCATGCTGGTTGACGGTACCAGTCGCTATGAGGTCAAGGGCAACGAGGACGGCACCATCGCCCTGCTCAACGCCGACGGCTCGGTTTCGCGCACGATCCCCAAGGGCGGTCTCGAATCGAAGAGCGAAAAGAACCCTTTCAACGTCGCGATCCTGTTGCTCGCGCTGTCGTTGATCTCCGTCGGCAATGGCTTCTTCAAGCCCAATATCTCAACCATGGTCGGCGAACTCTACGCGCGGAATGACGGCCGACGCGATGCCGGTTTCACGATCTTCTATATGGGCATCAACCTCGGTTCTATCCTCGGACAACTCGCCTGCCCATTCCTCGCCGACTGGATCGGCTGGCCTGCGGGCCTCGCCTGTGCCGGTGTCGGGATGCTGATTTCCTGGACGCTGATCCAGTTCAATGGCGGACGACTCGACAGCTATGGCGAACCTCCTGTGCGCATCGGCCCGGATCGCACGATGCTGATTTACATCTGTGCCGTGGTCGCCGTACCGCTGTTCTACCTGCTGTTCCAGAACGTGCTGGCGACGCCGCGCATCGAAGCGGGCGGCACCTTTGGCGCCGCGCTGATGGCGTTGCCGTTGCTCAACAAGATGCTCTACATCACCTTCTTCCTATCGGTGCCCGGCATTCTGATCTGGACCTGGGTCGCGGGCGATCGGCGCGAATTCCAGATGATGGTGGTGGCGATGGTGCTAATCACATTCAACGTCGTGTTCTGGACATTGTTCGAGCAAGCCGGGTCGTCGCTGACGCTGTTCGCCGACCGCAATACCAATCTCCACGTCATCGGGAACTGGTCGCTGTCGGCGCCGCAAACGCAGAATTTCAACCCGATCTCTGTGGTGCTGTTCGCGCCGGTGTTGAGTCTGCTTTGGGCGTGGCTTGCGAAGCGCAAGTTGGAGCCTTCCATCCCGGTCAAGTTCGCCATCGCATTGATGGGCGTCGGCGGCGGCTTCCTGTTCCTCGTCTGGGGATCGACCTTCGCCGGTCCTGATTTCAAGGTTGGACTGTGGTGGATCGCCGGACTTTATCTTATCCATAGTCTTGCGGAGCTGTGTATCTCGCCGGTCGGATTGTCGATGATCACCAAGCTGTCGCTGGCGCGGATCGTCGGGCTGATGATGGGGGTCTGGTTCCTGTCGATTTCGGTGGCGCAATCGCTCGCCGGGCTACTTGCCCAATCTGCGAGTGTCGAAACCGTCGGCGGGCAGGTGACCAACCCCAAGGTCAGTCTCGACACCTATACGACTATCTATCAGCACTATGGTCTTATAACCGTCGGCATCGGCCTTCTGTTGTTGTTGCTGTCGCCGCTGATCAAGAAGTGGATGCACGGCGTAAACTGAAACCGACGCGACGGGAGAAGACGCGATGGACGGAACCGGGCAAATACTCGCCGCAGCGGCGGCGTTCGTCGGCACGCATTTCCTGCTGTCGCATCCCTTGCGCAAGCCGATCGTCGCGCGGCTCGGCGAGGGCGGTTTCATGGTCGTCTATTCGCTCGTCGCCGCGGTGACGCTCGGCTGGCTCGCGCTGGCCTATCGCGCCGCACCGATGTCCGCGCCGCTCTGGCCGGTCGGCGACGGGCTGTGGGCGCTGGTCACGCTGGTCATGCTCGTCGCGAGCGTGCTGCTGATGGGCTCGCTGATCGGCAATCCGGCGCTGCCCGGCCCAGCCGGCGCGGTGCCGGCGACTGCCAAGGGCGTGTTCGCCATCACGCGCCACCCGATGATGTGGAGCATGGCGCTGTGGGGCCTGTGCCACATCGCGGTGTTCCCGGTCGCCGCCAACATCGTCGTCGCCGGCGCGGTGATCGTCCTCGCGCTGGTCGGCGCGCGGCTGCAGGACGCCAAGAAGGAAGCGCTCCAGCCCGAACGCTGGCGCGACTGGGAAGCCAAGACGAGCTACTGGCCGTTCGCCGCGATCGCCGCCGGCCGCGCGCGCTTCGGCGACTTTCGCCCGCACGACATTGCCGGCGGGGTGGTGATCTGGCTCGCCGCGACCTGGGCACATATCCCGCTCGCCGGCATGGCGGCGGGCGTGTGGCGGTGGTTCAGCCTATAGCTTGACCATCCGCATGCCGCGCTCGGCGTAGCGCGGGCCGGCGGTGCCGCCGCGCGGTGCCGCGGCATCGATCTCGGCGAGGTCCTGTGCGGTCAGCGCGACATCGGGGGCGCCGGCGCTGTCGGCCATCGTCGCGCGGCGCTTGACGCCGGGGATCGGCACCACGTCGTCGCCCTGCGCCAGCAGCCATGCCAGTGCGACCTGCGCGTTCGAGACGCCGTGCCGCGCGGCGACCTTCGCAACCGTCGCGACGATCGCGAGGTTGTGCGGCAGGTTCTCGGCCGAATAGCGCGGGTCGTTGCGCCGCCAGTCGTCGGCCGGGAGATCGTCGAGGCTGGAAATGCCGCCGGCGAGAAAGCCGCGGCCGAGCGGGCTGTACGGCACGAAGCCGATGCCGAGTTCGCGGCAGACCGGCAGGATCTCGTCCTCGACGTCGCGCTCCCAGATCGAATATTCGGTCTGCAATGCGGCGATCGGGTGGACCTTCGCGGCGCGGCGCAGCGTTTCGGGACCAGCCTCCGAGAGGCCGATATGGCGGATCTTGCCCTCCTTCACCAGCTCGGCCATCCCGCCGACGGTGTCCTCGATCGGCACCTGGGGGTCGACGCGGTGCTGGTACAACAGGTCGATCGTGTCGATACCGAGCCGCTTGAGCGAGCCCTCGACCGCGCGCCGGGCATTGGCCGGGCTGCCGTCGAGCCCGGTCATCTCGTTATCGTTCCAGCGCATCGCGAACTTGGTCGCGATCACCAGCCCGTCGCGCCTGCCCTTGATCGCCGCGCCGACCAGTTCCTCGTTGCTGAACGGGCCATACATTTCGGCGGTGTCGAAGAAGGTCACGCCGAGGTCGATCGCTTCGTGGATCGTGCGGATCGACTCGTCGTCGTCGGCCGCGCCGTAGCTGATATTGCCGTCGCGGATCATCGGCATGCAGCCGATGCCGATCGCGGAAACCTTCAGCCCATCGCCCAGCATACGGTATTTCATCGCGCGTCTCCCTGATCGGTTGCGCGGGATATGGGGTCGGGCGCGCTTGTTTCCATGAGTGTCGGTTCGCGTCGGCGAGCAAGAAGAGGAATTGTTCGCGCAGAGGCGCAGAGGCGCAGAGATTCTCTCCCCTCGCGCCTTCGCGTGAATCCGGATTGTTCACGCGAAGGCGCGAAGGCGCCAAGGGGAATGAGTCCATCCTGGCATTCCATTCTCCCGTTGGACGAAGCCGCTGCCGCAAACTCTCTCTGCGCCTCAGCGCCTCTGCGCGAACAACTTCTTCCTGCCGCCGCGCAGAACGCCGACGCTCCCAGTCGCCCCGCCGCATCGCGCCCTCGCATGTCGCCCGATCCGGCGCTATCACGCCGCCACGATCGAACGGTACGGAGCGGACGCGAAGGCATGGCACGCAAATATTTCGGTACCGACGGCATTCGCGGCGCGACCAACGTCTCGCCGATGACCGCGGCGATGGCGATGAAGGTCGGCATGGCGGCGGGCGCGCATTTCCTGCGCGGCGATCACAAGCACCGCGTCGTCATCGGCAAGGACACGCGGCTGTCGGGTTACATGCTCGAATCGGCGATGGTCGCGGGCTTCACTTCGGTCGGCATGGATGTCGTGCTGGTCGGCCCGATGCCGACCCCGGCGGTGGCGATGCTGACGCATTCGATGCGCGCCGATCTCGGCGTGATGATATCGGCCAGCCACAACCCCTATGCCGACAATGGCATCAAGCTGTTCGGTCCCGACGGCTACAAGCTCAGCGACGAGGACGAGCTGGCGATCGAGGCGCTGATCGACAGCGACATCGCGCTCGCCCCGTCGACCGATATCGGCCGCGCGCGCCGTGTCGACGATGCGCAGGGCCGCTACATCCATTTCGCCAAATCGACCTTCCCGCAAAATCTGCGCCTCGACGGCATGCGCATCGTTATCGATTGCGCCAATGGCGCGGCCTATCGCGTCGCGCCGACCGCCCTGTGGGAACTCGGCGCCGATGTCGTCGCGATCGGCGTCACCCCCAATGGCAAGAACATCAATGACGGCGTCGGCTCGACCGCGCCGCAGACCTTGTGCGAAACCGTCGTCGCCTCGGGCGCGCAGCTCGGCATCGCGCTCGACGGCGATGCCGACCGGCTGATCGTCGTCGACGAGCTGGGCAAGGTTGTCGATGGCGACCAGTTGATGGCGACGATCGCCAGCGGCTGGGCGCGCGCCGGGCGGTTGCAGGGCGGCGGGCTGGTCGCGACGGTGATGTCCAATCTCGGGCTCGAACGTCATCTCGCCGCGCAGGGCATCGGGCTGGTGCGCACCGGCGTCGGCGATCGCCAGGTGCTCGAGGCGATGCGCGCGCAGGGCTATAATGTCGGCGGCGAGCAGTCGGGGCATATCATCCTGTCCGACTATGCCACGACCGGCGACGGGCTCGTCGCGGCGTTGCAGGTGCTCGCCGAGCTGACCTGGTCGGGCGCGCCGGCGAGCGAGTTCCTCCACCGCTTCGAACCGCTGCCGCAATTGCTCAAGAATGTCCGCTTCTCCGGCGGCAAACCGCTCGACGCCGACAGCGTCAAGGCGGTGATCGCCGCCGCCGAGGTCGAACTCGCCGGCAAGGGCCGCCTCGTCATCCGCCCCTCGGGCACCGAGCCGGTGATCCGCGTGATGGCCGAAGGCGACGATCCGGCGCAGGTCGAGCGCGTAGTCGATCGCATCTGCGACGCGGTGCGCGCGGCGGCGTGAAGCCCCCTCTCCCCTTGTGGGCTACCAGATTCACACATTGGTCTGGTATCCGAGGGTTTGGATGGCACGTTTAGCGGCCTGGATTTCGAGCCATCCGTTGAGCATGACGACCGGGCCGGGTTTTCCGTAGTAGCCGGT
>NZ_JAXOJP010000038.1:0-37696 GCF_036663795.1 Parasphingomonas halimpatiens
CTGGGAACGATCCATCGAAAGCTCGACCGCATGGGCAACCATCGCCAGCATCCGCATGATCACCCGCAGAATCGCAAGAGTCTCAATCAGTTGAGAAACTTTTGAATCAGGCTCTCAAGTGTCGGGAGTCGACGAAGTGGAAGCGGTGCAAATTTGGATCGAAACTCTGCGCAGCGAGCGCCCATTTGCGCGAGCTTCCGTATATCTCGCAAAATCGGTTGGGGCGGGTGCGACGAATTATCCGCCAGTCGCAATAAGCGGCGTCTCCAACGTGTGGTGCATTACGGGAAGCTGCGGCGGTGACTTTATGCTTGCGGATATTATCGAAACCGTTCCTTCCGCGAACGGCGGCAGCTAATCACCACTTTTCCTCGTTCCGGCACCGTCGATTGACGCGACCCGCCTGATAGCCGAGCAGCAGCCATGGAGTCGGAAAGCTGCCCGGCGGCAAGCGCCCCATTTGCCGTCGTTCGCTCGCCGTGCCAAAAATGACAAATGAGCCGCGAACCTTTCATCGAGCGCAGCTATGAGAGCGGCGCTGACATCATCACAGTCCGTTTCCTCCAGCCGGCCTTAGCTCCCGGCGGTGAGTATCAATGCAAATGGGCAGTCCAGTGGCCCGGTCGCGTTCAGCAAAGCTACTCATGCGGTGTCGATGGTGTCCAATCGTTGATGCTGGCGATGAAATTCGTTCATTCCGAGCTTATGGAAAGCGATCTCTACAAAGCAGGAAACCTGACCTACTTTGACGAGTATGATTTGGATCTTCCGCTCGGCTACGGCAACGGTCAGCTTTATGATCCACCCGAATCGAGCGGCACCTAGGCACCAGTTTCCGCGTTCCGGCGCCGTCGGTCGATGCGACCAGCCTGAAAGTGAGGCGACAGGTTTCGGATCGAAAACCTGCCCGCCAACGAGCGCCCCACTAGCGGGCGTTCGGCGATCATGTAGAGCTCCCGAAGTCGTAAAGATTGGCGGGGAAGTCGGATGCCGGGCGTTGTCACTGATGCATGCATCAAGTGCAAACACATGGATTGCGTCGAAGTGTGCCCGGTCGATGCATTTTACGAGGGCGAGAACATGCTTGTCATCAATCCGCTCGAATGCGTCGATTGCGGATGCTGCATCGAAGAATGCCCGGTCGACGCGATCGCGTTCGATACCGATATCATCGCAAAGCCGCGGATCGAGCTGAATGCGACTTATGCCAAGCTTTGGCCGAACGTCACCTTCGACGGCGGACAGACGCCGGACGATGCCGATCAATTCCACGCCTTGGCGAACAAGTTCGAC
This sequence comes from Parasphingomonas halimpatiens, assembly GCF_036663795.1. Taxonomy (NCBI): domain Bacteria; kingdom Pseudomonadati; phylum Pseudomonadota; class Alphaproteobacteria; order Sphingomonadales; family Sphingomonadaceae; genus Parasphingomonas; species Parasphingomonas halimpatiens. The sequence continues at coordinate 1,294 of NZ_JAXOJP010000038.1, forward strand.
ACCTATTTTTCGCCGCTGGCCGGGAAAGGCGATGTGGGCCGCCCGACCCGCGCGCACCAGAAACCATGTGCCCATGGTCATAACGAGAGCTTGCTGCGGCGCTTGATGCGGAAGCTCTCGGGTCTCTGGGCCTAGCCATTTTGCCTGCTACCTGCCGCGCCCTTCGTTTCTACCGAACACAACCACGACGGAACGTCGCGTGGATCGCGGCAACGGCTATGTCCGACGGCGGCGCGGCAGTTTCAAACCGTCCCGCTCAAGCGCCGACCCCTACGCAGCCGACCGCTGCCGCTTCCCCGCCACCTGCGCCGCCGCGACCAGCGCGGCCGGGGCGCTGTCGCCCCTGCACCACGCCGCCGGCACGGCGTCGGCGTCGGTGAAGTCGCTGCCCCAGATATCGGCCAGTTCGAGCACCCGTGCAATCGCCAGCGAGGCGCGCGTGTCGATCACGGCGGAGCGGAATGGCAGGCGCACCGACGGGCTCGGCTGGAGGTTGCGCAGGAGCGGTGCCTGGTGCGAGGCGAAGGCCAGCGGCGCGAACAGGCAGGTGCCGGCGATATTCTCGACATAACGCCGCGGCGAAAGCTGCGCCCAGCGCGCGATCGCCAGGCACGCCAGCCCCTCGGCCACCAGTAAAGTCGGCTCGCTTGCCGCGCGCACCGCGTCGTCGAGCTGCAGCGCCCATAGTCCGCGATGCGGGTTGGCATCCATGTCGAGCGTCAGCCGGCGGGCGTTGGCGGTCGCGGGCGGCGACCAGTGGCGCGGCCCGTCGCTGGCCAGCGATACGATCATGACGGGGCGTGCGTGGATCACATCATCGTTCAGCAAATCGGTCATAACCGCTCCGCTTCGTTCATCAGGTATCGGCGGATTCGCCCGCCTGCGACTCGTCATGCCTGATCGTGCGAGGCTATTCCCAGTTCCGCCATGGACAATAGCGCTGCGCCGAAGGGAGGTCGGCGTGCGCCCAATCGCCGGCCAAATCGCGGGCTTGCGCGGGGCTGCGAAAATGCCGACGCTCGCGCGAAAGGTCCGGGGAGAAATGCACATGGCGTTCGAAACGATTCTGGTCGATGTCGAGGGCGGCATCCTGACCATCACGCTCCACCGCCCTGATCGGATGAACGCCTTCACCCCGCTGATGATGCGCGAGATGGTCGCCGCCTTCGACCAGGCCGATGCCGATGATGCGGTGCGCGCGGTGATCGTCACCGGTAGCGGCGAGCGTGCCTTCTGCGCCGGCGCGGATCTCGGCGCCGGCGCGGCGACTTTCGATTACAAGGACCGCGCCGACCGCTTCGACCTCGGCTCGCCGCTGCGCGACGATGGCAGCGTCGACCTGTCGCACCCCGGCGCGCGCGACAATGGCGGGCGGCTGACCTTGCGCATCTTCAACTGCCGCAAGCCAGTGATCGGCGCGATCAACGGCGCGGCGGTCGGCATCGGCGCGACGATGCTACTGCCGATGGACTTCCGTCTCGCCAGTACCAGCGCGCGTTTCGGCTTCGTCTTCGCGCGGCGCGGCATCGTGCCCGAGGCGGCGTCGAGCTGGTTCCTGCCGCGCCTCGTCGGCATCGAGACCGCGCTCGAATGGTGCTATTCGGGCAACGTGTTCGGCGCTGACGAAGCGCATGACAAGAAGCTGGTCCGCGCGCTCCACGCGCCCGAGGATCTGCTCCCCGCCGCGCGCGCGTTGGCACTCGAGTTGACGGCGGACTCGGCCCCCGTCTCGGTCGCGCTGACCCGCCAGATGCTGTGGCGCATGCTCGGCGCCGCGCACCCGATGGAGGCGCACCGCATCGACAGCCGCATGATTTGGGCGCGCGGCGCCGCGTCCGATGCCGCCGAGGGGATCGCCTCGTTCCTCGAAAAACGCCCGGCGCCTTTCGTCGATTCCGTCAGCGCCGGACTGCCGCACGCGGCGGAATATTTCGAGGATCCGGATTATTTCTGAGCAACGGCGTGATTCACATCGGCGGCGCGGGCGGCATGGTGCTGCCGCGCGCGCCGCGTGCCGGCTCTTTGACTTGGTCGATCAGGAAAACCGCCCGCCCGTTCCGGGCGCGCCGGGCGTCCGGCCGAAAAAATGTCATGGCAGGGAATTGGCAGGGAAACCGGCAGGGAAAACCGCGCGACGCGTCACACCGCGTCTCGCATGATCTGTTAATGCCGCAGCCCCTGAAGGAGAGGGGCTTGCGTCATCTCACCGCTTCTTCAGCCACGCCCGCGCCTGCCGGTCGCTCAGCGCGACGAGGTTGCCCATCTCGACCGGCATGTCGATCAGGTGCAGCCCCCAGTCCTTCAGCGTCACGCCGCCCAGCACCACGTCGCCGACGATCGTGTCGGTGCGCGGGTCGGCCGGGTCGGCGTTGACCGTCACGGCGAGATAATGCGCTGCACCGGTCGTCGTGCATTCGGCCGAGATCAGCCCCGGCACCTTGACGAACGCCGTCGTCACCGGCGCGGCGTCCCTGGTCCATGGCCCCATCGGCAGGCTGGCGAGTCCGGCACCGCGCGCGCCGAGATAGGCGTCGGTCACCGCCCGGCCACCGACCAGCGCCGCCGGGTTGACGCAGGCCGCGACCATCCCCGGCTGCGGCACGGTGCCGAAGCGGCTGTTGGCCGGCGGCGGCGCATCGGCACGGAAGGTGACATAGCTGACGACGCAGCCGGTCTGCTCGGCCGTCTGGCACAAAGGCGTGCTCTTCAGGTCGCCGCCGACCACCGCGCCGGCCGGCACCGCGACATTGGTCCCCGGGATCATCGCCGAGATCAGCAGCTTCGCCGCCGGCGTCCCCTCGATCGCCCCGGCGAGCAGCGCCTTGATGATGCCCGATCCCTGGCTGTGCCCGATCAGCACCACGCCGCGCCCGTGATTGTCGCGCCTGAGATAATCCTCCCACGCCGCCTTGACGTCGCCATAGGCCATCGCGCGATCCGCCGTGACGGCCTTGCCCTCCAGGAGCGCGCGCAGCGCGCTCAGCGTGACCTGGCGGTACATCGGCGCGAACACGCGGCAATGCTGGGTGAAGCGCGCCGCCTGGCTCGCCGCCACCGCGCTCTCCTCCGGCCCGACCGTCATGTCGCTGTTGGGCGTCGGGTCGAGCGAGACCGTCGGATAGACGTAGAAGCAGTCAAAGGCCGGCTTGCGGTCGGCGACGAAGGTTTCGATCGTCCGCGTGCCGTCGGAGGCAATCACCGTTGCGTCCTGGTTCGACGCACAGGCATCGGCGCGGCCGGGCCGGCACAGCCAGCTCGCATCCTGGCGGTAATCGGGCGCCGGCGAGGGGCTGGCCGCGGCGGCTGCTACCGCGGCCGGTGGGGCCGGCGGCGGCGTTTGCGCGATGGCGGGCAGGGGAGTGGCCATCACGCCAAGGGCAACCAGCAGCTTCATTCACGCTCTCCTGCACGTTCGTTTTGCGGGCAGGATAGCGCGCTTGGCAGCGATGATAAGCCCCTTCGCGGTCGTTTAGCCCTGCAGCCGCGTAATCAGCGCGCAGGCAGCCGCGTGGACGTCGTGCCACGCCTTGTCGAACCCCGCCGCGGTGCCGAAATACGGGTCGGCCACGCCCTCGCCCGCGCGCCCGGGCAGCAGGTCGAGCAGCAGCGCCAGCTCGGCCCGTGCATCGCCCGGTGCCAGCCGCCGCAGCGTGGCGAGATTGTTCGGGTCGAGCGCGAAGATATGCGTGAAGCGCGCAAAGTCCGCCACCGTCACCTGCCGCGCGCGATAACCGGCAATGTCGATGCCATGGCGCAGCGCGACCGCCTGCGCGCGGCGGTCGGGCGCCTTGCCGCTATGCCAGTCGCCGGTCCCGGCCGAATCCACCGTGATGGCAAGGCCCGCGCGGTCGGCCTCGGCCCGCAGCGCGGCCTCGGCGAGCGGCGAGCGGCAGATATTGCCGAGACACACGAACAGGATGGCGGGCGGTGTTGGTGCGGTCATGGGGCGGCGTCTAGCAGCATTGTTCGCTGATATGGAACAGCATCGCGCTTCGGTGACTGATCTACCGGGCTCGCGCGACCTAGCCTCAGAACGGGTAAAGCGCCCCCGCGATCCAGCGCCCCTCGCCGCGCAGCACCGCCCAGGCGCGTGCCGCCGCGCGGCTGTCCATCGCCTCGACGCCGATACCGCGCGCCTCGATTGCGTTGATCAGGGCAGGGGCGGGACGGACCAGCGCCGCGCCAGTGCCGAGCACGATGAATTCGGGAATCGGGTCGATCGTCAGGATCGGCAGCAGATCATCGACCGTCAGCGCGTCGAGCGTTGGCGGGGCCCAGCCATCGGCGCGCAGCGGCGTGATCAGCAGCGCGCGATAGACATTGTCGTCGATCCTGAACCCGCCGCCCGAAAAGCCCGAGACGATCGGCCCGGTGGCGTCGGAACGGTCCATTCTCATAATTGCCCCTCCCCTTCAGGAGTGGCAGGTCGGTCATGCCCCCGGCATGACCTGAATGGCGCGGGGCGCCGTTCACCTGCCGCTGGGTTGGGGTGGGGCAGTGCGGCGCGCGCATCATATGCGGAGAGGCCCCACCCCCAACCCCTCCCCTGAAGGGGAGGGGTTGAGAAGGTCACGGAATGTCCTTGTACGACACCTTGCCCGCCTTGCCCGCCGGCGCGGCCTTCGCCTCGACCTCGGGGTCGGCGCGCAGGCCGAGCGTGATGAGCAGCGACGACGACACGTAGATCGACGAATAGGTCCCGACGATGATGCCCAGGATCATCGCTGCGGTGAAACCACGCAGCACATGCCCGCCGAACAGTAGCATCGCGAGCAGCGCGAGCAGGATCGTCAGCGAGGTCATCACCGTCCGGGGCAGCGTCTCGTTGACCGACAGGTCGATGATTCCCGGCATCTCCATCTTGCGGTAGCGCCGCATATTCTCGCGGATGCGGTCGTCGATCACGATCTTGTCGTTGATCGAATAACCGATGATCGTCAGCACGGCGGCGACGATCGTCAGATCGACCTCCATGTGCGTCACCGCGAAGAAACCCAGCGTCATCAACAGATCGTGGATGATCGCGACCACGGTCGAAATGCCGAACTGCCATTCGAAGCGGAAGATCGCGAACAGGCCGATGCCGAGAATGGCGAGGCCGACGGCGACGCCGCCACTCCACAGCAATTCGCCCGACACCTTGCCCGTTACCGCGTCTTGCTTGGACAGCTTGGCGCCGGGGAAATTCTGCTCGAGCGCCGTCGTCACCGTATCGACGATCTTGTTGGTCGCGCTCGGGTCGGTGCTGTCGGGGCGCGGCAGGCGGATCGACAGCGAGGTGCCGTCGCCGATCTGCTGCAGCGAGGACTGGCCGACGCCGAGCCGGTCGACCACGCTGCGAACCTTCTCGACGTCCGGCGCGGCGCTGAACTTTTCCTCGATCATGATGCCGCCGACAAAGTCGACGCCGAGGTTGAGCCCGCGCGCGAACACCATCGCCACCGCGGCGAGGCTCAGCAGCAGGGTGAGGCCGAACGCCCAGTATCGCAGCGAGACGAAGCCGAGATTGGTATTGTCGGGGACGATTTTCAGCAGGCGCATGTCAGTATCCGCCGATCAAATGTTGATGTCGCTCGGCCGGTTCCGGCGGAGCCAGATCGCGACGAGCATGCGCGTGAAGGTGACGGCGGTGAACACCGAGGTGACGATGCCGATCAGCAGCACGATGGCGAAGCCCTTGATCGGCCCCGACCCCATGATCAGCATGATCAGTGCCGAGATGGCGTGCGTCGCATTGGCCTCGAAGATCGTCCGGCTCGCTTCCTTGTAGCCGAGCTCGACCGCCTGGACGACGTTGCGCCCGCGCCGTCGCTCCTCGCGGATGCGCTCGTAGATCAGCACGTTGGCGTCGACCGCGGTGCCGATCGTCAGCACGAAGCCGGCGATGCCCGGCAGCGTCAGCGTGCCGCCGATCAGCGCCATGAAGCCGAGGATCACCACCACGTTGATGACCACCGCGAGGTTGGCGTACAGCCCGAAGCGGCCATAGGTCACGAACATGAACAGCACGACCGCGACGACCGCGATGATCGAAGCGGTGATGCCGGCGCGGATCGAGTCCTGGCCAAGTTCGGAGCCGACGGTGCGTTCGTCGACCGGCTTCAGCGGGATCGACAGCGCGCCCGACCGCAGCTCGATCGCCAGCTGGTTGGCGGTTTCGACCGTGAAGCTGCCCTCGATATAACCGCTGCCGCCCGGGATCGGCCCGTTGATGCGCGGCGCCGAGATCACGATATTGTCGAGCACCACGGCAAAGCGCTTGCCGAGATTGTCCTGCGTGATGTGCGCGAAGATCCGGCCGCCCTGGCTGTTGAAGGTGAAGTTGACGATCGGGCTATTGTCTTCCTGCTTGAAGCCCTGGCTGGCGTCGGTCAGCTGGTCGCCGCTCAGGATCGCGCGCCGTGTCACCAGGATGCTGCCGGCGGGGCGGCCATTTTCCTGATAGGGCAATATCTGTGTGCCGATCGGCGCGACCTGGCCGGGCGCCAGCACACGGTCGTCGACCATCTTGAATTCGAGCTTGGCGGTCTTGCCGAGCAGTTCCTTGAGCGCCTTGGGGTTGTTGAAGCCGGGGACCTGCACGACGATGCGGCTGGCGCCCTGGCGGACGATCGTCGGCTCCTTGGTGCCGAGCGCGTCGATGCGCTTGCGCACCACCTCGGTCGCGGTGTTCATCGCGGTGTCGAGCGCCTGGTTGGTGCCCGCCGTGGTCGGCTTGACGACGAAGCGCGTCGAATCGACCACGCTGATGTCCCAGTCGCGCTGCCCGGTCATCCCCGCGCCGGTGGTCAGCTTGTTGAGCACCTCGCGTGCCGCATCGACCTGGCCTGCATCGCGCACGAAGAAGCTCAGTTGGCCCCCTGCGTTGGAAATCTCGCCGATCGCGATCTTCGGGTTGGCGCCGGACAGCTCGTTGACGATGCGGTCCTGCATCGTCGCGAGCCGCGACTGCACCAGGTCGTTGGTGTCGGCCTCAAGCAGCAGATAGCTGCCGCCGGCGAGATCGAGCCCCAGCGCGACGCGCGGGTGGACCGGCCAGTTTCTGGTCTGGCTTTCGGGGAAGAAGCTCGGCACGGCGAGCAGCATCAGGGCGACCAGCGCCCCGACGATCGAGATTATCTTCCAGCGCGGGAAATCGAGCATCGGATCAATCGTTCGCCGGCTTGGACCCGAGCGGGGTCACCTCGGCGATCGTCGCCTTGACCACGCGCACCTTCACGCCGTTCGAGATCTCGACCTCGACCACGGCGTCCTCGACCTTGGTCACCTTGCCCATCAGGCCGCCCGCCGTGACGACCGAATCGCCCTTCTTGACCGCCAGAATCGCGGTCTGGTGCAGCTTCTGGCGCTGCTGCTGCGGGCGCAGGATCAGCAACCAGAAGAGCGGGATGATCATCAGGGGCAACCCAAAGGTGCTGAGGATCGCGCCGATTCCGCCGTTGGCGGTGGCGCCGGCGGCCTGGGCATAAGCTGGTGAGACGAACATGGCTGTCCTGAATGACGGGGATGACGGAGACGAAAGCCCCCGCCTTGTAAGCGGCGCGCGCTACCATCATCGGCACGCACGCGCAACACGATGTGCCGCACCGCCCGCCGCAGCGCTCTTGCATCCGCCGAACGAGCGGCCTAGAGGCGCCCCCTCGGTCGGGGCGTAGCGCAGCCTGGTAGCGCATCACACTGGGGGTGTGGGGGTCGCAGGTTCGAATCCTGTCGCCCCGACCAAATCGCTTTCCGAGGAGGCTTCAGGGCCTCCTCCAGCGTCTCACTCTCCCAATCATAATCATTTGATTCCAAGCATTTAGTGTCCCGCTCCATCCCAGGGGCTGGCCTTGCATCGCATCCGATTTATAGCCAGTTTGTTGGTACAACCAACACTGAACCAACACTTTTACCAACAAAGTGTCTGGTGCCGGAGTAGCGCTCGATGTTGACCGATATCGCCCTCAAGAACCTGAAGCCGGAGGCCAAGCCGTACAAGCGGTCAGACGGCGGGGGTCTCTTCGTCCTAGTTCAGCCAAACGGCCGCAAGTCCTGGAACATGGCCTGCCGAATAGAAGGAAGGCAGAAGTTCCGGACGGGCGGTACCTACCCCGAAATCGGCTTGCGTGAGGCACGAAGCTGGCGCGAGACTGTCAAAGCCCAACTTGTACTCGGGATAAAGCCGACCGCGCCCCTGCAGGCAGGGGCGAAGGCAGGCGGCGTGGCGGCAGACGACAGCTTCGAGGCGGTCGCCCTGGAATGGTATGAAACCCGCCTGCTGGGTTGGTCTCCGCGTTATGCTGGCGTGATCATGAGGCGGATGAAGGCGGACATCTTTCCCGTCATCGGGCGCGAACCGATCGGCAGTATCACACCGCGCCAGATGCTTGATGCGCTGCGGGAGATCGAGAAGCGCGGATCAATCGAAATGGCGCACCGCATAAAGAACCATTGCAGTGAGGTGTTTCGATACGCGATCCCGGATGGCCGTTGCCCGAGCGATCCCTGCCGTGATCTCGCTCCTGCCATGGCCAAGCCGAAACCAGTCCAGCATCTCGCTAAGGTCGCGATCAAGGATCTGCCTGCATTCTTCGTGAAGCTGAACAAGGATGGTGGCGATCGGCTCAGCCATCTGGCGCTGCGCTGGACCATTTTGACGATGGTGCGGACGCAGGAAACGCGTTTTGCCGAATGGTCTGAATTTGAAGGGCTGGATACCTCGGAGCCGCTCTGGCGGATCCCGCCGGAGCGTATGAAGATGCGGTCTGAGCACGTCGTACCGATACCACCGCAAGGGGTGGTGTTGCTCGATGAGATCCGGCGGTCCAATCGCTACCTTGCCGCCGGCAACATGAAGTTTGGGCGCTATCTTTTTCCGGTCATCAACTCGAAGACATCGACGATCAGCGAGAACCGCATGCTCGACATCATGTACCGCATAGGGTTGCGCGGCAAAGCTACGGTGCACGGCTTTCGGGGCCTTGCCAGCACGGTCCTCAATGAAAGTGGACTCTTCGAGCCGGACTGGATCGAGCATCAGCTTGCTCATACGCCGCGCGGCGTGCGTGCGGCTTACAACTCGGCGCGCTACCTCTCCCATCGGCGCAAGATGATGGAGTGGTGGGCCGACTACCTCACCGCGGCCGAGCAACGCGGCTTGAAGGGCGACGCCAACTGCTGATCATCGCGCGGCACGTCTCGTCGCTCGGCCTCGGTCGTTGACGACCCGGGAAGGAGCGGGGCTGAGGTCGTGCGCTGCCGACGCAGGCTTACGGCAGAGTCCGGCGCCTTACGATGAGGGCCCCGCGGGCTCGCCGACGCCGGCAGGCGACGCCGGAGAACCCGTCTTTGTGGGTGCGGCGCCGAGGCGCCGCAGGTCAGTGCCGCCGCGCTAGGCGCGGCCCCTTGTTGCGAGGGGCTATCGCCCCTCTTCGGCGGAATAGAACATCGGATTGCGCAGCCAGGCCTCGACCGCTGACTCGCGCCATCCGACGCAGCGCTGGGAGATCCTGACCTGTCGGGGGAACGTGCCCTGGTCGACCTTGCGGTACATGGTAGACCGGCTGAGCCCGGTGCGTTTGAGTACGGCCCTAAGGCGGATGATGCAGTCCTGCGGCTCTGTTGTCATTGGGGTGTTCCTGTATCCAGTGCGTCGTTTTGCTCCCCATTCGAGTGACTTGAGACGGCGATTCCGATTGATCAAGAGCGTGGGATTCGACCTGAGCGCACTCTGGCGCAAGCCGGAGAATTATGGCGCGACACGGCGGCATAACGGCGCCGGAAATAATTTTCCGGAAGCGAATAAACTTCCGCATTTGCTGCCCGCGGGCTCGTGCCCAACCACCGGAGCGTTCGTTGGAGCCGCGGTGGAGGGGAGTGAGAGGGCCGCCTAGGGGCGTCGTGACGGGCTGAGCGCCGGGAGAGAGTTTCCCAGCCGGCCGGTCACGGAGACCTCATATGAACCTCGTTCCTTCCTCAGCCGGTCCGCGCCACGATCCCACGCCGACGCGCGGCGCCTACAAGGTCGATATCTCGCGCGGCCAGAACATTGCCCGCGTCTCGTCGGAATGGTTCTCGCGTCCCGACGATGAGCGCTTCCTGTCGCTCACCGCGCTCCACGAGGCGGTCCTGGCCCGCGCCGAACGCGCGGTGGCTCGGACCGTCGACAGTCGTGCCGTGCGCGTCGAGACCAGCCGCGATGACGGAGAGCGGCTGCAGTTGATCGTGCCGGGTCGCGATGAACCTGTGTCCCCGACCCATTGGTCATTCGGCCAACTTTCGAGCCTGGTCGGCGCCCCATCGGGCTACCAGTGTGTCAGGCCTGATATGGTCGGTCCGCCAGAGACGATAGATGCCTGATTCGAGAATCATCGGCGATGCAGTTCTCCGGTCGGCTCGCCTGAAGCCCGGTTGTCGAGGAGAAGTACCCAGACAATCTGGCACTCCCTTCTCTTCATGCCTGTCGCAGATGCAGCACCTTCTATCGGACGCCCGTGTGGCCTCTCGATTGGCTGAGCTGATCGAAGGGCGGCTGCGCCTCGATCGCCTTGGGCGCAACCGCACGCCGATCACTTTCTTCCCCTGTGCTTCGCCCATTCCTCGCGAGGCAAGAAAGCGCTTGTCCTGCGGTCCTCCGCTTCGCTGCGGGCAATAGCTGCGCCGGCAATCACCTTCGCTCCTTCGCACGCCATCGAGGCCGCATCGGGCGGCTCGAAATCGAAGGAGAATGAACATGGCGAACATCGGCAGCTTCAAAAAGGTCGGCACCGAATATCACGGCGAGATCCTCACCCTCAGCGTCCAGGCGAAGAACGTCCGGATCGTGCCCGAAGAGAGCACCACGAACAACGCAGCACCCAGCCACCGCATCTTCGTCGGCCGCGCTGAAATCGGCGCCGCCTGGGCCAAGAAATCGGCGGAAGGTCGCGACTACCTCTCGGTCAAGATCGACGATCCGAGTTTCAACGCCCCGATCTTCGCCAACCTCTTCGATGACGAAGGCGCCGACACCAGCACCCTCATCTGGTCTCGCCCGCGGCGCGCCGCCAACGACTGACGGGAACGGCGCTCCGCCCGCATCGCCGGGCGGAGCGCCACCCCTCACTGGAGGACCAAGACATGAGTGAGGAATTATCTGACGCCGTCGTTCTCGAGCGCCTCGCCGAAGGGCTCAAGTCCATGCCGGCTTTACCGCGAGCGGTGTTTATCCGGCACCGGTTCGACGATGCCAGCTATCCCGAGATCGCGGCCGAACTGCGCATCACCGTTGCCGAGGTCGAAGGCAATATCGCGGCCGCAATCCTGCACCTCCACAGGGCCGTGTGGACGTGAGCCAACGGCCAACTTCCTGACCATTGGTGTCACAGCCGCTACGCGATCCTGCGATCGCACTCACAATAGGTTCGAAGTGAACATGGTTTTTCGGTGCCTCCCAGCTTTCTCGCTGGCGAGCGCGTGACCGTTCCGACTAGGATCAACGCCCATGCGCGATACGCTCGATCACCTTCCCACCTCCAAGCAGCGCGAGCTCGCGCACGTTGTGCGCGTATTGTTCGAGGAATTTGCGGAGGCGACCGCGCGCGCGACCCAGGCATGGAAGAAGAAGGGGCGCATCCTCAAGGTCGTGCTCTATGGTTCCTATGCCCGTGGCGACTGGGTCGACGATCCGGTTGGCGGCTACCAATCCGACTATGATATTCTCGTCGTAGTCACCGACGATCGGCTAACCGATGTGGTCGACTATTGGTCGGCCGCCGACGACCGGCTGATGCGCGACGTCACCATCAACCACGCGCTCTCCGCACCGGTCAATTTCATCGTTCACAGTCTCAACGACGTGAACAAGCAGCTCGAGCAAGGGCGACCGTTCTTCATCGATGTCGTCGAGCAAGGCGTTGCGCTGTACGAGGCCGAGGGGTTCCCGTTTGCCTCACCGCGGAAGCTGCCGGCCGCCAAAGCGCATGCCGAGGCGCAGAAACACTTTAGCTACTGGTTCGAACAAGCAGACAGCGCCAAGATGGGCGCGAATTTCTTCATCGAAAACCGGAAGGACCGTGACGCCGCATTCCTCCTACACCAGGCGGCGGAACGTCTCTATCACTGCACGATGTTGGTGCTGACCCTCTACAGCCCCAAGTCGCACAAGCTTAATTTCCTGCGCTCACACTGTGAGGAGATCGCGCCCAATCTGATCGCCGCGTGGCCGCGCGACGACAAATTCAGCCGGCGCTGTTTCGAACTGTTGCGACTGGCGTACGTCAACGCGCGATATTCGCCCCACTACAAGGTCAGCGACGAAGAGCTGACCTGGCTCGGCAACCATGTTGCCGAGCTCCAGGCATTGGTGAAGTCTGTCTGCGAACAGCGACTCGCCGAGGCCGCCTGAATTGCTAATCCGTACGGTCGGAGGCAGCAAGCGGTGCCTCCGACCGTGTAACGGTGATTAGGCGCTGGCCTTCGCGGCGCGCGGCTTGCGCGTCGGCGCGGCAGGCTTCGGGGCGACCGCTGCGCGCGCGGCGCGACCCTTCTGGCCAAGGCCGATCTTGTGCGCCATCGCGCGGCGCGCTTCCGAATAGCTTTCTGCAACCATCGGGTAATCGGTCTTGAGGTTGTAGCGCTCGCGATACTGCTCCGGCGTCAGGCCATGACCCGACAGATGACGCTTGAGCGTCTTGTACGGCTTGCCGTCGATCATCGAGATGATGTGATCCTTCGACGCGAGTGACTTTCTCGCGGTGACGGCCGGCGTGTATTCAGCGGTCGCTTCGTCAGCTGCCGGCGCGGGCGCTGCGGGCGATGCAAGATCGTTCACCGCCTGATGCATTTTTGCGAGAAACGCCGGCACTTCATCGGCATTGGCGCGCGTGTTTGGATTTGAGAGCCAGGCGATGGTGAGTTCCGTCGCAAGCTCAACAGCGTTGAGTGTGGTGTCGTCGGTCATGTGTTGGTGGATCCTGTCTTTCACGCCTGCGCAATGGGGGGAATGCAGACGGATGATTGCCGACATAGTCGAATGATCGTGTGCGTCCAGATGGCGATGTGGTGAACATTGTTCACGCTTCATCGCCCTGTGCAAATCCCCGCCTTCCGCGCCGCTGCCACAAGAGCAGCTGCTGGTCACGATTTTCGCTGCGAAGGCGGGCGGCAATATCGAGCAATGCACCATAAATGATCGCGCGATCGTCGCCGGTGAGTTCGACGATACCGGCCTTTGCAACGAGGCCGCCAAGCTCGATCAGGTGGCGCGTGCGTTCGCGGCGTTTCATGACCCAGGCGCGCATGTCAGTTCTGGCGCGGCTGGCTTCCAGCCGATGGCGTGCCACGATCGTTCTGCGCAGCGCGTTTATTGTCCTCACGACCGCCACTGCCAGTGTTGCCCCGTTCGCGCTGAAAGAATTCCGCGCCGCGTTTGCGCCAGGTCTCCTTCGCGCTCGTATCCTTGCTATCCGTTGCGGTCAGCAACAGGCCGGCAAGCTGTTCGATCGTCAGATTGTCAGCACCGGTCGCGATGACCAGGTCGCCGAACTGGTGGACTTTACGCTCCTTCAACTGTCGCGCTCGGTCGTTGAGGGCCTTCAGTTCGGCATCGAAATCGCGGGGTTTGCGCATTGGCTCATCCTCCTTTGCATGTTGAGGACGCACCAGATATCGAGGCGCTCAATCAGCGGCAATGCTCTGAAATCTCTTGGGATTCACCTGTCCCGACATTGATGAAATCTTTGGAGGGCGCGCTTATACGTCGTGCCGACGTCGCTTTTGAAGTGTAAGTAGATTGCCGTCATGGCGATCTATCATTTCTCGGCGAAGATGATCTCCCGCGCCGCGGGATCGAGCGCGCTGGCCTCGGCCGCCTACCGCTCGGCCACGCGGCTGCATGACGAGCGGCTCGACCGTAGCCACGATTTCTCGAACAAGTCAGGCGTCGTGCATTCCGAGGTAATGCTGCCGGACGGCGCGCCCGAGCGCCTCTCCGACCGGGAAACCCTGTGGAACGAGGTCGAGGCGGTTGAACTGCGCAAGGATGCGCAGCTGGCGCGGGAGGTCGAGTTCGCGATTCCACGCGGGATGAGCAAGGAGGAGGGCATCGAACTTGCCCGCGATTTCGTGCGCGAGGAGTTCGTGTCGCGCGGCATGATCGCCGATCTGAACGTGCATTGGGATATCGGCGCGGATGGTCTGGCGAAGCCGCATGCCCATGTGATGCTCACCACCCGCGAGGTCGGCGAGGACGGGTTTGGTGCGAAGAACCGCGACTGGAACGCCACCTCCCTGTTGGAGAAATGGCGCGAGCGCTGGGCTGAACATGTCAATGAGCGCCTGGCTGCACTCGATATCGATGCGCGCGTCGATCACCGCTCATTGGCAGCGCAGGGCGTCGGCCTGGAGCCGCAGCATAAGATCGGGCCGGCGGCGTCACGCATGGCCGGGCAGGGGCTGGAATCCGAACGGCTCGCTGAGCATCTCGAGATCGCGCATTCCAATGGCGAGAAGATCATCGCTAATCCCAGCATCGCGCTCGATGCGATCACGCGCCAGCAAGCCACCTTCACGACGCGCGACTTGGCGATGTTCGTTCACCGCCATAGCGATGGCAAGGAGCAGTTCGACCGAGTGGTGGGCGCGGTTCGCGCGTCGCCGGACCTAGTCGTGCTTGGCAAGGATGGACGCGGCGAGCAGCGTTTCACCAGCCGTGACATGATCGAGACCGAGCGGCGGCTCGAGCGGGCGACGAGCGCGCTAGCGTCGCAGCGCGGCCATGGTCTTTTGACGGCGACGCTGGACCGTGCCATCGCCGCCGCCGAAAGTCGCGGCCTCTTGCTAGGTCACGAGCAGGCCGCCGCGCTGGAGCACATAGCGACGGGTCCCGACCTTGGCATTGTCATAGGTTATGCCGGCACCGGAAAATCGGCGATGCTCGGCGTCGCGCGAGAGGCGTGGGGGAGTGCGGGCTATTCGGTCCAGGGCATCGCGCTGTCCGGTATCGCTGCCGAGAATCTCGAAAGCGGATCGGGGATCGCGTCGCGCACCATCGCCAGCATGGAGCATCAATGGGGGCAGGGCAGGGAACTGCTCGACCGACAGTCGATCCTCGTCATCGACGAAGCCGGGATGATTGGTTCGCGGCAGATGGAGCGCGTTGTCACGGAAGCCGAGAAGCGTGGCGCCAAGGTGGTGCTGGTCGGCGATCCGGAGCAGCTCCAGGCGATCGAGGCGGGTGCGGCGTTCCGTTCGGTCGCCGAACGTCACGGCGCGGTCGAGATCACCGAGATCCGCCGCCAGCGCGAGGACTGGCAGCGCGATGCGACGCGGCAGCTGGCGACCGGCCGTACTGGTGAGGCGATCGCTGCGTACGACGAGAGCGGTCGTGTCCATGTTGCCGAAACGCGCGAGCAGGCGCGAGATGATCTGATCGATCGCTGGGATCGCGACCGCGCCGGCGCGGTGGGGGCTAGCCGGATCATCCTCACCCACACCAATGATGAAGTTCGCGCGCTCAACATTGCCGCGCGCGAGCGGCTACACTCGGGCGGTCATCTGGGCGAGGACGTGACCCTGCGGGTCGAGCGTGGCGAGCGTTCGTTCGCCGCCGGCGACCGGGTCATGTTCCTGAAGAACGAGCGCGAGCTTGGTGTGAAGAACGGCACGCTTGGGGCTGTGCAGGCTGTCACGCCGACCCGCATTGCGGTGATGCTCGACGACGGCCGCGCAATCGCGTTTGATGTGAAGGACTATGCCCATATCGATCATGGCTATGCGGCGACGGTGCACAAGTCGCAGGGCGTGACGGTCGACCGGGTCCATGTGTTGGCGACACCCGGGCTCGATCGACATGCGGCCTATGTCGCGCTGTCGCGGCACCGCGATAGCGTCGATGTTCACTACGGGCGTGACGATTTCAGTGACCAGGGCAAGCTGGTGCGCGCGCTGTCGCGTGAGCGCGGCAAGGACATGGCGAGCGACTATGCACAGGCGCCGGAGCCTGCACCGGCTGCGCCCGCACAGCGGCGCAATCCGTTTGCCGGGCTGAAGCTGGGCACGGCGCCGGCGATCGCGCCGTCGCGCTCGCCGCTCGACAAGGCGGTCGAGCGCTATGCGCGTACGGTCGCCGATATCGTGCGCATGCGTGGGCAGGGGCTGGCGGAACTGCCGCACCAGACCACGGCCTTTGCCGACGCGGGCAGGGCGTTGAACGAAATACGCCCGGAGGGTGCATGTGATCTGCGCGCCGCGCTAAACGCGGATCGGTCGCTGATCGACCAGGCAGCGGGTGGCAAGACAGCCGCGGCGATCCGCGCGATGGCGCTCGAATCCGAGATCCGCATCGACACAGCGCAGCGTGCCGATCGGTTCGTTACCGACTGGCAGCAAAAGACGAAGATGCTCGAGCGGCTCAACCGGGTCGGCGACTATGATCAGATCGACCGGGCGCGCGACGATCTGACCAGCATGGCCAAGAGCCTGCACCGCGATCCGCAACTCGAGTCGCTACTGCGCCATCGTCGCATCGAACTCGGAATTAAAACGGCTGCAGGCCAATCTTTGTCCCATGACCTCCAGGATATGCCCGCCCTCTCGCGTGGTCGCGGGCTTGGGCGCTAGCCGTGCGCACATGGAACAGAACCAGACCCAGCCCGACCTTTCCGACGATATCGCGCAGGCGTTCGAAGCGCTGCGTGGCGAGGTGAGTTTGACCTGCGCGGCCGTCGAAGGATTGACCGCCGCGCGTGAGCGCATGCCTGATTACAGCGTGACGCTCGCGGAGATATTGGCAGCGCAGAAGAGTGCTGCCGGCGGTATCGAGCGGCTTGAGGGGTCGCCGGCGGCAAGGCTTTCGCCGGCGTCCCTCACAAAGGAGATCGTCAAGGCGGCGGCCGATGCGCGCGCCGAGGATCGCGGCATCTTGCAGCAATATCGGGATGCGATGTCGCATTCGATCGGGCGCCTCGATGGCCTGGTCGAGCGAGGCAAGACGACGCACGAGCAAACTCGTCGCCTGACTTGGATAGGGGCGGGCGGGCTTGCCGCGGGCATCCTGCTTTGGTCGATCCTGCCAGGCGCCATCGCACGGGCATTGCCAGCGAGTTGGCATGTGCCGGAGTGGATGGCGGCGCGCACGATGGGGATGGATATCCATCACGCTGCGGCCCGATTGGTAGAGGTTTCACACACGCCCGCTGGCGGAATTGAACGCGCCGGTACCAACTAGGTTGGCGAGCATGCCGACCGAAATCCCGGCGACCCAGAATAAAGCGCCCGGATTTGCCCTCCAATACGACCCGTGTTGACCCGAAGAGCTACCTCTTCCGTTAACGTCGGCTGCCTGCCAATCGCCTTGTAAAGTTATCAGCGAGCTAAAATTGGCGATGCAGCCCTGGGCTGTGATGGCGGCATACAGTCGTGTCTCAGTTCTCCGGAGCGATCTGGGTGGGGCACTTTGTTTGGTAAACGCACAGCGCTGATGATGGCGCGGGCGGGTGCTGTCAGTCTAACGCGAACTCGTCTCTACACGATGCAGCTTGGGCTTCGCGGTCGAGCCTTAGCCGGCGAGCGCCTGCCACTCGGCCAACGCGGCTGAGCGTCGTTCTTTGAAGGTCTGGCGATCGATGAGATCGCGTTCGGTGCTGAAATGATTGGACAAGCTGGCATGGACAGACGCGAACTTTTGCAGCGTCTTCATTCGCCTGAATCTCGACATCGCCCGCTCTCGTCGTCGGAAGGGCAGGTGGCCGTTCTCCGCCCGGTTGTTGGCCCAGCGGCCGATCTCCTGCTTGTCCTCATTGCCGAGTTCCGTCATCGCAGCCCGGTAGGAGCGCAGGCCGTCAGTGAAAATGGCCTCGGGCGCGCCGTGCCGCTTCTGCGCCTTCTTCATGAAAGCGAGGGCGGCCGCCTTGTCGCGAGTTTTGGTGACGTAGCTTTCGAGAATCTCGCCCTCGTAATCGACGGCGCGCCAGAGGTAAGCCATCTCGCCGTTGAGCTTGACGTACATCTCATCAAGGTGCCAGCGCCAATGGCGGAAGCCGCGCATGTGATTAACGCGCCTGCGACGGATCTCGCCGGCAAACATGGGCCCGAACCGATTCCACCACATCCGCACGGTCTCGTGGCAGACGTCGACGCCGCGCTCGAACAACAGGTCTTCGATGTTGCGCAACGACAGCGGAAACCGCACATACATCATGACCACCACGCGGATCACCGCGGGCGACGAGTTGAAACAGCGAAACGGGCTCGGCGGTTTTGCTCTCGATTTGCGGCTCATCCGCGCACGCTATCATGCCTGCGCCCGTTCTGCCGCATTGGCCTGACAATGCCTCCGTATGCAAACACACCCCATGTCGCGCTAGCGTAAAAGAATGTGGCCGAAACTTGGAGGCGTATGCCGAATTCCGAAATTTGTGCGGCTTTTAGCAGTGCCAGTGATGCGGGCGCTGACCTGCCGCTCGTTCATCGTGCGGGCGTTCCTGGCTGTCTCCGGTGAGTCTCGACGGTATTTGTCGGAAGAAAGGGCCGTTAACAACGCCGCCGTCGGCCACCTGCTCAGAAGGTAATGTTGATGCCAAAGCCGCCGTGCTTGCTCGTTCCGATCGACTGACCAGCAATCGTAGCGTTGACAAAGGCATCGACCTTCACGTTGCGCGTCACGCGGAAACTGATGCGGGCGCCCGGCTCGAAATAGGTGATCTCGCCCGCCGCGACGTTGGCTTGGCCAAATCCGGCAATCGTTGCGCCAATGCTGCTGTGCGATCCGAACGAGCGCGAGACGGTGCCGTCGACCGCGAATTCGACTCGTTTGCCGAACAAGTGCGTATATTGCGCCGACACCCCGGCCATACTCGTCTGGCTCACCCCACGACTGTATTGTGCATCGAACGGATTGCCCGCGCCGGTCGCTTCGGCATAGCTGTTCTGGGTCTGCCAGCTGTGGCCGAGACTGACGCTGCCAGCGAGCTCGTCTCGTGGGGTAAGACGCGATACCCAGCCCGCGCGCGCATAGATGGACATGTTGCTCGTCCGCGTCGCGCCCACGCCTGTCGCAACGCCAGCCCCGGTCATATAGGCGCGCTGATACGATGCGCGCTGTCCAGGCGCGACTGCCCCGCCGATCTCAACATAAGGACGCGACCTGCCCATCGTAGAGGGATCGAAGCGCAGTCCGCCGGCGAACGTATAGGAGTCAGAAATGAACGCCCCCTTTTCCTCGTAATGACCGATCGCAAAGCCGAATAGCGCCGACAGTTCGGGGGTCAGCGTCTTGCGACCGTGCGCGGAGAAGCTGACGCTGCCGAAGGTCACTCCCGCCCCGCCACAGTCGCCGCAACTGACCTGCTCGTTCTTGCCGAGCAGAATCTTGGCGAACAGATTGGCCGTGATCAGCTGCGCCTGCAGGCTGGTCGCAAGCTGAGTGAGCGACTGGTTGAGTGCGTCGACCGTGGTCACGGCGATCGGGCCGATCGGCGGCGGCGTCGGTGTAGGCGCAGGCGTTGGTGTCGGCGTAGGTGTCGCCCCAGAAGCACTTGCCAGAACCTGAACGCCCGTGCGCGCCTCGAATTGGGCCGACGGGTCGTTGACCGCGCTGATTGGGGCTGCCGTCGCCCCTTGCCGACACGTGCCACTGACGTTCGCGTTGCACCAATAGTGGTTCCCCGAGAACAATCCTTGCTGAAACAGCAGGTAGTTCGATCCCGGCCCGCTGTAATCGAACGACAGATTGGTGGCCGTCGCCATCACCGCGTTGCCTTGGATCTGGACCGAACTGTTCGCCGTGTTGATAATGTAAGTTTGCCCCACGCCGTTCAACGTCAGGTCCCATGTCTTGACATTCGTGGTCGTCAGCGTGCCGAGCGTCCCGTCGGTACCGATCTGACCCACGACGCTGCCCCCGCCGATCGTCTGCTTGACGACATAGGTGATGGGATCGGCCAGCGCCGGCGATGCGAACGCCAGCGCGATCAGGGGTGCGGCGAGTGTCAGAGAATCGATGCGCATGGCAAACCCTTAAGTGAGACGACGGCGGTGGCGACGGTCACCGCCCGCACAATGCCGGTTGCAGGTCGAGGCTGTTCATGGCGCTGCCGGGCGTCCGGACCTGCGTTGAGGGCACGGTGATCTGGCTGCCCGGCACCGTGATCTGGTTGCTCGGCATGGCAATCATACCTGAAGGCACCTGAATCTGGTTGGACGGAGCAGTCATCAGCGACGACGGGCGCTCGACCTGCGTCGATGGGATGGCGATAATCGTTGTTCCGTTTTCACCGGGGCGGACGATGTAGCCGCGGTAGACCGTTGCGAACGACCCGCCGTTGATGTCGGCATTGCTGTAAGGCCCGTTGGCGAGATCAGCTGGGATGGTGATCGAAGGCGGCAGCATCGATCTGAGTTGGTCGATGGAAAGCGAGCCGCCCGACGCGTCGGGTCCGCCACCGATCAAGTTGCTGTAGCCTATCGGTGTTCCGTTACTGTCGGTTTCAATCCGAGCACGGCCCGACTCGACAGACGGATTGTTCAGGACTCGCGTGGAAATAATTGCGCCCGTAGTACGATCGTATTTCGAGACGATCACGATCTCGTCGTCACTCGACTCTGCCGAAGAACCAGGGGGCATTCCCGCAGCGTACCCGGTACCCGGTGCATTGGCGGCCGTCGATGACAACCCGGACGGTTTGGGTTTCGGCCATTTCTTCCAGTCCGACCCATATTCCGCGCTGTTGCGACGGATGTCGCCGGAGATGTTTGCAATTACAACATCGCGACGAGCCTGCAACTGGTCGCGCACCGTCTCGATCTTGTAGAGGTCCGCTTGAAGCGACCGTTCAAACGAATTCCTGACTTTGTCGCTGACGCGCGCTGACTCGGATCGTACTTTCCCTTTATCGGTCGCCGAAGCGTTCGGGCTGGCTAGGATCAGGCCAGCCCGCGCGGCGACGATGCGGTCTAGCTCGGCTCCATATTCATTCAGCATCGGACGCAAGTCTTCTTGAATTGCGATGCTCGTTTGCAGTGAAGCGTCGATTGCGTTGTAAATTGCCGCGGATTGCTCGCGTACCTGGCTATCCGTACCGCCCATGGTAAACCCGCCATTACGATCGAGCATGACACCGACTTGCCCGACGACGTCGCGTAGGTTCCCCGAACTCGCAAGCGTAATAGTCTTGGTAACTCGACTGGCGAACTTGTTCGTAGCCTCATCTAACCGCACGAGCGAGGCATCAACCTGCCGCAGGAGCTCGTCGCCTTGTGCCTGAGTATAATATCCTTTGGCGATATCTGCTTTTACTACGTCATCAAACGCATTGTTCGACGCCGCCATAGCAGCTTTGTAAGTTTGGGCACTAGCGATCGTCGTACCTCCACCGATCACCACTGCAGCAGCGGCAGCAAGGAGCAAAATTCTCATCGCAATACCTCCTGCTCGGCGTAGCTCGACATCGATGCGCTTGCGATCTGGACGGGTGCATCGTTCTTGCGCTCGAAACTGACGAACAAGGCGACGCCGGGCATAACGGGACTTTGCATGACGAGTGTCCAGTCGGTGCCGATGCGAAAGGCCGTCACTGCGCGCAACGTCAGCCGAGTGTCGGGATCGAGCCCGGCGATGGCGCGCTTCAGCGCAGGCCGAATGCCCTCGGTCTCGGGTCCGCTGAAACTGAGCAGCTCATAGGCAGCGATAACCGCGCGAGCATAGCCGGGCGCTTGCCGCATCGCAGCGAGTGCCGCGTCGGCTGCGCGAACCCGCGCCCCCACATCTCCGGTAGCGTTCGAGGGCGGAGTCGGCACCGTCCAACCATCGGCGGTGAAACGCGAGAGATCCTGCGCTGCGGCGACAAATTGCGTGCTTACCGCCGATCGATCGATATCACCGACCAGCAAAGGCGGACTGGCTGCGGCGGGACGCATATTTTGTCCGGTCACGCTCCAGGCCCTGGTGACGGTCCAGTTGCTTCCCACCCGACGCCACTGAACTGCAAGCCCTGCATCGAACAGCGGGTTGTACCATAGCGTTTCGCCAACCTCGGTCGACTGATGCCGTATCTGCACCGAGCCCGTGATGAGTTGAGGCCATGTGCGGCGGTCTGCTTCGCTCGTCCTGAGTGCGCGAGCCAATATGGCTCGCGATGCCGGATCGAAGCCGGCAAGAAACCGTTCGTTGCTCGCCGACAATCGAACGCGTGCAGCGGCGGCCACTGCCAATAAGGTCGGCTGAAGTTGCTGCGCCGGGCGCTCCGGTATCGCCGACGGCAAGGCAGAGGGCTCCCTAGAAGCAAGCGGGCCGTGCCACATTGAGATCACGATCAAGAGCGCAAATCTTCGCCCCCTACCGTTCGTCACGCTTCTATAATTTCCGCTCATTCCGCAGCTCCGGTTGCCAGAGAGTTATTGACCATCGCCACTTGCGAGCAGCTCGGCGGTCGGCACTGTCGTCGCAGCCCCGATGGCGACGGCCGGATCGGCAACTTCGTTGGGCACTTCGCTGGTGACTTCGCCGGAACCGGTGTCGCGGATGGTGGATTGGTCACGCATGTTTTGGCTGAACGCAGTTCCCGCACGGTCTTGGACTGCCTGGTTTCGCTCCCAACCGCTCGTCGTGTCCGACGGGGAACTCGAAACGACGCTTCCTCCGCTTTGGGTTTGCTCCATCTGATATTGGCCGCCGGCGGCGTAGGTCGGCCCACCGTTTCCGGTGCGCTCGAAATTGCCCTGGCGATCGCGACTAGCGTCGGCGTAGTCGCTTAGTCCGACACGCTGCCCTGCGTTGACGCTGCCAAGGCATACCAAGACAGCGATACCGCCGATGAGCCATTTCTTGCGCGGACTATATCCCGCCCAAATCGCCTTGATGTCGTTTAAATCCATGGCCCGAATCTCCAACAATGTCGTGCACATGGTAGCGCGGGCACATCCCCACGAATATCCGCCAGATGGGGAGGCCATCGTCGGCCATTGACCTTTGACATGCAGACGTTCCCATGGCTGCGCCACCGCATCCGACCCAAGACGGCACCGAACTCGACTATGCCGCAACGCGTCCCTTGCGACCGTTCGCGCTGGCGGCTGGTTTGTCGGCTGGGCTGTTCGCGCTTAGCGCGGTGATCCTCTACGTCACGCTCAGAACACCGGCGCTGGCCGGACGGGCCGATCCGCTTGCGCTCCCCTCCGTGCAAAAGCTGCGTCCCATCCCCGCTTGCCGAAAGTTCGGCGATGGGTGCTACGGTCGCAATCCCGCCGACGAACCGTGTGACAAGGAACTGAGTTCTTTCAGGCATAGTTATCTCGCACTCCGTATTGTGATGCGGTCATCGACTCGACGAACCAGAACGCCCACCCTCAAAACGTACTGCTGACGCCGACCCTGAAGGCCCGATCCGTATTGCCATCTTGCGCGAGCAGGCTGCCGTTGGCGAATAGCGTGAGGTGCGAGGCAATCTGGAATGCCGCACTCGCCGTCATATCGCCACCCCAGCGATTGGTGGCAGGGGCAGTGACAGCCAGCCCGGTTATCGTCGGGTAATTGACGAAACTGACCGCACGGTTGGGCGCGGTGTCGCCATCATAATGCACGGCCTTTACGCCCACGGAGAGGTTAAAGTGTGATGTCACAGGAATTTCGGCATTCACGCCCGCCCATTCGCGAGTGCGGCTTTGCGTGCCGCGCGGCCCCGCCACGGCGTAGGTGGAGCCCATCTCGCTAAAGCCGTTGAGCTTGACAGACGAGTAACTGATACCAGCCAAGGGCGTGAGAATGAGCCGCCCAGGCGCCACGCTAATCCGGGCACTGACTTCAGCCCCCGCCCAAGCATTGCGTACCTGTTCATTCGCTGTGGACGTCTGTGTAATCGTGGGAATGGTCACGCTCGTATTAACCGATCCGCCACCGATCCCGCCACCAATCAGAAGCGATACGCCGTGCGGCGCACCGACTCGGGCAAAGACGGCTCCTTGCGTGAGCTTCAGCCGCCCGCTTTCGCTGCCATCGCTAAGGGCCAGGTTGGTGGTGCCATAATCAATGCCCGCGCCCAGCGTGAAGCCTGACGACACTTGGTAGAGGATCCCACCATCGACACCCGATCCGCTGCGCGCGTCTCCCGGCGCGGTGCCCAGCCCGCGGGTGCTGTTGGTATGGCCCCAATATTCAAACCACGGATGCCAGCGCGTGGACCCGCGGCTATCGGCCTGCGCCAAGCCGCGCCCCAGAAAGCCCTCGCTCTGGTCAAACGCGGCGACGGATGCGACGGCGTGGATCACCCCGATGGGCTTGACCACGCCTTGGATGAGATAGGTCTCGCTCGTCAGGGTGGTGTTGATGATCGTATCGACTTGATCAACGTAATAGGTGTCATTTCTGGTCGTGACGAGGGCTATGCCACCGAAGCCAAAGCGCAGTCGATTACCCGGCAGCGCGGCGCAGACCGGCCGCACGGCAGAGGGAATGCTGGCCGCCACGGCGCTGCAATCGCTGAGCGTCCCGACCAAAACCGGCGCGGTGCTGGTGCCGGGCTGATCACTGACCTGAACCGTCTGAACCCCATTATAGGCCGGGTCGGGAACGTACGATGGCCCAGTTGTCAGCGAAAGAAACGGAAGGCTGCCGGTTCCGCCAACATATTCGACAGTTGCGACACTGTCCAATTTGGCAATACGATTCAGCGTATAGCTGGATTGCGTCTGCGAAGACGTGGTGACGTTGTGGCTGATCAACGTGGGCGCGGAGATGACGACGCCGGGGCCGCCAACGGTGGTGATTGCCAGTCGCGCAGCAGCAACCCCGGCCTGAACCGCGCTGCTGCCATAGGCCTGATCAAAGGATTGGTTATACAGCAGCGTACCGCCGATAATTTTGCCCTGAATCGTCGTTTTGTAGCTATCGACCGTGCTGGTGGTTTGCGTGGCTGGGTTGAAGACCAGTGTCTGGGTGTTGGCATCATAGAAGGTCGTGGAGTCGCTTGACGCCTGATAGGGGGGCAAGTGTGGCAGAGTTAAGACATATATTGGGGCACCTGAATACTGGTTGGGTATAGAAGTAACGAGAGAAATTTGCTCTGGATGTGCTTTTGCATAGTCGCAAAAAGAAACGCTGCCAAC
The DNA here is from genome assembly GCF_036663795.1 of Parasphingomonas halimpatiens. Taxonomy (NCBI): domain Bacteria; kingdom Pseudomonadati; phylum Pseudomonadota; class Alphaproteobacteria; order Sphingomonadales; family Sphingomonadaceae; genus Parasphingomonas; species Parasphingomonas halimpatiens. The sequence goes on from NZ_JAXOJP010000038.1 coordinate 26,350, forward strand.
GGCAAATCCATTCGCAACTTCTGAAGTTAAGCCGCGCAACCCGTTCAAATCGGCACCATACGCCTGGTGACCGTATATCTGATGACCGTCGATTATGCAGGTGCCAGCCGGTGGCAGGGCGCTTTGCGCCTGCGCCGGTGCAATGAAGCCCAGGTTCATTGCAGCGCCGCCTAAAAACAGTGCCGCCAAAGCACGTAAGCCGCCGCGCTGCTTAATGATTGGAGCGTTCATAAATCCCCTGATTGGTCTAACAGTTTCGAACCGGGGGCCACGCTCGATCAGGAAGCAATTGATTGTATCGAGTAACGTGTCCGTATTCTCGGCATCCCGCGTTTCGGCGCAGCGCGCATGGCCCATTTGAGCTATGCGGCGCAAGAATTTTGAATTAATCTTCTATTTTCCCGCTGATTCGCGCGACTATTAGGGAGTGTGCCGCGATGGGCGTTGGCGGAACCGGAGCGATGAGCGACGAGCGCCTGATCGATCTCATCTACGATGCGCCCTACGACGACCAGCTGTGGATGCCGCTGCTGGGCGAGCTGGCGGATCGCAGCCGCGCCTCTCCGGCAAACGTCCTGGAACTGAATGTCATCGAAGGGAATGGCGACGGCATCTGCTTTCGTACGCCGTCCGATATCCTGCAGGTCTATCGTTCCGAGTGGACGCAAGCCAATTCGCTGCTGCTGGTCGACGATCTTGCCGAATATTCGGATGCCTGGACGCCAACCATTCTACGTGACAGCGACTGGATCGATCGCGAGCAATTTGAACGCAGTGCATATCTGAACGAATTCCTCGATCCGATCGAAGCAGCGCACAATCTGACGATCAGGCTTTCGCTCGACGGGCCGTGGCTCACCACGATCGGGCTCGGTCGGCCCCGACGCAAGGGGCCGTTCGAAGACGGAGACATCGCGGCCGTCGCGCCGTTCCATTCCCATCTGATACGCGCCTCCCGGCTGCGACGCGAGCTCGCGCTGCAGCAGAGCCAGCTCGATCACCTTGACACCCTGCTCGACACATCGCCGCAAGCGCTGTTTTTCATCGACGAGCACCTTAAGGTGGTCCGGTGCACGGTCGCCGCCGAAACGCTGATGCGCAACGGCGAATTGCTTCGCCTCATCGACGGGCGACTGCGCGCCGTCGATCCGAGCGCCGAACTGGCACTTGAGACAGCGCTAAAGGCGGCGTTCCGTTCGGGGCCGCCATCCGAACCGCTGGTCTTGACTGGACGCAACGGGCGATCGAGTCTGACGTTGTCGGTATCGCGCATGGGCGAACGCGCCGCGGCCGGTTTCTCCCGGTCGCGCTGCCTGTTGGTTGCCGCCACCTACGCCAGCGCCCCGCAATCGACGCCGCAGTTTCTGCTGCGCGAACGCTTCGGGCTGACGGGCGCCGAGGCGCGCCTCACGCTTGAGCTTTTGGCCGGTGCCCGCCTACGCACCCTGTCGGAAAGCAATGCGGTTTCGATCCATACGCTGCGCAACCAGCTGAAATCGGTTTTCGACAAGACGGGATGCAGCCGGCAACAAGATCTGATCCGGATGCTGGCGGCGCTCGACATACCCGTGGCCGAATAGCGGGTGCCTGTCGGTGGCACGGGGGCAAAGACGGGATCGGCGGTCGGGCTTCGACGGCTGGGTCTGATCGGGTTCACGCTTTCCGCGCTGTCGCCAGCGGCATCGATATTCATTACCGGCTCGGTTTTGCTTAAGCTGGCGGGAACAGGAACTGCGCTCGTCCTGATCGTGGGAGCGGCCATCGCGACGCTGGCGGCGTTACTCTACGCTGAGGTCGCCGGGGCGGCACCGCATGCGGGCGGGATCTATGCGGGCCTGCGGCTTTTGCTTGGCGTCTGGGCAAGCGACATAACGATTGCGCTTACCTTGATGACCGCACCCGCCTATCTCGCCTTTTCGGCCAAAGGGCTCGCGCGTTATCTGGGGGCAGGCACCTCCATGTCTGGAGTTTTGCCGATCGCGGGCGCAGCGTTGATTGCGGCCGGGGTCGGTGCCACCCTCAAATTGCGCAGCGGCATCCTGATCGCGATGGCGCTGTTGGTGGTCGAACTGCTGGCGGTGGGTTCGCTGGTGGGACTGGCTGCGACCGGCATCGTCCGCCCGCTCAGCGAGGTAATCGCCCATCCGCTGATGATCGGCGGCGGCGCGCCTCACCCTGCGAACGGCATGGCACTGGCGTTCGCCACGATTGCCGCGACCTTTGCGTGTTCGGGGGCGGTGTGGGGCAGTTATTTGGGCGAGGAGACCGGCCAGAAGCCGCCGCAGTTCGGCAGCACGTTGGCGCTGGTCGGGCTGATTGGCGCGCTTCTGGTTGCGGTGCCGCTGATCTTGGTCACGCTCGCCATTCCCGATCTCGTTGCGACACTTGGCACCGACTCGCCGCTGACGACGTTCGTCGCAGGGCGCGCGGGCGATGGATTTGCGCGGCTGCTGGGCTTCGTCATCGTCGCGGCGATCTTCGCCAACCTGCTGACCATGACGATCGCCCTGTCGCGCTTTGTCTTCGCAACGTGCCGCGAGGGTATCTGGCCTGCCTGGGTGGGGAGCTGGTTGGGCCGGCTCGATCGGCGCGGTGTACCGGTCGTCGCGACACTCGCGCTGGTGATCATCGCGCTGCCGTTGTTGCTGTTATCGGAGCAGACACTGGTCATCGCGCTGTCGGCCGAGTTGATCAGTCCATTGCTGGTCGCGCTGGCGGTTGTGGTCGGCCGGCGCAGCGCGCGAGGCGTTCGATACCGGGTGCCGGCATATCCGCTCCTGCCGCTGGTCTGTGCGGTGCTGGCGTGCGCATTCCTTCTACTGGAATGGAACGATGCTCAAACCGGCCGAAAAGGATTGATGGCGATGGCGGTTGTGATCCTGATCCAGGCACTGACGCGGGCGTTCCTCAGGTGGCGACGACGCCTATCTGGATAGCAGCGGGTTTCAATCCACGGCTCGGTGCTGTCAGTCTAACGCGAACTCGTCTCCACACGATGCAGCTCGGGCTTGGCGGTTGAGCCTCAGCTGGCGAGCGTCTGCCACTCCGCCAGCGCGGCCGAGCGGCGTTCTTTGAAGGTTTGGCGGTCGATGAGATGGCGTTCGAGATTGAAGTGATTGGAGAGGCTGGCGTGGACAGAGGCGAACTTCTGTAAGCTCTTCATTCGCCTGAATCTGAGCATCGCCCGCTCTCGTCGTCGGAAGGGCAGGTGGCTGTTCTCCGCCCGGTTGTTGGCCCAACGACCGATCTCCTGCTTCTCGGCATTGCCGAGTTCGTTCATCGCAGCGCGGAACGAGCGCAGGCCGTCGGTGGTGATCGCCTCAGGCGGCCCGTGCCGCTTCAGCGTCTTCTTCGTGAAGGCAAGAGCGGCAGCTTTATCGCGGGTTTTGGTGATGAAGCTCTCGAGGATCTCGCCCTCGTGATCGACGGCACGCCAGAGGTACACCAACTCGTCATTCAACTTTACGTAAATATCATCAAGGTGCCAGCGCCAGTGGCGAAAGCCCCGCATGCGGCTGACCCGCGCCCGACGGATGTCGCCTGCGAACATAGGCCCGAACCGGTTCCACCACATCCGCACCGTCTCGTGGCAGACGTCGATGCCGCGCCCGAATAGAAGGTCTTCCACATCCCGTAGCGACAGCGGAAAACGCACGTACATCATGACCACCATGCGGATCACCGCAGGCGACGAGTTGAAACAGCGAAACGGGCTCGGCGGTTTTGCTCTCGATCTGCGGCTCATCCTCGCTCGCTAGCACCTGCCCCGTTGGTCTGACAGCGCCACTGCGCCCGCTCCGCATGAGGATAGCGGGGGACACGTAGAGGAGTCGCTCGGATTGATAGCGCCCGATCGACCGTTCGACGCACGCGGTCGTCTGGCCCTATATTATGTCAGTTTTGTCCAATCCTGCCGCGTCGCAAAGACGCATAGAGAACTGCGGACTTCGGCTGAAAAATTGGCAAAGGGCTTTGCATGAAGATGAAGAGGAAGCTTGTTGGCTTGGGGGTCGGCGCCTTTGGTGCGTTGTTCCTCGCCAATTCGACCTAGGCGGCGTGCAGTGACGGCAAGAACCGCCAGATAAAAGTGATCAACGATACCAGCTTCTCGATGCGCGAGCTTTATGGCTCGAACGTCGGTGCGGATTCGTGGCAGGAGGACGTGCTGGCCAGCAAGGTGCTTGGCCCGGGGTAGGCCGTTACGATAAATTTCGACGACGGGTCTTGCTATTGCACTTTCGACTTCAAGGCCGTGTTCTCCGACGACACCTCGACCATCGGACGCAGTTATAACGTCTGCACGGAGTCGGCTTGGCGTATTCACGAATAGACCATCTCACGATTGTAATTCACGTACATTTCGCCGAAGTGCCTTTGATCTGCAGCTCATCCGCGCTCGCGATCATTCCCCCAGCTGGGCTGCCATTTTGGTCTGACAATGCCGGCCAGCAGCTTACCGCTGCATCAAAGGCCGAACAGATGGCAGCATCCGACCACTTGTCTAAACCTCAAGAAACCGCTTGCAACCAAAGGGGCATCCACAGATGTAGAGCGGCTCGCGCTAGACTGACAGCCCCTGACAGCACCATCTCGATCTGATAGGCAATATGGCACATGGCGAGCAATTCTCGATGAGCAAATGCGCGACCTATTTGACCCTCATTCTGCTAATCGCGATCGGCATGACGCCTTCCGCTTTCGCGCAAACGACCACGTTATCCGCCGTCGATAAAGCAAGTATCGCCGCCCTGAACGAAGGAAGTGCTGGTGCCGCCACCTATGAAGCCAAGGACTATGCGTCAGCCGCCAAGCATTACGCTGCGGCCTGCGCGGGGGGAAATGCCGCCAGCTGTTTCTATCTTGGCCAGATGGATGAAGACGGCGTGGGTGTTCCGCAAGACAAAAGCAAGGCGGTGGCGCTGTATAGCAAAGCATGCGCTGCCGGCTATCCGAGCTGCTTCAACGCAGCCGTTCTGTATTATCAAGGCGAGGGCGTCCCGCAGGACAGGCTAAAGGCGGCAGCGCTTTTCGACGAGGCCTGCTCCATCGGCAATGCGAACGGCTGTGCTGTTCTCGGGCTGATGTACCTCGCGGGTAATGGCGTCATCCAGAACAAACCCAAGGCGGTGGCGCTTTTCGTAAAGGGTTGTGCCGGTGGCAGTGGGAACGGCTGCCTAAACCTCGGTAACCTTTATGCCAAAGGAGACGGCGTTCCGCAGAATTACGACTCTGCCATTGTACTATACAAAAGAGCATTGGAGATTGATCCCAACGACGTCGATGCCAAGAAAAATCTCGGACTTGCCGATGGATTGCGCAAAAAGTGACGGGCGCGGTTCGGGCAGCGATTAATTTTGGGGGCTGACAAGAGTTCGGCTGGTTTATGTCGTCTGCATCTAATCTGATGCTGAATTTTATGGATGGAGAGCGGCATGTCACAAATCATTATCACTTATTCTTTGCAAGACGGCGTTACGCCAGCAGCCTTCGAGGCGTGGGTAAAAGATCACGATCATCCGACGATGCGCGGCCTGGCCCGCGTCGAGCGGTTCGAAACCTACCGCGTGACAGGCCTCCTGATGGGCGAAGGTGCGCCAAGCTGTAGCTATATCGAGATATTCGATGTGCCGGACCTCGCGGGATTCACGGGCGAGGACATGCCCGGCGCCACGGTACAGGGGATCATGGGGCAATTCATGGGCTTTGTAAGCGCGCCGCAGTTCCTGGTGGCAGAAGCGATCGATCCGACATGATCGCGGGCGCATCAGGGCTTGATCAGAGCAAGCGCATCATCGGGCAACGACCGGGCGATGGTCATGACAGGATTGGGTAACTGGCGAAGGGCGCCAGCCATGCTCTGTTCCACGACGAGCGCGCTTTTAATCGCTGTGGCGCTCGTCGCAAGTGGTGCCGGCCATGCGCAGGCTGTCGATCCCGCGGATCCGATCCGAGCGCTAACCACCGTGCTTGCCGGGCAAGGCGCGCGCGCGCCCGCTGCGGAGGCAGTTCGGGCCGCGGTTGAGCGATCGTTCGATGTGGAGGGATTGGCGCGGGGCGTCCTCGCCGGCCTTGCCGCTGGCGCCACTCCCCGGCAGCTCGACCGGTTCCGTCGGGCGTTGGCCGGCAGAATCGCTCGCGATTTGCGCGGTCGACTGCGCACCGATCAACGCTGGACGCTCGATATCGTTCAGACCCGCGAGATTGGGCCCGAGGAGTGGCTCGAAACGTCGCGGGTCACGGTATCCGGCAAGGGTGCACGGACAATCGCGTGGCGGGTACGATCCGCCGGAGGGAAAGCAGTGATCGTCGATGTGCTCGGCAACGGGACGAGCATGATCAGAACTCTCCACAACGACTATGACGCGGCGTTACGCCGGTTCGGTCTCGATGGTGTGATCGACCGGATGGAGGCGAGCACGCGTGTGGGGCGAGGCTAAGCGACTAAGCCAAAGGGGCGGGGAAATGGGCTTGGACGATCCAATCCTCGTCGTCGATGACGTTCGCCGCGAGTTCGATGGCGGCACAATTGTCGCGCTCGATGGTGTATCGCTGGCGATCGGGCGGGGGGAGTTGGCGGGGGTCTACGGGAGCAACGGCAGCGGCAAGTCTACCTTGCTCAATATCATGGCAGGGCTCGACCTGCCAACGGGAGGCAGCGTTACGTTCGCCGGCCACCGCGCGCCCGGAAGCGATGAATGGACGGCGCTCCGGGCAGGGGCAATCGGGATGATCTTTCAGGACTTCAACCTGCTGCCCACACTCACCGCTTCGGAAAACGTTCAAATTGCGATGTTCGGCGCGGTGCGCAGCGCCGCCGAGCGACTCCGCAGGGCGAGCGCGCTGCTCGAGGAAGTCGGCATCACGCATTGCGCGGGCCGATTGCCGCCCCAACTCTCGGGTGGCGAGCGCCAGCGTGTAAGCATCGCGCGCAGCTTGGCCAACCACCCCGAGTTACTGCTGGCCGACGAGCCGACCAGCAACCTGGACACGAAGGCGGGCGCCGCGGTGACCGACCTGCTGATCGATCTGCAAAAGGTGCGCGGCATCGCGCTAGTGATCGTCACGCACCAGCCCGCGCTGCTCGAGCGCTGCCCGCGCCGGATTGGTTTGATGGACGGCAAGGTAATCCACGATGTTCGCGACTAGAGGCGCGATGACCTGGTACGGGTTGATCGCGCGAAACCTGCTGCGCCGCCCGGGGCGTGCAGCGTTCACGCTGCTCGGCGTCGCATTCGCGGTCGCGAGCTATATGACGCTCACCGGGCTGACGCGTGGCATGGAAGAAAGTGCCGACGCTAGCATCAGCGAACGTCGTGTCGACATGGTGGTGACCGATCGCGGCACGACCGACGTGTTCGCCGGATCGCTGCCTGAAGCGCTGACGGAGGCGATCCGCAAATCGCCCGGCGTCTCCGACGTCGCCAGCGAGCTCGACGCCTCACTCGAGGTCTCCGGTACCTCGCAGGCGATCGTAGCGGGTTGGCGCACCGACCAATTCACCTGGCGTGAGATGCGCCTGAAGCGCGGCCGGCTGCCCCGACCGGGCGAAGGCGCGGTCGTCCTTGGCGAGGCGCTGGCACAAGCGGCGGGCGTGGATCTGGGCGGCGAAATCGAACTGAACTTCACGCAGTTTCGCGTCGTCGGCATCGCAAGCTATGACAACAACCTGCTTAGAAGCATGGCATTCATGCCGATCAGCGACATGCAGGCGCTACTCGTCCGACCGGGCCAGGTCACCCTGTTCCAGGTCCGGCTCCAACGCCCCGGCGACGCGGCAGCCCGGGAAACGACGCGCGCCGCCATCGCAGCGCTACGCCCCAACCTGAACGTATCCACCACCGCCGAGGCGATGCGATCGAGCCGGCTCATCCAGATGATCGATTCGAGCTCGCTCGCGATCTCGATCGTCGCTCTCGTGATCGGCTGTCTTTCGGTGATAAACACGCTGGCGATGGGCGTGGAGGAGCGCACCCGCGACATCGGTATCCTCGCCTCGATCGGCTGGCCCAAGCAGCGAGTCCTGATGCTGATCCTGTCCGAAGGCTTCGTGCTCGCGGGTGTCGGCGGCCTGCTTGGTGTACTGCTCGGCTGGATTGGGAACGACCTGTTGGTTCACTCGATCGTCCCGGGCGCGGAACTGCGCGTCGCCGCCAAGTTCGGCCAGGCGCTCAGGGCCGAGACAATCGCGCTCGTTCTTGGGCTGATCGGCGCGGCGGCGCCGGCGTGGCGCGCCTCGCGCCTTTCGCCCGCCACGGCGCTGCGGCGGCAATGATGTGGCGCAGCGCGACAGACGAGGCGGGGGGGGCCGCGTCGCCGGAGATTATCCGGTCGAGACTGGTTCCACCGTTCCCGGTTCCGCCGGCATTGGATCTTTCGATGCCGCGTCTGATTGCGCGCCTGCGGAGCAATGCGCTCGCCGCGTGGCCCAAGCGCGCCTATGAACAGATGTTCCTTCACCGTCGCACTCTTGGGAGGGATTCCTACCTAATAAACGACCCCGATGAAGCGCTGCGGATTTTCCGTTCCGACACGCGCATCTACGAGAGGCCGCTCGGCTTCCGCAGGCTGTTCAGGCCCATTGTCGGCGGCGGCCTCCTACTTGCAGAAGGTACGGAGTGGCGCGAGCAGCGTCAGCGGATAGCGCCGGTGTTCAATGGCCGACATGTCGAGAAACTAATTCCCCGATTCCGGTCGGTCGGCGAGCGGTTGCTGCACCGCCTGGACGGCGCGGCAAAAGCGAATTTCTCACAGCTATTCGACGACGTTTCGATCGACGCCATAGGGACAGCGGCATTCTCCATGGATCTGAACTCGCTCACGCAGCGAATCGGAAACTTTCGGACGAATTACATGCGCTGCGCCAGGGCTTCGCTCCTCGACCACTTGGCCAGAAAAGAACGGGACTTCCTCCTGGGCTGGGGGCCGAGGGGGCGACATGGGCGCCGGGGAAGGGCGATTGTTCGCGAGATCATCCGCGACCGCCGCAGCGGCGCCGGTCACAACCTCGGCTCGCAGGATTTTCTGGATCTGATGCTGGCCGCCCGGCGCGATGGCGAAGCGCTGAGCGATGACGACATTTGTGACGAAGTCGCAACGATCCTGGGTACGGGGTTCGACACGCCTGGGCGCGTCATGTTTTGGACGGTCTACCTGCTCAGCCTCGATCGCGGCGCGCAGGAGCGCGTCCGGCAGGAACTACGGCTTTTCCCACCGAACCGGGTGCGCCAGCTGAGCGACCTCGATCGCTGGCCCTTCCTGCACAAATGCATATGGGAATCTCTCAGGCTGTACCCCCCGCTACAGGCAATGATCCGTGTGCCGCGCGTTCCGGTCGAGATTTGCGGTCGCGCGATCAAGCCAGGGTCTTACGTAACCGTGTCGCCTTGGGTCATGCACCGCCATGAATCGCTCTGGGACGAACCGAATGCCTTTCTCCCGAACCGTTTTCCCGAGAGTTCGAGTGCGTCCATGCGGATGCGCGGCTTCATCCCGTTCGGTATCGGCAATAGGATCTGCGTCGGCGCCTCCTTCGCGATGACCGAAATCGCGCTGATCCTGGCGATGCTGCTCGAGCGCCATGAAATCCTCCTCGACGACGATCGACCGATCCTGCCGGTATCGGTAGTGACGACGGTCCCCAGCGCCGAGCCGGTCTTTCGCGTGAGACCTATGCTGCGGGCCACGATGTGAAGGAACCGGCAACTTGCTCGGAATATTGGTTTGTTGTCGGCGGCAGCGTAATGGTCGCCGGACAGGGGATCAATTTGTGGCTTCGTGGCATGTACGGCGCCCCTGTATCGACCGTGGCATTCGTCGCGATCATTGCGGCATTCGCGACCTGGCATGGGATGTTGCGCTACGGCTTTGCCAGGGTCTTTGCCTTCGGCATCGTCGTGACGGCGATCAGCTGTGGCTACGAGATCTGCTCGATGCTGACCGGTTTCCCGTTCGGCTGGTACCAATATACCGACAAGATCGGCCCTAAAGTCGGCTTCATCCCGCTCGTGGTTCCCCCGACCTATTTCGCCATGGGGTATATCTCATGGACGGTCGCCCAATCCCTACTGTCGATTTACGACAATGCCATTTCGGGAGCGCGCCTGTTCGCGGTTCCCATTGCAGCGTCGTTTGTGATCGTCGCCTGGCATCTGCCGATCGATCCGGTCCACGGTACCATCGGCAGTTATTGGATCTGGCGCGATGGCGGTCCTTTTTTCGGAGTGCCTTTGCGCAACTTCGCGGGCTGGTTCCTGTGCGTCTGGACGTTCTTCATGGGCTTCGCTGGCATGAACCGGGTCATGCCGCCCTCGCCCATTCCCCCGATCGCCCGACGCCGGTCCTACTGGCTCCTTCCCACCTTGATGTATGCCAGCTTCACGCTGGATCATCTCGGCGCGCTGAGCGGACGTGGCAGTGTGGCGGTGACGACGCGAGACGGTCATGTTTGGTGGACCGGCGACATCTATGCGTCGATGGCGTTGCTGGCGATTTTCACCGCCGTCCCGATTGCGCTCAATGCGACCTATCGCATATTTTGCGACCTTCCACCGGGATCGGAGGGCTAGCGCGTGAACAGGTCGCGCCCGGCTTCCAGCGATATTGGCGACATCCGCGCCTCCGTGGTCGCCAACATCGAGACGTTGGAAGCGATGTCGTTTGTCGAGGGCTTCGGGGTCCACCGCTTGTGCGCTGGGCTCTACGCCAGGGCGTACCGGTGTCTCCTCGCGCATTTCGAGACCCTGCCCGACCCTGCCTTCGCGTATCTCGTAATGGTCCGGTTCCATGATCTCTACGTCCACCGCGTCCTGCGACCCGCGCTGTGTGGCAGGCGCGCGACCAACGCCCATTGGCGGCGCTATGCAGCGCTGGCCGCGCGGACGACCATGGCAAGCCCGATCGGCGACCATTTCAGACTCCTCTCGCTTGGCGCGCGCGCGCATGTCCGATACGATCTTGTGGATGCGATTTGCCTCGCGGTCGTCGACCACCGGCGGCTATTCGGACATGACCCCGATCTGGACGCGGTAGGCTCCCCCCTGCTCGGCGCGCCGACCAGCGGCGCGTTCTACCAAGCAGCGCTGGACTATAATGCGATGCACCGCGTCTCGCAGCGCGGCTGGCGCCGGGTGCAACTCACCCTCCATGCAGGGCTCGCACAAGTTTCCCGCCCGCTCTGGCTTGCCATCCTCCAATCGTGGCGCCGCGCCGCGTGGCGCGACGCGATGGCGGTCTTAGAGCCCGAGCGGAAAGTGGTTGAGCGATATCAGTAGGTTGTGATTCACCGTCGTTGTCGAGACGATAGGAGAAGCAGATGGCCTGGACTGATACCGCCCGCCGGCAACATAGG
>NZ_JAXOJP010000039.1:0-11025 GCF_036663795.1 Parasphingomonas halimpatiens
GCCGGCCTCGAAAAGCAATGGCCTGCACGCGTGCAGGCCATTGCTTCACCCGCGCTGACGCGCGACAACCACGAACGGACTCTAGTTTTGGCTGGATGAACGTTGGGGGTCACGTCAGGACAAGATCAATTGGATGGTTACGAACGTCGGAAACCGCCCTGGCGTCATCGGTAACGGCTATGTCAAATTCACGGTGACCGACGAACTCTCGGGCCTCGATGAGGCTTGGATGGTTTCGACGAACCCCCAGATAGTTCAGCCCAACGGTACAGCCATCATTTCCCAGACCTTAGACCACAGCTTCCTCCAGAACATCTGGAGGGCAATAGATCATGCAGAAAAGCGCAGTCCCGGACATAGGTTGATTAAGAGCGACGATCAGCGCGCGGGATGGATCGGCGTCACAGTAACACTTCCGTCGAAAGATTACCGTGGGCAGAGGTCCAACACAGTGTGGAATGGGTACCTTGAATGCATTCAAGATTCCTGCCTGTTTAGCAGTACGAAGCTCGACTTCGACGTGGCCGATCTAAACGCCGCAACAAATCGATCGCCCACAGCCGTGGCTAGAGACTGGCACCCGCCCGAGTGGCGGGATGGTGCGGTTCGAGCATCTCCGTCAGAGTGGTAGCGTGAACTCCGTGCTGACCGTGATGATGGTCCTCTCGGCCCCCGCGCCGAGCGCTGAACGACCGCTTTCCTGCAGACCCGGTCGTTCGCGCCTCTGGCTCACGGTTACCAAGCGTATGATTCTCACCACTAGGAAGACCGCGACCGTGGCAATGTCCCGAATTACGTTACCGCAGGCAAATACCCCGCAAGTCTCATCGCCCTTCACCTTGCCCCCCAACAAATCCGCGCTATCCTCCCGCCCCACGGGAGGGCATTTATGCAAGCGCAATGGATTCCGGCGGCTATTCTCGCGGTAACCGCCGCGCCGCTCTCCGCGCAGACCGCCCCACCGGTGGAGCAGGCGGAAGCCCTGCCCGACCTCGCCGTCCCCGCCGACAAGCTAGGTGACGACCGCAAATATATCATCTTCCACAAGCCGGGCGTGACGGTGGAGCAGGCGCGCGCCGATCTGTCGTTCTGCTGGCGGTTCCTGCCGCATGGCGTGTCGCGCCAGGCGCCGGGTTTCGTGCCGTGGCGCAAGGCCGATGCCAACCGGCCGGTGAGTTATGACGGCGGTGCCTATGGGCTGGTCGGCGTGGCGATCGCCGCGATCATCGCCGGGCCGCTGGAGCGCAGCATCCGCCAGTCGCGGCTGTATCGCTGCATGGTGCCGCGCGGTTATGCCCGGTATCGCACGTCGGAGGATGTGTGGAAGCTGCTCAACAGCGGCAGCGAGGCGCCGCGCGCCATCATGCTGCAGGCGCGGATCGCCGCCGGCCCGACCCCGCCCACGCCGAAGGTGGAACCATGAGCATGTTTCCGCTGCGCTGGCTGCTGGCAGCGCTCGCGCCGTTTGCCGCGCTGTGCGCGGTGCCCGCCGCCGCAAAGGACGTGCCCGAATATCGCCAGTTCAGGGCGGGCGAGCCGATCGTCATCGCGCCCGACAAGGCCTATGTGCTGGTGCGGCTCGATACCGATCTGAGCAAGTTCGGCGCGCATATCCTGCGTATCCCCGCGCAAGCCGAGATCGACGCGTATGAGGTGGCCAAGCGCGCCGCCTTCGACAAGGCCGGCAAGAAGGCGGGGGCGTACGAGTCCTTCGTGTTCGACTATGACAAGGCGTATAATTATTTCGCGCTGGCGCCGGGCAAGCCGCTGGCGATGTCGGGCAAGATGGCGCTGGTGCTGGCCGAGATTCCGCCCGGGGATTATGTGCTCTACGGCATGGGCTTCGGCAATTATCTGTACGAATGCTTTTGTTACGGCACGGTCGGGTTCCACGCCAAGCCGGGCGAGGTGACCGACCTGGGATCGATGCTGTTCGCCAAGGCGTGGCAGCCCTCGCCGGTGCCCGAGCTGGCGGGCGAGGTCGATCTGGGGCGGACGGCGGTGATGGACTATGGCCTGTTCGCGGCGGCGCTCAGGCCGCGACGGGCGGACGATGCCGCGGCGCCCGGGGTGGACGCGGCGCGGGTCGTGCCCGCCGCGCTGCATGCGGTGGGGGCGTTCGTCGAGACCAACACGCTGCTGGTCAACCGACTGGCGGCGATCCCGGGCGTTCTGGCCTATCGCGAGGGGCATGTGATCGACGTGGCGAGCGGGCGGGATGTGACGGAAGAGACGGTGAACTGACGCGCGGCCGGGCGGGTCGTCCGAGGGAGGATCGGAGTGGCCGGCGGTTGCCGCCAGCCCACCCTTGCCCCCTCCCCCCACCGGGCTATCCTCCCCCAACACCACAGGAACCACCGCTTGGACGCCACACCGGGGCCGATGGCCCGCATCACCGGCTATCTGCGCGCGCATGGCGGGCGGGTGCTGTTCGAGCTGCTGGTCAACTTCATCCTGCCCTATGTGATCTACAGCGCCGCCGAGGCGCGGCTGGGCGAGGTCGGGGCGTTGCTCGCCTCGTCGGCGCCGCCGATCCTGTGGAGCCTGGGCGAATTCGCGCTGCACCGGCGGCTCGACGCGCTGTCGGTGCTGGTGGTGGCGGGCATCGCGCTGTCGTTGCTGGCGATGATCGGCGGCGGGGGCGCGCAGTTCCTCCAGCTGCGCGAGAAGCTCGTCACCGGGGTGATCGGGCTGGCGTTCCTCGGGTCGGCGGCGATCGGCCGGCCGATGATCTATGAACTGGCGCGGGCGAACATGCGGCGCCGATCGGAGGGCGAGGCGGAACAGTTCGCCGCGTTGCAGGTCCATGCCGGTTTTCGCCGGACGATGACGGTGATGACGCTGGTGTGGGGGCTGGGGCTGATCGCCGATGCCGCACTGTCGGCGGTGCTGGTGTTCACGATCAGCGTGCGCGCCAACCTGATTGTCAATCCGCTGATCGGTTATGGCACGATGGGGGCGCTGGGGTTGTGGTCGTTTGTTTATGGGCGGCGGCCGCGGCGGCGGGGGGAGGCTCGGATGGGGGTGGCTGGGGGAGCGGGGTAGAACTCGACCAAGCTTTGCGGAGCAGCCCCGGTCTCCTCCCCTTCAGGGGCTGCGGGTCGGTCATGCCCCCGGCATGACCTGAACGGCGCGGGGCGCCGTTAACCCGCAACTGGGTTGGGGGTGGGGCCTCTCCTCAAGCGCAGCGTTTGCGGGACTGCCCCACCCCAACCCCTCCCCTGAAGGGGAGGGGCTTGAGAGAGTCGCGATGGCCGGACTTGGTATTGGTCGTCGCGCAGATGCCGGAAGAACGGGATTGCGGGGTCTGTTTTCCGTGCGCGGGCGCCTTGCTCCAAGCCCCTCCACCATTTGCTGAAGTAGCAAATGTGTTCGAGCGAGATTGTGTTCCCCGAACACAATCTTGATTTGCCGGGGGCAAATCAAAGCTCGAACACCCTCCCCGTTCCGGGGAGGAATTAAGGAAGCAATGCCCCCCTTGCGTACGGCTCTACCCCGCGCTAATACTGAACCATATGGTTCAGCATGCCCTTGCCCCGCTCGATGCTTCGTTTGCCGCCTTGTCGGATGCGACGCGGCGGGGGGTGTTGGAGCGGCTCGAGCGGGCCGAGGCTTCGATCAGCGATCTGGCCGAGGCGTTCGCGATGACGCTGACGGGGATGAAGAAGCATGTCGGGGTGCTGGAACGCGCCGGGCTGGTCACGACCGAGAAGGTCGGGCGGGTGCGGACGTGTCGGCTGGGGCAGCGCGGGCTTGAGGCGGAGGCGGCGTGGATCGCGCGTTATCGCGAGCGCTGGGCGGCACGCTTCGATGCGTTGGACAGGGTGGTCGAGCAACTGAAAGAGCAGGAGAAAATCGATGGCGCAGACAGGCAATGAGCCGGGCACGGCGGCGGGCGGCATGACGGCGGAGCGCATTTCCGACCGCGAGACGCTGGTGACGCGTAGCTTCGACGCGCCGGCGCGGCTGCTGTTCGCGGCGTGGAGCAAGGCCGAGCTGTTCCGTGAGTGGTGGGTGCCGCAGTCGTACGGCATGACATTGCTGTCGTGCGAGATGGATGTGCGGGTCGGTGGCGGTTATCGCCTGGTCTTCAAACATCCGGAATCCGCCGAGCCGATGGCTTTTTTCGGGCGCTATCTCGACGTGGTGCCCGACACGCGCATTTCCTGGACCAATGAGGAAAGCGAGAATGGCGCGGTGACGACGGTGACCTTCACCGAACAGGACGGGCGGACGACGGTGGTGATCCACGACCTCTATCCGTCAAAAGACGTGCTCGACGCCGAGATCGAGTCCGGCGCGACCGGCGGGATGGGTGAGACGCTCGACCAGCTGGCGGCGTTCGTCGCGACGATGGCGGCGGCGTAGGAACGGCGCGGGCGGCGCGCGTTTCCGTTCATTGTACGGCAAGGTCGATCCGGGTTATGATCGGGGATGACCCAGCCGACATCGCTCCGCCGCCGCGCCCTGCCGATCATGCTCGGCCTCGCCATGGCGGCATGCGGCTGGCCGGTGGCCGGGATGGCGCAGGTCGCCGCACCGGTGACGCCGGCCGCGCATGACGCCGACACCATCCGGCTGAGCGACGAACAGCGCAATGCCATCCTCGCCGGCAACACGGTGGAGAGCGCGGCGGCGGCGCGGGGTGAACTGAGCGGCGCCGGGCGGGCGGCGCGCGGCGTCCATGGCGAGGTCGGCGTGATGATCGGCACCAATGGCGCGCGCGGCATCTATGGCGTGGCGGCGATCCCGCTGGGCGAGCATGGCGAGGCCGTGGTGTCGTTCGAGAACAGCCAGTACGGACGGCGGCGCTAGCGCGGGCTGCGCTTTTCGGACCGTTCCTGCGCTAAAGCAGGATGTGATTAGTTTGAATCGCATCCTGCTCTATAATCTCTTGTTGTCGCGGGATTTGTAGCGAAAAGTCGGTTCCCACTTTTTCGCATCCCGCTCTAGGACCGCGTCGCCTCTGCTGCGCGGCTGTCATAGTCTGCGGCCATTTCGAGATGCAGCGCGCGCGCGCCGGTCGCCGTGGCGCGTTCGGCGAGCTCGCGCGCCTTTGCCGCGTGGCGGGCATAATAAGCGTGATCCGACTCAGGCGATCCATCCGGCGCGACGCTCCACTGGCGGCCCGCAGCGGCGGGGTTTTGGGACATATCATTCATTGCGCGCTCCCTGGCGACGAACCGCCTGCGGGGCGACAACGCGCCGCAACGCAAAAGGGGTCCCGCCCGCCAGACGCGCGGACTTCGGGCGAAGCCGCATGGAACCAGTCGTGAATTCAAACGCTTGACCCTCCAGCAACAAAAGGAGGATCGATTGGCAGAATATCGCAACACCGACGGCACGACGACCGTGGTAGAACGACGCTCGAACGGCGGGCTGATCATCGGGGTCATCCTGGCCCTGGCGGCGATCGTGGTGGCGTTCCTGTTCCTCACCGGCTTCTGGAGCGCCGACGTCAAGAAGAGCGGCTCGCTGCCCGACGTGCATGTTTCGGCCGAAGGCGGCAGCCTGCCGCAGGTGGCGGTCCATTCCAAGGAAGTCGTCGTCGGCACCAAGGCGACCAAGGTGACGGTGCCCAAGGTCGAGACGACCCAGGCAACCGTCGAGGTCCCGGTGGTGGGCGTCAAGGACGGCAAGTAATCGTTCACCGCGCGAAGCAGAAGCAAGCGTGGTGCATGATGATCGTGACAGCCCGGCGCCGCAATGCGCCGGGCTGTTTCGTCATGGGAATGTGCCGCCGTGACCGGCCGGGAAAAGGTCCGTGGTTAACAACGGTCGAAGCACGAAAAATTGGAACCGGAATGGTGTGACCCGGTTGTATCCGCATCATCTTGCGGGAAAAATAATGGGTATCGAGCGTCGCAGGTCAAGCCGGCAGGGTATCGCGCGGCGCTGGAAGACCTTTTTGCCGATCGCGCTGGACAGCAGCCAGGGCAGCGCGCGCGGCCATGTGCTCAATCTGTCGGCGGGCGGCGCGCTGGTCCATTCGGCGACGGCGCATCGTGTCGGGACGATCGTGCGGCTCACGCTGGGCGATTTTCAGCTTTCGGGACGCGTGGCGTGGCGCGACGGCGAACGCTTCGGCGTCGCCTTTATGACGGCGTTGCCTGACTTTACCGTGGAGCGGGCCATCGCGGTGCCGAAGATAGCGCTCGTCCTGGAACAATTGGCATAACGCGCCCGATCGGCAGGCGCGACGCGTACCCTTTCGGACGCGTCAGCGCGACACGCTGTCCTGCGCGGCTGCCGAGACTCCGCTGTCGATCGCTGGTTGCGCGCTGCGCGCGACCTTGGCCTCATAATCCTCGGCGATGGCGATGTGGATCGCGCGGGCGGTCTCGGTCGTCGCCTCGGCGGCGAGGGTGCGCGCGCGGCGCGCCCAGGCTTCATATTGCGCCTTGTCGGGCGGCGGTGGCTCGGTCCTTGTGCGCATCGCTTCGCCCTATCACCTCGTCGTGACCTCCGCATGACGCGCGACCGGCAAGGCGGTTCCCGGCGGCGCTTTCCGCGCGGGCAAATCGCACGACTAGCGCCAGCGCAGCAACAGGGGGCGGAGAATCGGCGAGGTACCGTTCGGAGTCGCGAGGTCGATCGTGCGGCGGGCGAACTGCCAATAGAGCATGATGCTGAGCGCCGCGGCGTAGAAGCACCATACCGAGGCAAAGGCATTGCCCTTGACCAGCGCGACGATCGTCAGGCCGATGGCGTTGAGCACGCCATAGGCGCGCACGACACGGTGGCTCGACAGCAGCATCGCGCCGCAAGTGGCGAGGACGTAGAGGCCGGAGATCAGCAGATTGCCGGTCATCGGATTGCGATAGGCGATCGAGTGATGCGAGATCAGCGCGGTATCGGGATAAAAGAGCAGGCCGTGAACGTCCCACAGGCACACCAGCGCACCGAGTCCGGTCAGGACGCGGATGGCGGTGCGGCGCGGCCCGCGCGGTTCCATCAACAGGATCGCCAGCGGCATCAGCAGCGGCAGCAAGCCGTGCGCGTAGAGCATGAAGGCGAAGATCGCGCGATCGAGCGCGGCCTTGCCGATATGACCTTCGAGGCCGAGCCAGACCACCCCTTCCGCAAACTGATGCGCCGCGAACAGCAGCGGCACCGAGGCAAAGAGCAAGGTGCGCGGCTCGCGCACGTGGCGCAGCGTCGCCACACCGATCGTCCCCAGCACGCCGGTGGCGACGAAGCTGGCCGTGGCCGAGAAGCACATCGAATTTCCCCCGGATGACGACCAAAGCGCGCCGCGCCGATGTGGCGTGGTTCGGGCCGGTTGGCCAGCGTCATGAGGTCGTTGGCGTGTAAAGCGGGCCGGCCGCAGTTGAGCACCGCGACCGCTACCGCAACCCCTCCCCCGATTGGGGAAGGGGTTCAGTGTCGTGCACCGTTGCCGGGTGTGTGGCTCAGAAGTTGAAGCGCAGCCCGGCGTTGACGGTGAAGCTCTTCAGCCGCGATCCGTCATTGATGTTGCCGACCACGAAGCCCGAGACGCGGCCGTCCGCAGCGGTGCCGATAAGGCCGACCGAGTAGCGCATCGCATTCTTCCAGCTGACCGTATCGAGCGAGAAATTGGTCACCGGCGCGCCGAAGGCGAAGCTCGAGCTGTCGCCGCTCGACCAGTTTTCGAGCCGTGCCGCGCTGACGAAGGGCTCGAAGGTCACGCCGGTTGGGTTGCCGCCACGCCATGACAGCCGCAGGCCCGCCTGACCGACCTTGGTCTGGTCGCTGCCCGGCGTCCACACGCTGAGCGGATCGATCTGCACCGCATCGATCGCCGTGTCGGCATAGTGGAAGCTGGCGAACGGCGTCGCGGCAAAGCCGGTCGCGCCGCCGACACGGTAGGACGCGCGCAGCGTATAGGCGGTGGCGCTGCCCTCGACCTTCTGCGTGCCGGCCGCACCGAACAGCGTCGGCATGGCGAGCTTGTAGTGGCGCCATTCCTTGCGGATGCTGCCCTCGATCGCCGCGGCGCCGTTGCCGACCACGAGATAACCGCCGAGGAACGGCGTC
Source organism: Parasphingomonas halimpatiens (assembly GCF_036663795.1). NCBI lineage: Bacteria > Pseudomonadati > Pseudomonadota > Alphaproteobacteria > Sphingomonadales > Sphingomonadaceae > Parasphingomonas > Parasphingomonas halimpatiens. The sequence goes on from NZ_JAXOJP010000039.1 coordinate 8,020, forward strand.
TCGACCTTGATGCGATCGACCGCGGTGAGCGCGACCCGACCGTCATACCAGCCGCCGGTCAGCCCGACATTCACGTTCCAGCCATGGCCACCGAGATTGAGGAAGCCGAGATCGGCGCCGAACTGGGCGGATTCATGGACGGTACGGATCCGGCTCGACCCGGTATAGGTGACGCCGCCACCCACCAGCGTCGAGCTGATCGTCTCGTTTGTGTGGCCGCCACCACCGCGGATCCACAGGCTGAAGCGCGTGGCGCCGGCCGGGGGATCGTTGCGCATGGTGACGAACGGGCTGATCGGCTCGTCGAGATTGGCCGAGGCCGCTTCCGCCATATAGCTCAGATTGCCGAGCGGCATGGCCAGCGGGTTGACCGTCTGGATCAGCCCGAACTGGGTGTTGCTGGCCGGGTTACGGCCAAAGCTGTCGAGGATGAAGCCGGTCGTGTCGAACACCGTGTTCGAGGTGAAGGTGGTCGCCGCGGCGCCGGGCACGACGGTGACGATCGGCAGGAAGCCGCCCGGCACGAAGCTGCGCGTGCCGACGCGGTTGAGCGTGACATTGGTGTTGCCCGAGGCGGTGCCGCCGATGACCATGCGATCCGCGCTGGCGGCGACGGTGCTGTAGTCGACGAAGAACTGGCCGCCGCCGCTGTAGTTGCCGCCGACCGTGACGAGGTTGGTCGTCAGGTTGTTCTGGGCATTGATGATCCCGCTATTTGCGAGCGTGCCGTTGGTGGTGAAGCTGCCCGCACCGGCGAAAGCGATCCGGCCGCTATTGTCGGTGTTGCCGAGGATGCCCAGCGTGCCGCCCGCGCCGATGTTGATGGTGCCGGCATTGGTCAGGCCGCCCGAGAAGCTCGAGCCGCCGGACCCCAGATTGGCCACCGCGCCGAGCGCGTTGGTCCACAGGGCGCTGCTGGTACCGCTGACGTTGACCGCTCCGTTCAGGATGCCGAAATTCTGCAAGGCGAACGTGTTGATACTCACGCTGGCGACGATGGCGTTGGGGCCGGTGATCGTGCCGCGATTGACGATTCCCGCACCGCCAAAGCCGGTCATGTCGATCTGGACGCCGGTGGTCGTGGCGGTGATGAGGCCCGAATTGGTGACGGTAGCACCACCCCCGCTTGGCATGGTGAGCGCAACGCCGACATCGGCGGCGATCTTGCCGGTCGCTGCCACGGTCACGTCGACCGAGCCCGGGGTCGAACCGACGGCGACGCCAGCCCTGCCCGCCCCCGTTGCCCTGACCTCCCCGGCAACCGCAATCGTGATATTGCTGATGAACGAACTGCTGGTAGCCGTGATGCCATTTCCGTTGGTCGCGGTGATCAACGTGCCGGCGGCCTGATTGACGACGATGCGGCTATGGTCGCCTCCAACCGCGGCGCCGATACCGGTGCCGTTGGAAGCGGCGATGTTGGCGTTGGCATTGATCGTCACGATGCCGTTGCCGGACGAGGTCCCAAGGATACCGGTGGTGACGGCGGCGACATCACCGTTTGCCGTAACCGTCGCGTTACCGTTGTTCGACATTACCAGAATGCCGATATCGGTGTTGCCGGTAACCTTGCCCGTGGTGGTGACGGTGGCATTGCCGGCGCCGCCGGCCTGGGCGCGGATCGCGGCGCCGCCGGTGGCGGTGACCGTCGATGCGGGCGTGATGACGACATTGCCGCTGGTGCTGAAGCCGGAGATGCCGATGCCGCCATTGGCGGTGACCGCGCCCGTGCCGGAGATCGTCACCGTGCCGCTGGTCGCGTTCGCGGTGATGCCGTTCGTCGCGCCGACGACCGTCCCGGTGGAGAGAATGTCGATATTGCCCGACGTGGAGGCCGCCGCGATCCCCGTCGCGGCCGTCCCCGTGATGTTGCCCGAGCCGCTCACCTTGACGCTGCCGCTGCCGGCATTGGTGGCAATGATGCCCGTGGTGCCCGACACGGTGCCGGCGGCGACATTGACCGCGCCAGCACCGGCGGCGCTGGTCTGCTGCGCGATGATCGCGGTGTTGCCGGTCGACGAGACGCTGGCGGCAGCCACCGTCACCGCGCCGCCGGTCGACAGCGCGAAGATGCCGTTGCCACTGGTCGCAGTCACCGGACCCACGGTGGTGACCTTGGTCGAACCCTTGCCGAAGTTCTCGGCGTCGACGCCGAACCGCGCATTGACCGAGCCGTTGGCGGTGACGTCGATGTTGCCGGTCGCCGCCGCCGGCAGGATCGCCGCGACCATGCCGGCATTGCCGGCCTGGATGTTGCCATTAGCGACCTCGGTGACATTGGCGGTGGTCGATGCGGACCGGACGTCGATCGCATTGTTCGCACCAGCCGCGGTGACGGCAGCGGTGGTAACGCTGATATTGCCGCCGAGCGCGGTGTCGCGCACGACCACGCCATTGCCGCCGGTCGAACTGCTCGCGCCCGAGATGTTGACGGTCGTCGTGCCTGCGCCGTTATTGAGGATGTTGGCCGCGTCGCCGGTCCCGCCGACGAACCCGCCGGTGCCCGTGACGCTGATGTTGCCCGCGCCGACCAGGCTCAGGCCGAGGGTACCACCGGTCACCGTCTGATCGACCACGACGCTTACCGCGCCGTTGCCGGTTACCTTGATGCCCTCGGCTGCCGTGCCGGTCACCGTGCCGTGCGTGGTGACGCCGATCGCGCCGCTGCCGGCGTTGTTGACCACGATGCCGGTCGTACCCGAGACAGTGCCGGCCGTGACGTTGACCACTCCGGTTCCCGCGCCGCTGGTCTGCTGCGCGATGATCGCGGTATTGCCGGTCGAGCTCACATTGCCCGCGTTGACCGTCACCGCGCCGCCGGCGGTCAGCGCGAAGATGCCGTTGCCGCTGGTGGCGGTCACCGGGCCAACGGTGGTGACCTTGGTCGAGCCCTTGCCGAAGTTCTCGGCATCGACGCCGAACCGCGCATCGATCGATCCGTTCGCGGTGACGTCGATGTTGCCGGTCGCCGCTGCCGGCAGGATCGCCGCCACCATGCCGGCATTG
>NZ_JAXOJP010000039.1:11125-37515 GCF_036663795.1 Parasphingomonas halimpatiens
AGCATTGAGGATCGCGCCCACCATGCCGGCGTTACCCGCCTGGATGTTGCCGTTGGCGACCTCGGTCAGGTTGCCGGTCAGCGACTGGCTCTGCACGTCGATCGCGTTCTTGCCCGCGGTCAGCGCGGTTACCGTACCGGTGGTGACGCTGATCCCCGTGCTGGTTGCCACGTCGCGAACGACGACGCCGCTGCCCGTCGCCGCGACGACGCCGCCGGAGATATTGATATTGACCGAACCGACGCCGCCGGTTTGCGTCGCGTCGAAGGCGTTGCCGTTACCGTTGTTGGTGATGTTGCCACCGGTGTAGACGATCGGGCCGCCCGTTGCGCGAACGGACAATGCGGCCGTGCCGCCCGCCGTCGGCGTATTGCCGGCATCGACGCTGATCGCGCCGTTATTGGTGACGGTGACGCCGCCATTACCGGCGTTGGAGACCGCAATTCCGTTGCCACTCACCGTGGTGATCGGGTTGACGGTGACCACGACCGGGACGGGAAGGTTACCCTGATAATTGCGGTCGTTCGGCGCGTTGGCGGGGAAGGTCGTGTCGGTGGTGGTGGTCGTGCCGCAGGTAACGGTCGTCCCGCCCACCAGACATTGTGCCCAGGCCTGGCCCGGGGCGAGCAAACTGGCGCCCGCAACGGTCATGGCGGCGACCATCGAGCGCATCGTCAACCGGCTCGCCTGCGAACGCAAATCCCGGCGCAGCGCCGCGATCGAGGAAGGCGCCGCAGAGTCATCGGCGCGTTGATCCGAAGAACTTAAAGCACAGGTCATCGATTCACCCCTCTTTGCGGAGTCGGCTCACGTAAAATGAACTCCCCAGGAACTCAATTCTCAATTCGATGCGGGCTATTAGCGTGCCGCGTTATCCAGTGATTGGAAGAATGCGTCATGGCGGGGAATCAGTAATTTACCGGGGGCCTCTCGCAGCGGTGCATTGCATCGAAGGCTGCCGCCGCGCGAACACAGGAGCCGCAAGCCACGCATTTCGACCGCATAGCTCCCCACCAATCCGTCGCGAATCTCCAAGCTGCGCGCGCGGCGATCGTCCATGCTTCACAGCGGCGCGCGCCATATCAATCCGCGCGCACCGCAATTAGGATGGGGGCCGATGGATCTTTCAAGCGGCACGTTCGAACAGGCGCTGATCGTCGAGGACATATTGGCGACGCGCGAATGGCTGACCGGACTGGTGCATGCCGCGTTCGAACGCGCGGGCGTGTATTTCGCGAGCGACCTGCGCAGCGCGCGGGCATGGTTTGCCGACGGCGGCGCGGCAGGGCGCACGACGATCGCGCTGATCGATATCGGCCTGCCCGACGGATCGGGGATCGACCTGATCCGCGAGGTGAGCGCCGCGCACCCGCAAGTCCAGCTCGTCGTCACGACGATCTATGACGACGATGCCAATTTGCTGCACGCGATGGCGGCGGGTGCCGACAGCTATCTGCTCAAGGACCGGCCGGCGGAGGAGATCGTCGCACTGCTGCGGCGGATCGGCGATGGTGAGGCGGCACTGTCGCCGCCCGTGGCGCGGCGGCTGCTCGACCATTTCCGGCGCCACGCAACCTTCATGACGGCGGGCGCGGCGGAGCATGACGAGCCCGAACTCACGGCGCGCGAAAACGATGTGCTGGGGATGATCGCACGCGGGCTGACGCTGGTCGAGGCAGGCAAGGCGCTGGGGATTTCACGCTCGACCGTGGCAAGCCATGTCAAGACGGTCTACCGCAAGCTCGGCGTCACATCGCGCGCCGAAGCCGCGCTCGAGGCGACGCGGCGGCGGCTGACATGACAGGGGCCGCGTGACAACGCCGCCCGAGCTCGCCGCACCGCGCGCGATGGCGGTGGCGGCGCGGTTGTGGCGGCGACCGGCGGTGACGATCGGACTGTCGGCCTATGTCTTTGCCGGGCTGTGCGTGGCGGCACTAATGATCGCGCTGCACATGCCGGCGTTCGGCGCGCGCTTCGACCAGGCCGGCGACGATATCGGCCTGTACCTCGCCGACGGGCGGGTCGCGATCGTACCGCCCGACGCGGCGGTGACGATAGCGAGCAGCGCGGGCACCCGCCATGCCAGGGCCGGGGAGATGGTGCCCGACTATATGCCCGATGGCGGGCCACAGGCGGTGCGCGCCTTTTACCGCTGGCGCGACGATGTGGCGCGGCTCGCCGCTACCCCAGGCGCGACGATCAGCGTGGCGGAGGCTGGCCATGTCGTGCGCGCACCGCTCGCGCCGCGCCCCCGCGCCGTCGGCGACCTGCCGGTCGATTTCTGGCTGTTGCTGACCCAGGCGATCGTGATCGGGCTGCTCGGCATCGGCGTAAGGCTGGCGCGGCCGCGCGACCTGCGCGCCTGGCTGTTCGGGGCGAGCAGCGACGGCGTTTTCCTGGCGGGCATTTCGGGGGCGATCTTCGACGCGCGCGAACTGGTCGCGGACGGCACGCTGCTCCAGGCGATGCAGGGCGTGAATTTCATCGGCTCCAACCTGTGCGCGGCGGGACTGTGCGCGCTGTTCCTGCACGTGCCGCACGCGATCGCGCCGCGCCGCGCGACGCTGGCGCTGCTGGTCGCGGCGGTGGTGCTGGGGGTGCTGGAGGGATTCGCCGTCATTCCGCGCACGGGCTTCTATCTCGGGCTGCTGCTGCCGACGCTCGCCTTTCCGGCGATCTTCGTTGCGCAGTGGCGCGGCACGCGCAACGACCCCGCGGGCCGTGCGGTGCTACGCTGGAATGGCGCCTGGACCTTTTTCGGCTCGGTCCAGATGGGTCTGGCGATGGCGGCGCCGATCCTGTTCGGGATCGCGCCGATCGCGTCGGACGGCATGATCATCGTGCCGCTGCTGCTGATCTATGGCGGCATCGCTTTCGGGGTGGCGGGGTTCCGGGTGTTCGAGCTCGACCGCTGGGCCTACCGACTTGTGCTGGGCGCGCTGGCGATCCTGCTGCTGGTGCTGGGCGACGCCGCGCTGGTGTCGGTCGTCCGGCTCGAACAGCCGATCGCGCTGGCGCTGTCGGTGTTGGCGATCGGCTATCTCTATTTCCCGCTGCGCGCCTTGTTGTGGCGCTGGATCAGCGGGGCGCATGAACTGTCGAGCGACGCGTTGTTCCGCGAGGCGGCAGTAGTGGCCTTTTCGGGCAGCGCACAGGCGCGGCGCGCGGGGTGGCGCGCACTGCTCGACCGGCTGTTCGAGCCGCTCGAGATCGCGCCCGGCGACGATGGTATCGACGCGCCGGCGATCCGCGAAAAGGGCGAAATGCTCGAACTGCCGGCAATCGCCGACGATACGCCCTTGTGCCTGCACTTTGCGCGTCGCGGGCGGCGGCTATTCGGGCCGCCCGAGTTGAGCACCGCGCGCGAACTGATCACGCTGATGAAGGAGGCGGAGCGGACACGGGCGGAATATGGCCGCGGTGTCGCCGAGGAACGATCGCGCATCGCGCGCGACCTGCATGACGACGTCTCGGCGCATTTGCTGACCGGGCTGCACCGCAGCGACGTGGCGCTGGTGCGCGGCGACGTGCGCCAGGCACTGACCGAGATCCGTACGATCGTGTCGAGCATGGCCGGCCCGGCGCTGCCGCTGGAGACGGCACTCGCCGACCTGCGCTTCGAGACGGCGGAGCGGCTACTGGCGGCGGGGGTCACCCTCGACTGGCCGATCGACGACGACGCGGCAATGCCTGCGGTGGTGCTCGACTATACGCATCACAAGGCGCTCGCCTCGTCGGTGCGCGAAGCAGTGAGCAACGTGATCAAGCATGCGGGCGCCACGACGCTGACGGTGACGGTGGTGACGGGCGAGCCGTTGTTGACGCTGACGCTTGCCGACGACGGTGTCGGGCCGAAGACGCGCCACCCGGTCAGCGGCAACGGCCTTGGCAACATCGCGCAGCGGCTCGGCGAGATTGGCGGTACCTGCACGGCGTCGGCCGGGCCTGTCGGGTTTACGGTCGTGCTGCGGATGCCGCTGGCGGGGTTGGGGTGAGGCTTCCCTGACGCGCCTCGTTCAGTTCCTCCCCGGCACGGGGAGCGGGACCGCCGACCGCAGGTCGGTGGTGGAGGGGCTTCGAGCACGAGGCCCGTTCCACTCGCTCCAAGCCCCTCCACCGCGCAAGCGCGGTCCCCCTCCCCTGATGGGGGAGGAATTCGGAGTCGCCTATACCACCTGCCCCGCCGCCCAGCCGCTCGCCCAGGCCCATTGGAAATTATAGCCGCCGAGCCAGCCGGTGACGTCGACCGCCTCGCCGATCGCATAAAGGCCGGGGACCTGACGCGCCTCGAGCGTGCGTGAGGACAGGCTTTCGGTGGAGATGCCGCCAGCGGTGACCTCGGCCTTGGCGAAGCCTTCGGTGCCATTGGGGTGGAAGTGCCAGTCCGCCAGCTTGTGCGCGGCCTCGTCGAGACGCTTGTCGGTGGCGGCGCCGAGTTCGCCGCGGAGCGCGAGGCGATCGGCGAGAGTTTCGGCGAGCCGCGCGGGAAGAGCGGTCGCGAGCGCGGCGGTGAGGGTCGCTCGTGGGCGGGCGCCCTTGGCCTCGATCAGCCAGCCGGGCGCGCGGTCGGGGACGAAGTCGATCGCGACGGGCTCGCCGTGGCGCCAGTAGCTCGACACCTGGAGGATCGCCGGGCCGCTGAGCCCGCGATGGGTGAACAGTGCGGCTTCGCGAAAGCTAGCCTTGCCGGCGCGCGCGACGACGTTGGCGGCGACGCCCGACAGCGAGCGGAACAGCGTCTCGTCGCCGCCGAGCGTCAGCGGCACGAGCGCAGGGCGCGGCTCGACGATCTTAAGGCCGAAGCGGCGGCCGAGGTCGTAGGCGAAACTGGTTGCGCCCATCTTGGGGATCGACGGGCCGCCGGTGGCGATGACGAGCGCCGCGCTGCGTTCCTCGCGATTGCCGACAGTCAGGCGGAACTGGCTGTCGGCATAACCGACGTCGCGGATCTCCTGCCCGAGGCCGATCGTCACCTCGCCCTTGTCGCACTCGTCGAGCAGCAGGCTGACGATCTGGCGCGCGGAGCCGTCGCAGAACAATTGCCCGAGGGTCTTTTCATGCCAGGCGATGCCGTGCGCGTCGACCAGCGCGATGAAATCGGCGGCGGTGTAGCGGCCGAGCGCCGACTTGGCGAAATGCGGATTGGCCGAGAGGTAACGATCGGGCGCGGTGTCGATATTGGTGAAGTTGCAGCGCCCGCCGCCCGAGATGAGGATCTTCTTGCCGGGCTCATCGGCATGATCGAGCAGCAAAACGCGCCGCCCGCGCTGGCCGGCAGTGGCGGCGCACATCAATCCGGCGGCGCCGGCACCGAGGATGATCACGTCGTAGGGGGTGGGGGTGGTCATGGGTGGGTCGCCCGGTTGGGCGCGGTGTGGGCGGCCTGGGTGGAAGAAGAAGATGAATGGTTCGCGCGGAGGCGCGGAGGCGCGGAGATGTCACGTCTGCCGCTCCGATTGCGCTTGCTAAAATGTTCACGCGAAAGCGCGAAGGCGCAAAGAGATGACGGCGCTGGTCGTTTCTCGACCATTTGCGAGGGATTCAATCCGCAGCCGCGAAAGCAGTCTCCGCGCCTCCGCGCCTCCGCGTGAACCAACACTTCACCTTCGCCGGCGAAGGCCGGGGGAGGTTTTGGAAGGTGCCGGCGGCACATCATGCCTTCACCAGCGTGATGACGAAGCGGGCGCCGACGATGACCGGCTCCGCCGCGATGGTGGCGCCGCTGGCGGCGAGCAGCGAGCGGGCGATGGCGAGGCCGAGGCCGGTACCGCCGCTCTCGCGCCGGCCGGTGAAGAAGGGTTCGAAGATGCGCTCGTGATCGGCCCCGGCGATGCCCGGGCCGTCATCGGTGACGGTGATGCGCACGCCGTCGCGCCCATCGGCCGTGATCGTCGCGTTGTTCGCGCCGGCCTGGCGGCTGTTCTCAACCAAGGTCTCAAGAACGGTCTCGATCACCTCGGGCGTGATGCGGGCGATCACCCCCTGCCCTTCCACCCGCACCGCGAATCGCTCCGAGCGGAACGAGTCGGCGACGCGCGCGGCGGCGGCGGTGACGTCGGCGCGGGCATCGGCGTCGATCGTCGCCATGTCGGCGCGGGCGAGGTCGAGCAGACGCTGGACGAGCCGCGACAGCCGCTCGGCATCGGCGCCAGCATTGCCGAGGAAGCGGTGGCGATCCGCCGCGCTCATCGTGTCGCCATGTTCGTCGAGCAATTCGAGCGCACCGCGAATACCGGCGAGCGGGGTCTTGAACTCATGGCTGACGGCGGCAGCGACATCCTTGAGATAACGCGAGCGGCGCTCGATCCGCGCCGCCATCGCGGCAAAATTGGCGTAGAGCGCGCGGATCTCGATTGCCGCCGTCACCGGCGTTTCGGGGATGACGACATGACCGCGCGCGACATCCTCGCTGGCGCGGGCGAGCGCGTCGATCGGGCGGGCGATGCCGCGCGACAGCAGGCCGACGAGCACGAGCAGGGTGAGCAGGATCAGGCCGATACCGAGCAGGATGGCGCCGCGATCCTGATAGATGCCGACGAACAGGCCGCGCGGCGTGCGCGACACCATGACCACGCCGATCACCTTGCCCTGATCGAACACCGGCCGGGCATGGTGGACGCGGATCGCGGCGGCGCGGCTGATCATCGCCAACCAGGTATCGGCATCGCCCTGGCCGCGCTCGCGCAGCACGGTGCGCGGGGTACCGGCGAGCGCGGCGCGCACCTCGGGCAGCGCGGCGACGTTGAGCCCGACATCGCCGCGTCCGAGCACGATGGTGCCGTGCGGGTCGAGCAGGCGCGTCGCGGTGAGCGTGATCGCGGCGGCGTCGCTGGCCATCGGCGCGAGCAGGTGCGCGACGCGACTGGCATGGGGATCGGCCGCGGCGTGGCGCCGGGCCAGCGCACGCGCGGGCAGGATCGGCATCGCGCGCAGGTCGATCGTCGGCGGCTCGGGCGCGAGGTAGCGCGGGCTCGGATCGGGCACGCCGTCGCGCCACGCCGCCTTGTAGGCCGAGGCGAGCACGGCGCCCTGCGCGACCAGCTCGGCCTCGGTTTGCTGGACGATGGTGTTTTCATAGACGCGCAGGAACAGCGCCGCGACGCCGGGCAAGGCGGCGACGAACAGCAAGGTGCCGAACAGGATGGTGCGCAGCGACAGCGCCGGCCAGTGCGCCTTGGCAAAGGTCTTGAGCGCGGTGATCAATCGCACGCGCCGATGCGATAACCGATGCCGGCACGCGTCTCGATCACGTCGCCCGCACCACGCCCGGCGAACTTGGCGCGCAGGTTGCGGACATGGCTGTCGATCGTTCGGTCGGTGATCGCGAAGCCGGGGCCGTGGAGCCGGTCGATGATCGCGTCGCGCGTAAAGACCTTGCCGGGAACCCCGGCGAGCAATTGGAGCAGCTGGAATTCGGTCGCGGTGAGCGGCACCGGCGCATCGTCCCAGCGCGCCTCCCACGCGTCGGTGTCGAGCGTCAGCCGGTGATGGACGATCGTCTGCGGCTGGAGCACCGGCGCGGCGCTGCGCTTGAGGATCGCGCCGACGCGCGCGACGACCTCGCGCGGCGAGAAAGGCTTGACGACATAATCGTCGCCGCCGACCTCGATCCCGACGATGCGGTCGATCTCGTCCTCGCGCGACGACAGGAACAGGATCGGCAACGCCGCCCCTGCCCCGCCGGCGCCGCGCAACCGCCGACACAAATCGAGGCCGTTGAGGCGCGGCATGTTGATGTCGAGCACCATCAGGTCGGGCATGCGCGCAGCGATGGTCGACGCGGCTTCCTCGCCGTCGCCGGCCTCGGCCACGGTCATCCCCGCCTTGCCGAGCGCGAAGGCGAGCAGTTCGCGGATATGCGGATCATCGTCGACGACGAGGATATGGTGGGTCATGGCGTGCATCACTGCGGGCGGCTCCGGCGCGGGTCAATGTCGTCACACGCTATGATTGCGCAATATTGGCGCATGATCCGGCCGATATGGAGAAACGATGCAGCGTCCGGATCAGGTTGCGAGATTTGTCCTGATCGTGACGCCGCCCTCCAGCGTGCGGTGAACCGGGCATTTGTCGGCGACGACGAGGAGTCGGTTGCGCTGCTGTTCTGTCAGGGGTCCGGACAGCGTAATGACACGCTCGATCAGTTCGAGCTTGGGGTGTTCTCCGCCATCCGCAGCGCAATCGTCGCCGTGGCAGCGGCGATGCTCGAGCGTGACCGTCTGCCCTTCGAGCGGAATGTTCTCGCGCGCGGCGACCAGCTCGATCGTCATCGAGGTACAGGTGCCGAGCGCCGACAGCAGCAGGTCATAGGGCGTCGGGCCGAGCGCGGTGCCGCCGCTCGACAGCGGCTCGTCGGCGAGGAAGCTGTGGCCGCCGGCATCGACGATCTGGAGGAATTTGCCTTCCGCGCCGGTGACGGTGACATGGCCCTCGGGCATCGCCGCCGGGCTGGTCGCGGCGGGCAGATAGGCTTCCGACCAGGCGGCGATGATCGACGCGGCGTAGCTGGCGGCACCGGGAACGGTGAGCAGATGATCCGCTCCCTCCAGCGCGATGAAGCTCTTGGGATGTTTGGCGGCGACGAAGATCTTGCCGGCATTCTCGATGCCGACGACGGTGTCGGTCGGGGCGTGCATCACCAGCAGCGCGCGCTTAAGGCGGGCGAGGCGCGCAGCCTGGTCCTGATGTTCGGCGGCCGCGATGAAGTCACGCGTGACGGTGAACGGGCGCCCGCCGATCGCGACCTCGCCGACGCCCTGCTCGCGCACGCGTTCGACCGCATCGCCGAGTTGGTGGAGCACGTGCGCCGGGTCGAACGGCGCACCGATCGTCACCACTGCCTTGGCCTCGGGGATATGCTCCGCCGCAGCGATCACCGCAGCGCCGCCAAGCGAATGGCCGACGAGGATGGCGGGGGCGAGCATCTCGCTGCGCAGATGCCCGGCAGCGGCGATCAGATCGGCGACATTGGCGTCGAAATCGCTGTCGGCAAAGCTGCCCTCGCTCTTGCCCAGACCGGTGAAATCGAACGCCAGCGTGGCGATGCCGTTGGCGGCGAGCGCGGTGGTGATGCGCCGCGCGCCGACATGCGCCGAGCTGCCGGTGAAGCAATGCGCGAACAGCGCGACGGCGCGGATGCGCCCCGGCGGCAGTTCGAGCGCGCCGTACAGCTTGATGCCGTCGGCATTGTGGAACGTCATGGTGCGGCGCATCGCTCTATCCCCTCCCCGTCTCAGCCGCGGATATTAGCATGTTCGCAAGCGACGGCGAGGCCGGGGCCGGTCGAATTGCCAACCGTCTCATGTCACTCGCCCTGGGCAAAAGCGAGTATCTGCGGGACCTCGACGCCTTCGCGCGAACCGTCCGGTTGAAGCATCGCCACCGCAACGGTGCCCTTGAGGGTCTGGGTTTGCAGCATATCGACCTCACGAACGGCCATGCCCGCCGCGCGGACCTGGTCGAGAAAGGCTGGCGGATAGCGCCCCGCCGGAACGAGCTCCTCGCCGAAGATCTGCTGATAATTGAGCAGCAGCGGCGGCGCCGCGACGAGATCGTCGAGCCGCCCCGTCCGCTGGATCAGTCCGGCGGTGACGCGAACCGTTTCCTGAAGCAACGAACTGCCGACCGCCGCAACCCCGAACAGCGGCTTGCCCGAGCGCAGCGCGATCAGCGGCGCCATGTCGCTCGGGACGCGGCCGCCCGGCGATATCCGGGTGAGCGCATCGCGGTACAGGCCGGCGGGAGCCGGGATCGGCACGCCCTGCACCACCAGACCCGTATCGCCCCATAAGGGCGTGTTGCTGGAATGCACGAGCGCGGCGATGTTGCCCCAGCGGTCGATGACCACCACCGCGGCGCTGTGATGCCCGGCAACGGGCGGGGCGGCAGCGGCGAGCAGTTCGTCGAGCCGGGTTGCCGCAGCGGCGCCAAAGCCGGGCTGCAATCGTGCGGCGCAATCACCGCCCGAGCCGAGATGCCGTTGCAGCACCTCCCCCATGGCTGGCGACCAACCGAGGATCGTTGCCAGGCGAAGCGTGAGCGCGGTGGTCCGGAATGCCTGCGGGTCCTGCCAATAGGGCTGTTCGGCTGCTGCGTGGTGGAGGACATTCAGCGCCGTCAGCATGGCGCAACCCGTTGCATCGGGCGGCGGGGGCGCCATCACCTCGACATCACCGATCGCGATGCGCAAGGGTGCCGCCCAGCGCACCCGATATGCCGCCATGTCCGCCATCGTCGCGGCCCCGCCGGCCGCGTTCACCGCCGCGACGAATGCCCGCGCCCAGCGTCCGCGATACATGGCCGCTGCGCCGTGCGCCGCGATCTGATCGAGCAAGCGAGCAAGTTCCGGCGAGGCGTGGCGATCACCCAGCGTCGCGACATGGACACCATCGGGCATGAGAAAGTGGCGGCCTGCCGGCGTCTGCGACAGTTGGGGTGCCGCGATCGGAAAATAGGCGCCGGTCAGCGGCGTCACGGGCACACCATGTCGCGCATACCAGATCGACGGTGCCAATAGCTGGCGTAACGAAAGCCGCCCGAACCGGCGATGCATCGCGGCCATGCCGGCCACGAAACCAGGCACCAGCGTCTTGCGCCCGGCCGCGCCGGACGTATCGCCCCTTGTGCCGGTCAACAGGCTGAGATCGGTGGCCGGAATGGTGTTGGGCGACCGCTCGTTACGCCAGCCGTTCCAGCCGGCATCCATCGCATGGACCCGGCCGGTCCTGGCGTCATAATAGAGTAATTGGGCGACGCCGGCGAACGACACATTTGCCCCCTGCATCATCGTGATCTGGGCAAAGGCCGTGGCGACCGCGGCGTCGGCGGCCGTACCGCCGGACCGTAGCACATCGGTGCCGGCGCGGACCGCGACCGGCGAGGCGGTAGCGGAAACCAGCCCGGTGGCGCTGCGCGCGGTACGGGTTTCGGTCGGCCAGATCGCGGCCTCACGCTGTTCGAGCGACTGGCGGTCGGCCAAGGACCATGCGGATTGACCCGCGGCAGGCATCGGCAACGCCAGGGCGAGCGCGATCACCGACACCAACAGACGTCGTAGGCTGTTCATGAAGATCCTCCCCGTCAGGGCGCGGCGCCGTCCGGTTCCGCGGCCTCGATGATCGCGCGCAAATAATTGGTGTGGTCGCGAAAGGCGCTCGCGCCGCGCGCCGTCAACAGCAGGCGGGTGCGCGGTTTTTTCCCGGCGAACCCCTTTTCGATGGTGATGTAGCCGGCGGTTTCGAGCGTCGCGAGATGGCTTCCCAGATTGCCATCGGTCGCGTTCAGCAAGGCCTTGAGCCGGGAGAATTCCAGCGGCTCGATATCACGGGCGGCATAGAGCGCGGCCATGATGCGCAGGCGCAGCGACTGGTGGATGATCTCGTCCGGCGCTGCCACGTCATACCTTCCTGAGCCAGAACCCGCCAAGCATCAGCCCGCCGCCGCCGGCCAGCCCGAGGAAGAAGGGCAGCCATTGTTGCGCAAAAAGATAGCCGCCCATGCTGACCAGGAAGATCGCTAACCCGATCCATCCGAAACGCGGCCATCCATAGAGGCCGATCGCGACGTACATCAGCGCGGTGAACAGCACCGGCAACATCAGGTACGGCGCGATGGAGACCGGCCGGAAAACCGTATAGATCGAAAGGAAGAAGATACCCGTCGCGATCGCCAGACCGAGCGACCTGCCCCCCACGGCGCCGCTTGCCACACCCCGGACATGCGAGCGTCGCGCCAACAATGTCCCACCGAGAGCGCCGACAAGGACGAGCGGCATCCAGACCAGGCCCCATAACGATGGGTTCGTCAGGCCCGACACGGTGTAGCCGACCAGCCAAATCGCGCCCCACAGGATCAGATGTGGGCTGGCCGCGGCATAGCCGCCGGCGCGACGGGTCTGCCGTCCGACATCCTCGACTTCTTGCAATGAAATGGTCGCGTCTGATTTCGATATCGACATGCTCACCTCTCTGCCGCACAGAGTAGCTCGCAAATTGACTCTGTCAAGCAGAGTATTCTGTGTTGCAGAATTTGTTGGCGGCATTCCGTGCTTACCGCCAGGAGCGATTGGCCGGGTCGGAGCAGCGGGAGAAAAGCCCGGCGAGACGCGGCGAACCTTACCATGCGTAACGTCAAATTGGCCTGCGGCGCGGACATCGTCTCATCGTTGCCATGACTAGAGCGTGCTGCGAACAGGTGGAATCCGGCTATTCGCTACCGAGCACGCGACCACAAAGAATCTAGAGCGAGCTGCGTTTCCACCGAAATGCAGCTCGCTCTAGCCGCGCTCCTCCGAATAGCTCTCCAGGATCGCCGAATAATCCAGCGCCTCGCGAACCGTGTCGCGCACGAAATGCGACAAATGACCCGCCGGAACGAACTCGTGAACCGACGGCGGCAGTAGCCAGGCCTGGTCCAGATCCGACGCGCGAAATGTCTTGCTAATCAGACGAGTGAATCAGGCGCGTCCACGCCTTACTCCCTCAGCGCCGCCGCCGCCCTCGCCTCGGATTCACGATGCAGCGCCCAGAAATCGGGCACCGCCCCGCCCGCCAGCCGCGTCTGCAGCACCGACAGATGGGCATGCCAGCCGCCGCCGAAATTGCGCGCATCGGCGGGGCCGCGCAGGCCGGCATGGGTCAACACCAGCCGGGTGCGGTCTCTCTCGGCGGCGAGTTCGATCGTCACCTCGCCGGCCTCGCCACCGTCCCAGGTGAAGGCGAGCAGATGCGGCGGTTCGATCCGCGTGATGGTCTCGTGCCAGCTCTTGCCGACATTGGCGGCGTATTTTTTCCGGTGTCGGGACATCGCCGTCCGACAGGCTGGCATGGTCGAACGTCATGCCGAGCGCGCCGCCGACGCGCGGGTCGGTCGGCCCGCCCATGAACCAGCGTGCGCGCAGGTCGGGCTCGACGAGATATTGCCAGACGGTCTCGACGGGCGCGTCGAGCAACCGTTCGAAACGCAATTGGCTTGGGCTAATGCTGTCGCTGTCAGCCATGGTCTATCTCCAACGCGGTCGCGAGGCTCGCCAGGATCATCGTCCAGCCCTTGCGGGTCTGTTCTTCATAGGCGGCCCAGGCCGCATTCATTTCATGCGTAAGGGTAAGATGCGTCTGGTCGCCATGCGCCGCGAAGTCGATCGCAACGCGGCTCCATTCGCCCTCCTTCGCCGGGTCGGCGCGGAAGCGGAAAACGAGGCGGTGGGGCCGGTCGATCACGTCGAACAGCAGGTGATGATGCGCGTCGCCGCTTGCCCGGCGCTCGACGATCAGCGCGCGGCCGCCGACGCGGGCGTCGATCTCGCAGGTCAGCATTTCGCCGTCCGGCGTGGCAAAGAGAAAACGGCGCGCGGTTGCGGGATCGAGCCAGGCATCGAATACCGCCGCGGGCGAGGCGGCGATGTCGCGCGTGACGGTGAGGACGATCGGCGCCGTCACGGTTTCACCTCTGCGACGAGAAGCGCCTCGAGCCGGTCGAGGCTGGCGCTCCATACGCCTTCCCATTGCCTGAGCCACGCATCGGCCTCGGCCATCGGCGCGGCGCGCAGGCGGCACAGTTGCTGGCGTCCGGCCTTGCGGCGCCCGACCAGCCCGGCGCGCTCGAGCACGCCGAGATGCTTGGCAGCGCCAGCAAAACTCATCGCGAAGGGCGCGGCGAGTTCGCCGACCGAGCGCTCGCCGAGGCGAAGGTGGACGAGCATGGCGCGACGGGTCGGATCGGCCAGGGCAGCGAAGGTCATATCGAGTTTTTCGACCATATGGTTTAATATGGTCAGCGCTCACCATTGGTCAACCGATTAGTTTAATATCGCGCCTGTCGTCGCGTTGCCGGCGTCGATTTCGCTTGCGACGCAGCGTGTTGCGATGCCAGGCTCGCGCCATTCCGGGGGGAGCGCAGATCATGGGATTGTTCGGACGGCGTCACGACGACGACGAGGAAGTCGACGAATGGGCCTATGAGCTGACCCGCAAGGACAGCTTCCCGCTCGCCGCGACGATTGCCGGCAGCGTCGTCATTCTGATCGCGGCGATCCTGACCAGCAGCCAGGTGCGCCAGCATGACATGTTCGCCACACCACTCGGCATCGGGACGATCGTGGCGCTGGCGGTGTGGGTGATCGCCTTTCTGATCACCCTGCGCCATGCAGCACTTGGCTGGAAGATCGGGTCGTTCGTGGTAATGCTTGTGGTCGGCCTGAGTGCCGGCCTGATCGTGATCGGCGCCAGGTTCAGTGCGATCCAGGACGATCTGCGCGCGGTGGCGGAGGTCAAGGTCAACCCGACCTTTGGCGTCGAGGAGCCGGAGGGCGGCGCGCGCGGGCCCATCTCCAAGGCGACGTTCGCCTATCTGAAGGGCGTGGCCGATGCGTCGATGAAGCATCGCGCAGCGATCCGGGCGCTCGGTTACGACGCTATGGCGTCGCCCGATGCGTTGCGACAAAATCCCGCGCTGCTGGCGCATTGCGACCAGCGCGCGACGGTGACGCCGATGATCGAGGCCTATTATGCCGGGCGCCGCGCGGCGTTCGAAAAATTTCGCGCCGACATCGCCGCGATCGACCTCGACGAGACCTTTCGCAAGGGCATGATCGCCGGGAACAAGGAAGCGGGGCAACGGTTCGACAAGCTGCTGGAGCGCAATGCCGCTAACGAGCATGGCCAGGTCGGCGAATTGGTCGCGATGTGCCAGGTTCTCGCCCGTCACCATTGGGTCGCGCAATATGGTCGCATCGCCTTTTCGAGCCCGGCCGATCTGCGTGACTTCCAGACCCACGCCAGGCGCGAGCAGGACCTGAGCGACGAGGCAACCGGCCTGATGCGCGAAAGCATGGCGGTCATGGAAAATGGTCGCGCCATGATCCGCCGCAGCATTTTCTAGAGCGTGCTGCGAATAGGTGGAATCCGGCTATTCGCTATCAAGCACGCGGCCACAAAGAATCTAGAGCGAACTGCGTTTCCATCGAAATGCAGCTCGCTCTAGCAGAACGCAAACCCATCATCCTCGCGCACGCGCGGGCATGATGGGTCCGCGCGCTTATTCCGCGAACAGCAGGACCGGCGTTTCGAGATATTTCTTGAGCGCCTGGACATAGTTCGCCGCGTCCCAGCCATCGACGACACGGTGATCGCAGCTGATCGACAGGTTCATCAGCTTGGCGCGAACGATGTCGTCGCCGTGGAACACCGGTCGCTCGACGATCTTGTTGGGGCCGATGATCGCGACCTCGGGGCGGTTGATGACGGGCGTGGTGGCGATGCCACCGAGCGGCCCGAGCGAGGTGATCGTCAGCGTCGAGCCCGACTGTTCCTCGACCTTCGCCTTGCCGGTGCGCGCGGCCTCGGCGAGGCGGGCGATCTCGGTGGCGAGTTGCCAGACGTTGCGGTCCTGCGCGTCGCGGATCACCGGCACCATCAGCCCGGCATCGGTCTGCGTCGCCATGCCGAGATGCACCGCACCGTGCCGCGTGACGACGCCTGCTTCGTCGTCATAACGCGCGTTGATCATCGGGAACGCAGGGATCGACTTGCAGATCGCGACGATCAGCAGCGGCAGCATGGTCAGCTTGGGGCGCGAACCGCGATGGGCATTGAGATCGGCGCGCATCGCCTCGAGCGCGGTGACGTCGATCTCGTCGACATAGGTGAAGTGCGGGATGGCGCGCTTCGACGCCGCCATGTTCTCGGCGATGCGACGGCGCATGCCGATGACCTTGATCGCCTCGTCGGGGCGGGCGTGACTGGCATGCGGCGCCTGATAACCCTGGCCAGCACCGTAGCGCAGGAACGCGTCGAGATCGGCGTGGCGGATGCGGTCGCCTTCGGCCGGTTTCACCTGGGCGAGGTCAATGCCTAGGTCGGCCGCGCGGGCGCGGACGGCGGGGGAGGCGAGGACGTGGATCTTCTGCTCCCTCTCCCCTGCGGGGAGAGGGTCGGGGAGAGGGGTCGCAACGGGGGACGCGCTCTCGATAACAGGCTTGGAGTCAACGGGAGCAGGAACCACGGCCGCTTCCACTTGTGGCCGCCCCTCTCCCCGACCCTCTCCCCCCTGGGGAGAGGGAGAAGTGGCCATTTCGACCGGTGCGGGTGTATCGGCAACGCCGGCTTCCACTGCACCCGGTGTCTCGGCCGCAATCTGCTCCGCGGCTTCCGCTTCACCCTCGACCGCGTCGGTCTCGATCACCACCAGCGCCGCCCCGATCGACACCTGGTCGCCGACCTCGCCGGCCAGCTCGACCACGGTGCCGGACACCGGCGATTCCATCTCGACGGTGGCCTTGTCGGTCATCATGTCGGCAAGGCCCTGGTCTTCCTCGACGCGGTCGCCGACCGCGACGTGCCAGGCGACGATCTCGGCCTCGGCGATGCCCTCACCGATATCCGGCAGTTTGAAGGTGAAGCGGGCCATCCTATGCGTCCTTCATGATCTTCTTGAGTGCCTCGCCGATGCGCACCGGGCCGGGGAAATAGGCCCATTCGAGGCTGTGGGGATAGGGCGTGTCGAAGCCGGTGACGCGCTCGATCGGGGCTTCGAGATGATAGAAGCAGCGTTCCTGCACCAGCGCGGAAAGCTCGGCGCCGAAGCCCGAGGTGCGCGTCGCCTCGTGGACGATCATGCAGCGGCCGGTCTTTTTGACCGAAGCCTCGATCGTTTCGATATCCAGCGGAATGAGCGTGCGCAGGTCGATGATTTCGGCATCGACGCCTGCCTCGGCAATCACTGCCTGGCAGACATGGACCATCGTGCCATAGGCGAGAATGGTGAGCGCTTCCCCGGGACGGACGATCTTCGCGGTGCCGAGATCGATGCGGTAATAGCCCTCGGGTACCGCGCCGGCTGGGTGCGCCGACCAGTTCTTCGCCGGGCGATCCCAATGGCCGTCGAACGGGCCGTTATAGATGCGTTTGGGCTCGAAGAAGAGCACCGGATCATTGTCCTCGATCGCCGCGATCAACAGGCCCTTGGCGTCGTACGGCGTCGAAGGGATGACGGTCTTGATGCCCGAGACATGGGTGAAGATGCCTTCGGGCGACTGGCTGTGCGTCTGGCCACCGAAAATGCCGCCGCCGAACGGCGAGCGCACCGTCATCGGCGCGATGAATTCGCCGGCCGAGCGGTAGCGCAGCCGTGCCGCCTCGGAGACGAGCTGGTCGAGCGCGGGATAGATATAGTCGGCGAACTGGATCTCGGGGACCGGCCGGAGGCCATAGGCGCCCATCCCGACCGCAACGCCGATGATGCCGCATTCGGTGATCGGCGTGTCGAACACGCGGGTCTTGCCGAACTTGGCCTGGAGCCCGGCGGTGGCGCGGAACACGCCGCCGAAAAAGCCGACATCCTCGCCCATCACGATGACGTTGGGGTCGCGCTCCATCATCACGTCGAGCGCCGAGTTGATCGCCTGGATCATGTTCATGCGCGTGGTACCGTCGCCCGTCTCCGGGGCAGCGATATCGGCGGATTCTTCAAGCGCGGTGGAATCGGTCATGTCGCTCACTTCCGTGCCCAGGGGCGGCCCGAGGCGGTTTCCTCGGCGAGCATCTGTGCCTGTTGTTCGCGCAAATGCCACGGCATCTCCTCGAAGACGCCGTCGAACAGCGTGTCGAGCGGCTGGTGCAGGCCATGGCCGAGAATGCCGTTCTTCTCGGCCTCCTTCTGCGCTGCCTTCACTTCCTCGGCAACGGCGCGATCCTGCGCGGCGTGGCGTTCCTCGTCCCATTCGCCGATCGCGATGAGATGGTCCTTCAGCCGCTTGATCGGGTCGCCGAGCGGCCAGGCAGTAGCCTCGCCGGCGAAGCGATATTGCAACGGATCGTCCGAGGTCGAATGGCCTTCGACGCGATAGGTGAAATGCTCGATCAGCGTTGGACCCTGGTTGGTCCGCGCACGCTCGGCCGCCCAGGCGGTGGCGGCATAGACCGCCAGCGCATCGTTGCCGTCGACGCGCAGGCCGGCGATGCCATAGCCGATCGCGCGCGCCGCAAAGGTGGTCGATTCGGCGCCGGCAAAGCCCGAGAAGCTCGAAATCGCCCACTGGTTGTTGACGATGTTGAAGATCACCGGCGCGCGGTAAACGCTGGCAAAGGTGCAGGCGGAGTGGAAATCGCCCTCGGCGGTCGAACCCTCGCCGCACCAGGTCGCCGCGATGCGCGTGTCGCCCTTGGCGGCCGAGGCCATCGCCCAGCCGACGGCCTGGGGATATTGCGTGGTGAGGTTGCCCGAGATCGAGAAGAAGCCGGCCTCGCGCACCGAATACATGATCGGCAGCTGCTTGCCCTGCAGCCGGTCACCCTTGTTCGAATAGATCTGGTTCATCATGTCGACGAGGCTCCAGCCGCGCGCGACGAGCAGACCCTGCTGACGGTAGGAGGGGAAGCACATGTCCTCGTAATCGAGCGCGAAGGCGGCGGCGATCGCGACCGCTTCTTCGCCGGTGCACTTCATGTAGAAGCTGGTCTTGCCCTGACGCTGGGCGCGGAACATGCGTTCGTCGAATGCGCGGGTCAGCGCCATAGAGCGCAACATCGCGCGCAGCGTCTCGGGCGAGAGCCGCGGATTCCACGGGCCGACCGCCTGGCCTTCATCGTCGAGCACGCGGATCAGTTCATAGGCGAGGTCGATGAAACCTTCGGCACGATCGGCGGTGTCAGGGCGGCGCACGTCGCCGGCGGGCGGGATCGTCACTTGCGTGAAGTCGGCCGTGTCGCCGGGACGGAATTTGGGCTCCGGCACATGCAGCGACAAGGGTTGCAGGTTGGGGCGCACCGGATCGCCTGCCATGGTCTCTCCACTTCATCGGCGAAGGCATTCCGTAACAGAACGCCCGGATTCGCCGTTCGTGTCCTTGTTATAAAATTTCAAAAGCTTTGGCGAGGGCCGGAATGTGCCGGTCGTGACGAACCGTTAACCATTGGGCGGCATGGTGGGGCGGCAGAGAAGGAACCGCTCCATGTACATGGCCCCGATCGTCCGCAGCAAGGCACCCGTCTCGATCATGCGGCGGCGCCTGTCCGGCGGGGTTGTCATGCCGCTGGCGGTGTTGTTCATGCTGCCATGGCTGGCCTTGTATGCGCTTTATGCCGGCACGGTGATGGCGATACGCGGCGTGTCGAGAGCGCCGCGCGCGCTGCTTCAGATGATCGATTATGCCGGTACCGCCGTCCTCGGCGACTGAACTGACGATGCGTTCCCTGTTCCAGAATGAGGCAGTCGTGCAGCTGCTACGCTTCGCGCTGGCCGGGCTGGGCGTCACCGCCTTCTCGGTCGCGGTCTATCTGTTCTACGCCTCGATCCTGCATGTCGACCCGCTGCTTGCCAACACCGTCGGCCATGTTGCCGGCGTGGCAGCGGGTTATTCGCTGCACAGCCGCTGGAGCTTTCGCGAATCCGCGACGCAGGACGCGACCAGCCTGTGGCGCTTCGCCGCCGCCTCGATCCTGGCCTTTGCGCTCAACTCCTTGTGGGTGTGGGTCGGCACCGGCCTGCTCGCGCTGCCGGACTGGGCGCCGGTGCCGGCGATGCTGTTCGTCACGCCGCTGGCGAGCTTCGCGCTCAATCGCTGGTGGGTGTTTTCACGCTGACGATCTTGCATCGGCGTGCTGCCATCGCCTGTTGACTCTGCACCCGTAAAAGGAACAAAATAGGAACATAGTCCTTTATCCGAGTCGTGCCCGTGCCGTCCTGCCAGCTAGACGCCTTGCGCGAAACCCTGCGCGCCATCGAGGGCGATGGCCTCAAGCGTCGCCCCGTGCTGCCGTTCGGCATCGCCGCGGTCGACGAGCGCCTGGCGACGAGCGGGCTGCGGCTCGACGCATTGCACGAGATCGCGCCGGGCAGCCCCGGCCTTGGCGACGATGCCGCCGCGACTTTGTTCACCGCCGGCCTCGCGGCGCGCGCCTGGGGGCCGGTGCTGTGGGTAGTCAGGCGCCGCGACCTGTTCGCGCCCGGCCTCTACCAGGTCGGCCTGTCGCCCGAGCGGCTGCTCTATGCCGAGGCGAGCGACGATGCCGAATTGCTCGCGCTGATGGAGGAGGGATTGCGGCATCGCGGGCTCGGCGCGGTGATCGGCGAGGTCAGGCGCGCCTCGATGGCCAATACGCGTCGGCTGCAACTGGCAGCCGAGGGCGGGCGCACGATCGGCCTGCTGATGAAACGCCATGCTCGCGAGGGCGGCAACCCGCTCGCCGTGCCCTCGGCGGCGGTGACGCGCTGGCGCATCTCGGCCGCGCCCTCGACGCCGCTGCCGGTCGCCGGCATCGGCCGCCCGCGCTGGCGCGTCGAACTCGCCCGGCAGCGCGGCGGCGAATCCCATCAATGGACATTGGAGGCATGCGATGAAACGGGTCGCCTCGCTCTACCTGCCCGACTGGTCGATCGACCGGTTGCGGCGGGCGGGGCGCATCGTCGCGCGGCCTGATCTCGGCACGGCAGCGGTCGCAGCACTGACGCCAGGCGGCGACGGCTGGCGGCCGGGTGCGCGCTGGGCGAAATCCTCCCATTCCTCCCCGGTACGGGGAGGGGGACCGCCGGCGAAGCCGGTGGTGGAGGGGCTTGGAGCGCGGCGCACGGGCAACGCGCTCCAAGCCCCTCCACCACTTCGTGGTCCCCCTCCCCGTTCCGGGGAGGAGCTGGTCGTCACCACGTGCCGCGAGGGCAGCAAGGTCGTGATCGCCGCGGTGTCCCCAGCGGCGCGCGCGATCGGCCTGGCCCCCGGCATGGCGGTGACGCAGGCGCGTGCGCAGGTCCCCGACATCGTGCTCGAACCGGCCGATGCGGCGGGCGACCATGCCGAGCTCGCCCGGCTGGCGCTGACTGCGGCGCGGCGCTGGTCGCCGCTCACCGCCTTGTCGGGCGATGACGGGCTGTTCCTCGACATCACCGGCACGGCGCACCTGTTCGGCGGCGAGGCACGGATGGCACGGCGGATCGTGCGGCTGCTGGCGCGGATCGGCTTCACCGCGCGCATCGCCATCGCCGACAGCGCCGGCGCGGCCTGGGCGCTGGCGCGTTTCGGCCGCGCCGAAGACGGGATCGCGATCTGCCCGACGGGCACGCAGGAAGCAGCGCTGACGGCATTGCCGATCGCCGCATTGCGCGCGGAACCCGCCGCGATCGAACTATTGCGGCGGCTGGGGATCGAGCGCATCGGACAACTCGTCGCCATGCCGCGCGCGCCGCTCGCGCGCCGCTTCGGCGCGGCGCTGGTGGCGCGGCTCGACCAGGCGCTGGGCGTGCGCGACGAGCCGCTCGACCCCGTCATCCCGGTCGAGGCGATCGCCGTCGTGCAACGCTTCGCCGAGCCGATCGCGACCGCCGAGGCGATCGAGCATTGGCTCGGCATGCTGATCCCGCGCCTCGTCACCGCGCTGGCCGAGGCAGGGCTCGGCGCGCGCGTCGTCGAACTGGTGGCGGACCGCATCGACGGCGTGCCGCAGCGCGTGCGCATCGGCCTCGCCCGGCCGAGCCGCGACGGCGCGCACCTGCTGCGGCTGATCGTGCGGCGGATCGAGGAGATCGCGCCGGGTTTCGGCATCGACGCGCTGGCGCTGCATGTCCGGCGTGCCGATCCGCTCGGCGCGCAGCCCTTTGCCGAACGGCTCGAGGAACGCACCACCGACCTCGCCCCGCTGGTCGATGCGCTGGCCAACCGCATCGGCGACCATCGTCTGTGGCGCAGCCGGCCGGTCGAGAGCGACGTGCCCGAACGCGCTGTTGCTGCCGTAGCGCCGCTCGATCCGCCCGTGCAGGACATGACCAAGCGTAAGGTCGACGATGTCCGCCAGCTCGATCGCTCGCCCGAATTGCATCCCTGGCATCATCGCTGGCCGCGCCCGGTGCGGCTGCTGCGCCGCCCCGAACAGCTCGACCATGTCATCGCCGAACTGCCCGACCAGCCGCCGCGCCGCTTCAGCTGGCGCGGCGAGATGCACCGCGTGGTGCGCGCCGACGGCCCCGAGCGCGTGCAGGGCGAATGGTGGCGCCGCGCCGCCGAGCGGCACGGCGTGCGCGATTATTTCCAGGTCGAGGACGAGGCCGGCCAGCGCTTCTGGCTGTTCCGCCGCGGCGACGGCGAGCGCGGCGAGACCGGCGACCTCGCCTGGTTCATGCACGGGGCGTTCGGGTGATATCGCTCGCCGCCAGATTATTTGCGCGCGTTGATCACCGTGACATGCCCCTTTTTGGCATAATCGAGAATCGCGCGATCAGCCGTTGCGACGGGACACGCAAGATGTCGCGCCGTCGCAACGATGAGACGATCGGCAGGATCGCCATGGATACCGCCGGACAATTCCCCTGCCGCCACCGCTATCGACGGCTCGAGCGGGAAGAGCGTGATCCCCGGGATGGACAACGCCTCGGCAATCCATCTCGCTGTCGGCATGCCCAAGTCCAGACGGCCCTTGTCGGCCAACATCGAGACTTCCCAGGGCGTAATGGCACAAACCAGCAGTTGCTGGTCGGCAACGGCATCATCCAGTGCAGCGAAAGCCTTTGGTCCCAGCCTGGCATCCCCCTGGACCAGCCAGACCAGCACATGGGTATCCAGCAGAATCAAGGAGTGGGTTCCCAAGGCCCATCCCGCTCCGCATCCCATGGTCCGTCATATGCCGGACTGAACGGATCGTCGAAACGATATGCCGGGTTGGCCATGGCGCCGAAGATCGATTTCAGGCTCGGCTTTTCGGCTTTGACCACCGACAATGTCGCCACCGGCTTGCCGCGCTTGGTGATCGTCACCGATTCACCATCGCGCTGCATCTCGTCGATCAGCTTGAGGCATTTTGCCTTGAATTCGGCGGCACCGACCGTCTTGGTCACGACACGATCTCCTGAGATGTACATCTCATATAGTCATTTCGTGCGTTGCCGCCAATGACCTATCACGAGCTCCAGGTCACGACGCATTTCAGCTTCCTGCGTGGCGCCTCTTCAGCCGACCAGCTGTTCGCGACCGCCGCCGCGCTGCGCCTGCCGACGCTGGGCATTACCGATCGCAACTCGGTCGGCGGCGTGGTGCGCGCGCTGGTCGCGGCGGAGAAGTTCACCCAGCTCGGTTTCCCGATCCGCATGATCGCCGGGTGCCGGCTCGACCTGGTCGACGGCACCTCCCTGCTCGTCTGGCCCGAAGACCGGGCGGCGTGGAGCCGGCTCACCCGGCTGCTGACGCTGGGCAAATCGCGCGCCGCTGCGCAAAAGGGCGAGAAGGGCCAGTGCTTCCTGCATTGGGAAGATGTCGCGCAGCATGCCGAAGGGCTGGTCAGCGCGCTGGTCCCGGCGCTGGCAGACCATGGCGACGCGGTGGCGATGCGCTGGATGGCGGATGTCTTCGCGGAGCGCGGTCATGTCTGCCTGACGCAGCATCGCCGCCCGGGCGACGCGCTGCGGCTGCACGATCTCGAAACCATGGGCCAGCGTTTCGGGCTGACGCCGCTCGCCACCGGCGACGTACTCTATGACGTGCCCGAACGGCGCATGCTGCAGGATGTCGTCACCGCGATCCGCCATCGCTGCACGATCGACGCGCTCGGCTTTCGCCGCGAACGCAGCGCCGACCGCCATCTCAAGGGCCCGGCGGAGATGGCGCGACGTTTCGCGCGCCACCCCGCCGCGCTGCACGCCACGGCCGCGATCGCGGAGCGCTGCAGCTTCAGCCTGCGCGCGCTGAAGGAGCAATATCGCTATCCCGACGAGGTGGTGATCAGCGGCCGCTCGCCGCAGGACGCGCTCGAAAAGATGACCCGCGCGGCGCTGGCGGCGATGTTTCCCACCGGGCCGCCCGACACATATGCCGCCCTGCTCGAGCATGAGCTGCGCCTCGTCCGCAAGATGGGTTATGCGCCCTATTTCCTGACGGTGAACTCGATCGTGCGCTTTGCCCGCAGCCAGGGCATCCTGTGCCAGGGGCGCGGCTCGGCGGCGAATTCGATCATCTGCTTCGTGCTCGGCGTGACCTCGATCGATCCGGTCAAGCACACCCTGCTGTTCGAACGCTTCATCTCCGAGGATCGCCACGAGCCACCCGATATCGACGTCGATTTCGAGCATGAGCGGCGCGAGGAAGTGATCCAGTGGATCTACGAGACCTATGGCCAGCGCCATGCCGCACTGACCGCGGTGGTCAGCCGCTTCCGCACGCGCGGTGCGCTGCGCGAGGTCGGCAAGGTGATGGGCCTGTCGGAAGACATGACCGCCGCGCTCGCCGGCCAGGTATGGGGCATCTCCAACGAGGGCGTGCGCGACGCGCATGTCGACCAGCTCAACCTCGACCGCAACGACCCGCGCCTCGCGCTGACGCTCGAACTGGTGCGCGAGCTGGTCGATACGCCGCGCCATCTGTCGCAGCATCCCGGCGGCTTCGTGCTGTCGCACGACCGGCTCGACGAGCTCGTGCCGATCGAACCGGCGGCGATGGTCGATCGCCGCGTGGTCGAATGGGAGAAGCTCGATGTCGAGGAACTCGGCCTGATGAAGGTCGACATTCTCGGGCTCGGCATGCTCGGTTGCATGCGCCGCGCCTTCCAGCTGCTCGAAGTGTGCAAAAGCGTGGCGCTGACCATGGCGTCGCCCGAGATGCAGGATGACGACCCCGCTACCTATGCCATGATCCAGCAGGCCGACACGCTCGGCGTCTTCCAGATCGAGAGCCGCGCGCAGATGTCGATGCTGCCGCGGATGAAGCCGCGCGAATTCTACGACCTGGTGATCGAGGTCGCGATCGTCCGGCCGGGGCCGATCCAGGGCGACATGGTCCACCCCTATCTCAAGCGTCGCGAGGGCAAGGAGCCGGTCAGCTATCCCAATGCCGCACTGGAGGCGGTGCTGCGCAAGACGCTCGGCGTGCCACTGTTCCAGGAACAGGCGATGCAGGTCGCGATGGTCGGCGCGGGGTTCAGCGCCAACGAGGCCGACCGGCTGCGCCGCGCCATGGCGACCTTCAAGATGACCGGCGGCGTCGGCGAATTTCGCGACCGGCTGATCGGCGGGATGCTCGGCAACGGCATCACGCAGGATTTCGCCGAGCGCATGGTCAAGCAGATCGAGGGGTTCGGCAGCTACGGCTTTCCCGAGAGCCATGCCGCCAGCTTCGCCAAGATCGCCTATGCCTCGTGCTGGATGAAGTGCCACCATCCCGACCTCTATTGCGCGGCACTGCTCAACGCGCAGCCGATGGGCTTCTACGCGCCGGCGCAGATCGTCCGCGACGCGCGCGAGCATGGCGTCGAGATCCACGCGGTGTGCATCAACCGCAGCGACTGGGACACCGCCGTGCTGCCCGAGGCCTCGCCCTCGGCGCGCCCGCGCCCGGCGTCGTTTCGCGGCGACGACGCCGACTGGGCGGCGATGCTGCCGCTCAGGCTGGGCATGCGGATCGTCCAGGGACTGGGCGAGAAGGAAGCGCAGGCGCTGCTCGACGCGCGGCGCGGCGGTGCCTTCACGTCGATCGAGGATGCGTGGCGACGCTCGGGGGTCAGGCCGGCGACGCTCGAACGGCTCGCCCGCGCCGACGCCTTTCGCTGCCTCGGGCTCGACCGGCGCCAGGCGCTATGGGCGATCAAGGGGCTCGGCCAGGCGCCGCTGTCGCTGTTCGCGGCGTCCGACCAGCGCTTCGGGGCGATCGTCCCCGAAGCGCGCGAGGCGCCGGTCGCGCTGGTCCCGCTCACCGCCGGGCGCGAGGTGGTCGAGGATTACCGCGCGACGCAATTGTCGCTGCGCCGGCATCCGCTCGCCTTTCTGCGCGGCGAATTGCAGCGCCGCGGCATGCGACCATGCGGCGACCTCAAGACGATGAAGGACGGCGCGCGCGTCGAGGTGGCGGGGATCATCCTCGTGCGGCAACGACCGGGCAGCGCCAAGGGCGTGCTGTTCATGACGCTGGAGGACGAAACCGGCATCGCCAACGGCATCTTGTGGCCCGACCGCTTCGAGGCGCAGCGCCGCACCGTGATGTCGGCGGCGATGGTCAGCCTGACCGGGCGGGTGCAACGCGAGGGGCTGGTGATCCATGTCGTGACCGAGCGCGTCACCGACCTGACCCCGTTGCTGCGCCAGGTCGGCGAGATCGACCTGCCACGCATGGTGTCGCGCGGCGACGGCGCGACGCATGGCGGCTCACCCGATCGCGGCGACCCGGGCTGGCAGCCGAAATTGCGCTCGGACTATCATTATCGCGACAAGGGCGATCGGGAAGACGACATCCCTATCAAGAGCCACGATTTTCATTAGGCTGCGGGCTTGTGGATCGCGGGCAGGATTCCGCCGGCAAACGCACATCGTGCGTTAGAGCCTGATTCAAAAGTTTCTCAACTGATTGAGACTCTTGCGATTCTGCGGGTGATCATGCGGATGCTGGCGATGGTTGCCCATGCGGTCGAGCTTTCGATGGATCGTTCCCA
>NZ_JAXOJP010000040.1:0-37031 GCF_036663795.1 Parasphingomonas halimpatiens
CCAGGCGCCGATCTCCAAATCGGCCCAGCGTCTGCTCCATCATGTCCTCCCGCTCTCAAGGACATCGAATCAGACCAAAAACCACATGGCAACCACGATGTGTGAATGCTGTAGCCCCGTGCCGGGGAGGTATTAAGAAGAAGTCAGAACAACCGTCCCCCGTTCGGCACCCGCACGCTGGGCGTCACCAGCACGACCTTACCCGCGGCATCGGGAAAACCCAGCGTCAGCACCTCGGACATCATCGGCCCGATCTGGCGCGGCGGGAAATTGACCACCGCGGCGACCTGCATGCCGACCAGTTCGTCCAGCTTGTAATGCTCGGTGATCTGCGCCGAGGAGCGCAACACGCCGATCGCCGGCCCGAAATCGATCGCCAGCCGATAGGCGGGTTTGCGCGCCTCGGGAAAGGGTTCGGCCTTGAGGATCGTACCGACGCGGATGTCGACCGCGAGAAAGTCGTCGAAGCCGATCGGCGGCGCCGCGGCGGCGGCCGGATCATGCGTGACGTGCATCAGAAATCCAGGTCGTCATAATGCGCCGGCGGATTGATCGTCTCCATCCGCTCGGCGAGCAGCGGGCGGAAGCTCGGCCGGCTCTTGAAGCCGCGATACCAGCGCGCGGTCTGCTCGTGATTCTTCCAGTCGATCCCGCCAAGATAGTCGGTGATCGAAATCTGCGCTGCCGCCGCCAGATCGGCGAGGCTCATCGTCGCGCCGCCCAGCCAGTTGCGATGGTCGAGCAGATAATCGGTGTAATCGAGATGCCGCACCGCCGCCTTCATCGCCTCGCGCAGCACGCGCGAATCGGGCGTCGCGCGTTGCACCAGCCGCTTCTCCATCCGCTCGTGGAGCAACGGCGCGGTGACATCGGCATAGAATTGCGTGTCGAACCACGCGACCAGCCGGCGGATCTCGGCGCGGTTGACCGCGGTGCCGTTGATCATCGCCGCCTTGTCGACCGTCTCCTCGAAATATTCGCAGATCGCCATCGAATCGATCAGCAGGATGCCGCGCTCGGGGTCGGTCATCACCGGCGTCTGGCCGGCGGGGTTCATGTCGAGAAATTCGTCGCGCCGGTCCCACGGCGATTCGCGCACCAGTTCGTAACCGACGCCCTTCTCGCCCAGCAGGATGCGCACCTTGCGCGAGAAGGGGCAAAGCGGAAATTGATGTAGCTGCCACATAAGCTGTTGTTAGAGTGGCGCGCGCGGCGGGGGAAGGCTTGATGGTCGAGGATGCGTTCGAAACTGTGGCGATCGTCTACAGCCAGCCGGAAACGGTCGTGATGCTGGCGATGTTCGCCCAATATGACATCCCGGCCTATGCCATGGGGTTCGACCATGCGCGCGCCGCCTGGCCGATGCTCCTCGCGCTCGGCGGGATCGTAATTCGCGTCCATCCGGCCGTGGCGGACGAGGCGCGCGCGCTGCTCGCCGAGGTGGCGCAGCGCCCCGCCGTCATCCGCCCGCGCTTCGTGATCAACCCGGTGCTGCACATTGCGTTCGGCATTCTCGCGATGCTGCTCGCCGCTCCGCCACCGACACGCGCGACCGCGACCTATTTTCTCGGCAAGGCGCGTCGGGCAGGTGACAAGTCGCAGGGGTGAAAGGCCGCACGGAAGAAGGGATGTCCCCAGTAATCGATATAGCGGTCGAGCGCGATCGAATCCCCGATGCGACACGCTGATGCGTCGTCGCTGGCGATGGTAATCACGGTCTCCGTGCCGTCCTGCAGCGCAATCGCGACCTGCATGGGCGGCTCAACTCCGGGACCATAAGCGCCAAGGCGAAAGCTGGTGATCGTGCCGCGAACGCTGGTCGGCACCTGTGCGCTCGGAGCCGACATCGTGTAGCGCAGCCACCCGATGCCCAGCAGCAACGCGACGATAACCAATGGGCCCCCCGCCGCGCGCAGCCACCAGCCGAGCGGTAACCCCGCCAGTCGCGCCTTCGCGGGGTGCTCAGTTGTCGCGATGGCTGTCGTCCAGCGCTGCGCTTGCCGCGCCCAGCACCCGTCGCAGCCGCGCGGCGGTGGCGTTGATCTCCGCCGTCATCGTCGCGGCGTCGCGCGCCGCCTGGCCCGTCGCGGCGACCGCGCCGCGTGTGCCGTCGTGCAGCCGGCGTTGGAACTGCGGGTCGTCGCGCGTGATAACGTCGCGCAGCGTATCGTTCGGCCGCACGCCATCGCGTGGGTCGGTGTAGCGCGCAATCGGGCCGACATGCGTGTCGAGCAGTGCATCGGCCAGCGCGCCGACGAACGCCGCCGCGCTTTCCTGCACCGCCGGGTTGGACAGCGCATCGCCGACCGCCGCAAGGCGCTGGTCGGTCGGCGGGGCGGGGTGGCGCTCATGCGCGAGGGCGGGGGTCGCCAGCAAGATCAGCGGCACGACAAGCAAGCTACGCATCGAACACCTCAAGCAAACACGGTGACGCGACTCCCCATAGCAGAATCGTAGTGCATTATCGAGCCTGCCGAACCACTTCGCGCCTTTGCGCCTTCGCGTGAATCAATGGCCAGCAAGCGACGTCCGGACAGGAAGTTGACTCCGCGCCTCTGCGCCTCTGCGCGCGCAAATAGATTGGGTTCGCGCAGAGGCGCGGAGGCACAGAGAGTCTTGCGGCACAGCTTGATTCAATTCTCAAGCGAAACGCGCTTGGGTCGGATCATGCGCATGATCCATCCCTCTGCCCATCCGACGCCGGCCGCGAAAACCGCCGCACGAAAAATGTTCGCATTCCCTGTCAAATTCCCTGCCGGACGTCGCCCGGCAGGGAATTCGGGTCACTCATTCGGCCGCGACGAGGTGTGCCGAATCGTCGAGCGGATGCGAAAGGCGACTGAGCATCTCGCGCGGCACGACCTGCCAGAAGCGGTCGATCGCGCGGCCCCAGTCGTCGAGCAGCGCCGCCGACCATTTGCTGTCGGTCGCGGCGTGATGCGCGCGCACCAGCCCGAGCAGCACCGACTCCCAGTGCATCGAGGCGAGCCGGTGCCAGGTGATGCTCTCGGGGTTGGCGCGGCGCTCGAAGCTGCCATCGGCGTCGTAGACGAACGCCATGCCGCCGGTCATGCCGGCGCCGAAATTCGCGCCGACCGCGCCGAGCACCACCGCGATGCCGTTGGTCATGTACTCGCAGCCATTGGCGCCGCAGCCCTCGACCACCACCGTTGCGCCCGAATTGCGCACCGCGAAGCGTTCGCCCGCCTGGCCGGCGGCGTAGAGGCTGCCCGAGGTCGCGCCGTACAGTACGGTGTTGCCGATAATGGTATTGTCCTGGCTCGCCAGCGGCGAGCTGACCGCCGGGCGTACCGCGATGATGCCGCCCGACAGGCCCTTGCCGACATAGTCGTTGGCATCGCCGAACACCTCGAGCGTCACGCCCTTGCACAGGAAGGCGCCGAGGCTCTGTCCCGCCGAGCCGCGCAGCCGCACCGTGACATGGCCGTCGGCCAGCGTCGACATGCCGAATTTGCGCGTGATTTCGCTCGACAGCCGCGTGCCGACCGCGCGGTGCGTGTTGCGCACGGTATAGGTTAGCTGCATCTTCTCGCCGCGCGAGAACACCGCGCCGGCATCCTTGATGATCTGCGCGTCGAGGCTGTCGGGCACCTCGTTGCGCCACGTGTCGAGGCTGAAGCGGCGCTCGCTGTCGGGCGCATCGACCTTGGCGAGGATCGGGTTGAGGTCGAGATCGTCGAGATGCTCGGCGCCGCGGCTGGTCTGGCGCAGCAATTCGGTGCGGCCGATGATCTCGTCGAGGCTCTTGACGCCGAGCCGCGCAAGGATGTCGCGCACTTCCTCGGCGATGAAGGTCATCAGGTTGATGACCTTTTCCGGGTTGCCGCTGAACTTCTCGCGCAGCCGCTCGTCCTGCGTGCACACGCCGACCGGGCAGGTGTTGCTATGGCACTGGCGCACCATGATGCAGCCCATCGCGACGAGGCTCAGCGTGCCGATGCCGAATTCCTCGGCGCCGAGGATCGCGGCGATGACGATGTCGCGTCCGGTGCGAAGCCCGCCATCGGTGCGCAGCTTGATGCGGCCGCGCAGGCCGTTGAGCGTCAGCGTCTGGTTGACCTCGCTCAGCCCCATTTCCCACGGCGTGCCGGCATATTTGATGCTGGTCTGCGGCGAGGCGCCGGTGCCGCCGACATGGCCGGAGACGAGGATGACGTCGGCATGCGCCTTGGCGACGCCCGCCGCGACGGTGCCGATGCCGGCCGAGCTGACCAGCTTGACGCAGACCCGCGCGCGCGGGTTGATCTGCTTCAGGTCATAGATCAGCTGCGCCAGATCCTCGATCGAATAGATGTCGTGGTGCGGCGGCGGGCTGATCAGCGTCACGCCGGGTGTGGCATGGCGCAATTTGGCGATGAACTCGGTGACCTTGAAGCCGGGCAGCTGCCCGCCCTCGCCGGGCTTCGCCCCTTGCGCGACCTTGATCTCGATCTCGTCGCACGCGCCGAGATATTCCGCCGTCACGCCGAAGCGACCCGAGGCGATCTGCTTGACCCCCGAATTGGCATTGTCGCCATTGGGGTAGGGGACATAGCGCGCCTTGTCCTCGCCGCCCTCGCCCGACACCGCCTTGGCGCCGATCCGGTTCATCGCGATCGCCAGCGTCTCGTGCGCCTCGGGGCTGAGCGCGCCGAGCGACATGCCCGGCGTGACGAAGCGCTTGCGGATCTCGGTGATCGCCTCGACCTGGTCGACCGGCACGCCCTCGTCGGGGAAGTTGAACTGCAGCAGGTCGCGCAGATAGATCGGCGGCAGCGCATCGACGCCGCGCGAGAATTGCAGATAGCTCGAATAGCTGTCGGTCGCGACCGAGGTCTGCAACAGGTGCATCAGCTGCGCGGTATAGGCATGCGCCTCGCCGGTCGCGCGCTGGCGGTAGAAACCGCCGATCGGCAGCGTCGCCACGCCGGTGTCGAACGCCGCATCGTGGCGCAGCTGCGCATTGAGGTGCAGCGAGGCATAACCCTCGCCCGAGATCTTCGCCGGCATGCCGGGGAAGAAATCGTTGACCAGCGCGCGCGACAACCCGACCGCCTCGAAATTATAGCCGCCGCGATAGCTGGAGATCACCGCGATCCCCATCTTGGAGATGATCTTGAGCAGACCCTCCTCGATCGCGGTGCGGTGCCGCGCCAGGCACTGCTCGATCGACAGGTCCTCGAACAGCCCGCGCGCATGGCGGTCGGCGATCGAGGCTTCGGCGAGATAGGCGTTCACCGTCGTCGCGCCGACGCCGATCAGCACGGCATAATAATGCGTGTCGAGGCATTCGGCGGTCTGGATGTTGATGCTCGCGAACGAGCGCAGCCCCTTGCGCACGAGGTGCGTGTGCACCGCCGCCGCCGCCAGCACGCCGGCGATCGCGACGCGATCCGCGCTGATCGCCATGTCGCTGAGGAACAGCTCGCTGCGCCCCTCGCGCACAGCCTGCTCGGCCTCGGCGCGGATCCGCGCGATCGCCGCCTTCAGTGTGTCGGGACCGTCACCGGCGGCGAAGGTGCAGTCGATCTCGGCCGCCTGCGGGCCGAAATGCGTCTTGAGCCGCATCCAGTCGGCGCTGGTCAGCACCGGCGAATCGAGCACCAGCACGCCGTCGCGGCGGTCCTCGGTGTCGAGGATGTTGGCGAGATTGCCGAAGCGCGTCTTGAGCGACATGACATGGCGTTCGCGCAAGCTGTCGATCGGCGGGTTGGTCACCTGGCTGAAATTCTGCCGGAAGAACTGGCTGATCAGCCGCGGCTTGTCGGAAATGACCGCGAGCGGCGTATCGTCGCCCATCGAGCCGATCGCTTCCTTGGCGCTCTCGACCATCGGCGCGAGGATCAGCTCCATGTCCTCGAGCGTCTGGCCGGCGGCGACCTGACGACGCGTCAGCTCGGCACGCTCGAACCGCGTGATCGTCTCGGCCGGTGCCGGCAGGTCGTCGATCTTGAGGAAGTTGCCGATCATTGCGGCATAATCGGCCTCGCCGGCGATGCGGTCCTTGACCGCGCGATCGAGCAGCAGGACGCCCTCGTCGAGGTCGACCGCGATCATCTGGCCCGGCCCGAGCCGGCCCTTGGCGACGATGCTCGATTCGGGCACCACGACCATGCCGCTCTCCGAGCCGACGATCAGCAGCCCTTCGGCGGTCAGCGTATAGCGCAGCGGACGCAGCGCGTTGCGGTCCATGCCGGCGACCGCCCAGCGGCCGTCGGTCATCGCCAGCGCGGCGGGGCCGTCCCACGGCTCCATCACGCTCGCCAGATACTGGTACATGGCGAGATGCTCGGCCGGCATGTCGCTGTTCGGCGCCATCGCCTCGGGCACGAGCATCAGCTTGGCGGTCGGCGCGTCGCGCCCCGAGCGGCAGATCGCCTCGAACACTGCGTCGAGCGCGGCGGTGTCGCTCGCGCCGGCCGGGATCACCGGCTTGATGTCCTCGCTATGCTCGCCAAAGGCGAGGCTGGCCATGCGGATCTCGTGGCTCAGCATCCAGTTCTTGTTGCCGCGCACTGTGTTGATCTCGCCATTATGCGCGAGACAGCGGAACGGCTGCGCCAGCCACCATTGCGGGAAGGTGTTGGTCGAATAACGCTGGTGGAAGATCGCGACGCGGCTCTCGAACCGCTGGTCGGTCAAATCGGGATAGAACACCGACAGGCTCTCGGCGAGGAACAGCCCCTTGTAGATGATCGAGCGGCAGCTCAGCGAGCAGATGTAGAAGCCCTGGATTTGCGCGGCGATGACACGCTTCTCGATCCGGCGGCGGACGAGATAGAGATTTTTCTCGAACTCGGCCTTGCTGGCCTCGCCGGGCAGCGGCCCCGCGATCATGATCTGCTCGATCTCGGGCCGCGTCGCCTGCGCCTTCTGCCCGATCACCGAAACATCGACCGGCACCTGGCGCCAGCCATAGATGGTATAGCCTTCCTCGATGATCGCGCTTTCGACGATCGTGCGGCACGCTTCCTGCGCGCCGAGATCGGTACGCGGCAGGAAGATCATGCCGACCGCCAGCCGGTTGGGCATCGGGCGATGGCCCGAGGCGGCGACCGCATCGTCGAAAAATTTGTGCGGCAGGTCGATATGCAGGCCGGCACCGTCGCCGGTCTTGCCATCGGCATCGACAGCACCGCGATGCCACACCGCCTTCAGCGCATCGATCGCCGCCTGCACGACGCGCCGCGACGGCGTGCCGTCGGTCGCCGCGACAAGCCCGACGCCGCACGCGTCGCCCTCATATTCGGGCCGGTACATGCCCTCACGGGCGAGGCGTTCGCGTTGGTCGATCATGGCATTGCCTTCGTGTGGATCGCTTCGGTTAAGGCGGAGATCAGCTACATCGTGCGCGAGGAGTGGCGATCAGGATCGCGAGCCGGGGGCAGCGCTGTCGATCTTCGCGATATACTCGCGCCGGGCATCGATGACGACCTTCAGCATCGCCGCTTCGACCCTGGGGTCTTTTTCATTCGCCCATGCAGCGGCGACGGCGGCGCTCTGGCTACCGATGGCTTTCACCTTTCGCCCTGCCGGCGTCACGCTGAAGGCGACAATCTCATTCATGCGCTCAGGCGTCATGCCGGCTATCACGGACGGCAAGGCCGCCCCGCTGGTCGCCGCACGAATATCGCCCCCATCGATCGCCGAGTCCGGGTTCTGCATGCCGCGCTGGAAAATCGCACTGACGTCGGATCCGCTCGCGATCACGCCGATCAGCCAAATGCCGGTCGGCGACCGGTAGAATGCGAGCACCTGACGCAATTCGGTTTCGGTGAGGTTGGTGTCGTAGATGTCCGCTATCCGGCCGAGCAACAACGGCATCCGGGCAATGCTGTATTCCCCGAGCGTCGGGCGCATCCGCGACAAGACATGGTCGATGATGCCGGGATATTTCTTTTCCAGCGCCTGATATTCCGGGGACGCGCGCATCACGGCAGGCATCGAGGTAGCAAACATCTTGTTGAACTGGATTCGCGTCACCGCTTCGCCATCGAGCAGTTCCGCCAGTTCGCCCGCCAGCGCCTTTGCCTTTGGTGTCGCTACGACGGTAACGGGTGGTGGAGGCGGCGCCACCGTGACGGGCATGGCCTGTGCAAGGGCTGCCGCCAAAAGCATTGTCATCGTCACGCCGCTTTCCTCTCGCCCTTTGCCTTTGCCGTGAGCCACCGATGCATGTTCTTCGCGACATCCTGACCGTCACGGATTGCCCACACCACGAGGCTCGCGCCGCGCACGATGTCGCCGGCGGCGAACACGCCGTCGAGGCTGGTCATCAGCGTCTTGTTGTCGACCAGCACCGTGCCCCAGCGCGTCACGCCGAGTTCGGGCGCGGCGAACAGCCTGGGCAATTCCTCGGCGTCATAGCCGAGCGCCTTGATCACCAGATCGGCGTCGAGCCGGAAGCCGCTGTCGGGCTCCTCCTCGGGTGCGCGGCGGCCGCTCGCATCGGGCGCGCCGAGCCGCATGCGCGTGGCGCGCACCGCGCTGACCTTCTCCGCCGCCTCGAACGCCTGCGGCGCGGAGAGCCAGACGAACTCGACGCCCTCTTCCTCGGCATTGGTCACTTCGCGCTGCGAGCCCGGCATGTTGGTGCGGTCGCGGCGGTACAGGCACTTCACCGAGGCGGCGCCCTGGCGCACGGCGGTGCGCACGCAGTCCATCGCGGTATCGCCGCCGCCGATCACCACGACATGCTTGCCGGCCGCATCGAGGCTGCCGTCGTCGAACGCCGGCACGGCGTCGCCAAAGCCCTTGCGGTTGGAGGCGATCAGGAAGTCGAGCGCCTCGACCACGCCGTCGCTGCCGACGCCGGGCGCCTTGATGCCGCGCGCCTTGTAGACGCCGGTCGCGATCAGCACCGCGTCGTGGCGCTCGCGCAGCTCGTCGAGGCTGGCGTCGCGGCCGACCGCGAAATCGTAATGGAAGACGATGCCGGCGGCGGCGAGCCGGTCGACGCGGCGCATCACCACCGGCTTTTCGAGCTTGAAGCCGGGGATGCCATAGGTCAGCAGCCCGCCGGCACGGTCGTATCGGTCATAGACGTGGACGGCATAGCCATAGCCGCGCAGATATTCGGCGGCGGCGAGACCCGCAGGCCCCGCGCCGATGATGCCGACCGACATGCCGCGATCGGGCCCGGGCACGATCGGCTCGACCCAGCCCTGTTCCCAGGCGGTGTCGGTGATGAACTTCTCGACCGAGCCGATCGTCACTGCGCCATGGCCGGAGAATTCGATCACGCAATTGCCCTCGCACAGTCGATCCTGCGGGCAGATGCGGCCGCAGATTTCGGGCATGGTCGAGGTTGCGTTGCTCAGCTCATAGGCCTCGCGCAGCCGCCCCTCGGCGGTCAGCCGCAGCCAGTCGGGGATGTGGTTGTGCAGCGGGCAATGCACCGAACAATAGGGCACGCCGCATTGCGAGCAGCGCCCGGCCTGGTCCTCGGCCGCCGGCAGCGCATAGCGATCGGCGATCTCGCGAAAATCCTCGGCGCGCGCGGTCGCCGGTCGCTTGGCCGGAAAAGCCTGCGCCCGATCGACGAATTGCAGTGTCCGACCGCCCGCCATGCTCGATTCGCCCCATATTGTCGTTCCCGCCCGCTAGCCGCGAATGCTCGCGGAGTCACGTAAAAACCGACATATAGGTAAGTTATGCTGACTTAAATTGGCGCTTAATTGGGGCGGATTACCGCAATCAGAAAGAAAGAGAAGTTTCTATGGCCGTATCGGACCTATTTGGTCAGCAGCCAGATCAGCGCCGCGCCGCCGACGACGATGCGGTACCAGGCGAAGGGCGCGAAGCCGCGCCGCCCGACGATGCCGACGAACCAGCGCACCACCAGCAGCGCGACGATGAAGGCGACGACGAAGCCAATCGCGATCCCGCCGAGCCCGACACTCGCGCCGCTGGCGAGTTCGTGGCGCTTGGTCACCAGTTCGAGCGTGCTCGCGCCGAGCATGGTCGGGATGGCGAGGAAGAAGCTGAATTCGGCCGCCGTGCGCCGCTCGACGCCGAGGCTCAGCGCGCCGAGGATCGTCGCGCCCGAGCGGCTGACGCCGGGGATCATTGCCAGGCATTGCAGCAGACCGATGCCGGCCGATGTCGGGGCGCTCACCTCGGCGACGCCGCGCGTCGTGCCGGGCTTGGCGAGGCGCTCGATCACCAGGATCGCCACACCGCCGACGATCAGCGCCACCGCGACGACGATCGGCTGGAGCAGCAGCGCCTCGATCTTCTTGTGGAACAGTGCGCCGACCACCGCCGCCGGGATGAAGGCGATGACGATGTTGCGCACGAAGCGCACCGGCCCGGCCTCGCCCTGCAGCACGCCGCGCAGCACGGTCCAGAAGGTCCGCCAGTACAGCACGACGACCGCCAGCACCGCGCCGAGCTGGATGACGATGTTGAACACGTCCCAGCGCGCGGCGTCATAGTGGAGCAGTGCGCCGGCGAGGATCAGGTGGCCGGTCGAGGAGACCGGCAGGAACTCGGTGATCCCCTCGACGATGCCGAGCAGGATGATGGTCAGCAGATCGTGCACGTCGTTCCCCTGTTACGCGGCTCCCGGCCCCGCAGGTTGTTTGATCGCCGCCGCTCAGGCGGTCGCGGTGGTCGTGAAGCGGCCGTGGCGGCGATATTGCACCAGCCAGCCCGGCGCGACGCTGTCGAGCGGCGTCGGCGCCACGCCGAGATCAGCGAGGGTGGCGGCGCCGGGGGCGACGACATTGTCGACCTGCAGCATGCGCCACTGGTCGCGCGTGATCGGCGCGCCGGGGAGGAAGCCGCCGAGCGCGATCATCCCGCCGACCGCATCGGGCAGTTCGACGATCGTCGGATGGCGACCGATGGTGGTCGCGATCCAGCGGATCAGCCCGCCCATGGTGACGACATCGGGGCCGCCCAGCTCGAAAGTCTTGCCGGCGGCGGTGTCGGGATGCCCCAGCGCGGCGACGATCGCGGCGGCGACATCGCCGACGAATACCGGCTGAAACTTCGCGCCGGCGCGCAGCACGGGCAGGACGGGCATCGGGCCTGCGATCATTCCGGCGAAGCGATTGATGAAGCCATCCTCGCGCCCGAAGATGATCGACGGCCGCATGATCGTCGCGCCCGGAAAGGCCGCGCGCACCGCCGCCTCGCCAGCCGCCTTGCTGCGACCATAGCCCGACGCCGAATCGGCGTCCGCACCGATCGCCGAGACATGGACCAGCGCGCCGACCCCGGCGCGCGCGGCGGCTTCGGCGACGGTCTTCGCGCCTTCGGACTGGATCGCGCTGAAATCGCCCTTGAGGATGCCGACCAGATTGACCACCGCATCGGCGCCGGCGACGGCGCGCGCGATCGATTCGGGCTTGCGCACGTCGACCGCGACGAATTGCGTCTGCCCCAGCCCGCCCTGCGGCTTGAGGAACAGCGCGGCGCGCGGATCGCGCTGCGCGACGCGCACGCGTGCCCCCGCGGCGAGCAGATCCTGCGCCACATAACGGCCGAGAAAACCGCCGCCACCGATCAGCGTTACGAGCTTGTTCTTCATTTTGCCTTCAGTCCGTTGCCGCGCCGCCGCCTTGCCGCGCCGCGCCCGAGTTGACAAGCCGCATGACCGTCCCCTAAGGCGCGCCCCCTACCCCGTGCCCAGATGGCGGAATTGGTAGACGCACCAGCTTCAGGTGCTGGCGATCGCAAGGTCGTGGAGGTTCGAGTCCTCTTCTGGGCACCATTTTCCCGTCTCATGACGCCCCAGAACCATCGACAAAACGGCAGAAATCTGCCATTTTCTCCTTGGTTTTGTCCGAAGGTGTCCGATCAGATTTCAGTCGATCCCGCTCCAAAGTGGGCCATGGCCCGGGCCAGCGGTGGCCCGTTTCAGACGGTGGCCCGGCGGGCCATTTCGACGAAATAGGAAGGTCGCTTCGATCAAGACCGTTCGATTCGGGATTGATGGTCATGCCTTTGAAAGATTTAGAGATTCGAGCGCTCAAGGCGCGGGATCGAGTTTATAAGCGCACCGATGAGCGCGGGTTGTACATCGAGGTACATCCCAGCGGCTCGAAACTCTGGCGGGTGAAGTACACGCACCTGGGCAAGGACAAGCGCCTTGCGCTGGGCCGCTACCCGGAGGTCGGCCTGGCCGAGGCCCGCCGCAAACGCGATGAGGCGAGAGCAAAGCTTCGCGAAGGCGTCGATCCCCTTGCCGAGCGCAAGCGCGAAAAGCTCGTTGCCCTCTACAACGCAGCCAACACCTTCAGCGACGTCGCCAAGCAATATATCGACAAGATGGTCGCCGAAGGTCGTGCGGACACCACGACGACAAAAGCGAATTGGCTTCTGGAACAACTGGCGCCGATCGCGGCTAGTGCGATCTCCGAGCTGAAGCCTGTCGATGTATTGGCGGCGCTCAAACGAATCGAAGCGAAGGGTAAGCACGAGACAGCGCGGCGCTGCCGGTCATTCGCCAGCCGGGTGTTTCGTTTTGCGGTTGCGACCGGCCGCGCGGAAACCGATCCGACTTCCGTACTGCGCGGCGCGCTGATCACGCCCAAGGTCACGCACCATAGCGCGATCCTTGACCCCCGGTCGGTCGGAGAGCTGTTGCGATCGATCGACGCTTACACGGGCCATCTGATCACGCGCATCGCCATGCAGATCTCACCCCATGTCATGGCCCGCCCAGGCGAACTCAGACAGGCGCTGTGGCCCGAGTTCGATCTCGAAAACGGCGTCTGGAAAATCCCTCCCGAGCGGATGAAGATGCGGCGCCCTCACGCCGTTCCTCTGTCCAGGCAAGTGCTGGCCCTTCTTGTTGAACTGCACGCATTGACGGGGCCGGAAGGATTCGTGTTTCCAGCGTTCCACACATCGCGCAGGCCGCTAAGCGAGAACACGGTCAATCAGGCGTTCCGTCGCATGGGCTACGCCACTGGTGAGGTGACGGCACATGGCTTGCGGACCACGGCATCGACGCTCCTGAACGAAAGCGGCAAGTGGAGCCCTGATGCGATCGAGCGGTCACTAGCTCACGCCGATAAGGATACGGTCCGGGGCACTTACAACCGCGGCTTCTATTGGGAGGAGCGCGTCGCCATGCATCAATGGTGGAGCGACTATCTCGACGAACTGCGCGCGGCTGTCCCCGTGGCGGCACGGGCGTGAGCAAGTTCTAAAGGCGTGGTTGCAGGGCCGGTGCGAGCGTGGACCGACCGCAGTTCAAACCCCATTTCTGAGTCGATCGCTGCCGCCCGGCCCAGGCGCGCGATGGAGGCAGCTACGCGCCCACTTCGCGCCGTTGGGATATGAAGTCGCATTTCACCCCGACGTCACTGATAGCGAGACGTGTTCTCAAAACCCGCGCTTGCCCTGGTCATCTTCATCAGCTTCCTGAGGTAGGACCGGACCTCCCTTTCGAACCGCCGTTCATCGTGGACGCCCACGCACCGAAATTCTTTTTGGTCGAGAAGTTGTTTGAGCCGTTCGACGAACAGTCCCTGACTGTTCGTGCTCTCACTGCTTTTGGTGAGGCGGCAGACGAATTCTTCGGCTGCGGCCTTGTCATAGTCATCCTCACGCGCTCGGCCGTGCTTGTCCGCCCGATCCTGATCGCTTTGTGCCGCGCTAAAACGGCTTTCGAGCCACTTGCGGACGATCTCGCCATCCCATTCATTCTTATGCTCGCTCATCAGGCCCTCTTACGCTCGTTCATCAGGCCCTCCAAAGCCGTTCTGAGAAGAGATTGCTTAGCTTCCGGATGCCGGGGCAGCGGAGGCGGGGACAGGAACTGGCCGCACAATGGCTCGTCCTTTGGTGGCCGTAAGCGACCGGTGGCTAGCGGGGCACCCATGCCACGCGAAATTGGACCTTAGCCAACCGCCCGCTAAGATGCGTTGTAAGAGCAACATGCTCGCGGGGCGGAAATGGCAAAGAGAGCCAACATCAAAGGCTCAGTTCAAGATGCAATTCTCGTCGAGTCGCGGCGTCGATGTTGCATCTGCTTCGGACTGAATCGAGACTTTGCCCGCAAGAAAGGCCAGCTGGCTCATCTTGACGGTAATCGGGCTAACTCAGCTGAAAGTAACCTCGTCTTCCTCTGCCTCGAACATCACGACGAATTCGATTCTCGTACCAGCCAGAGCAAGAATCTTACGCGCGGGGAGGTGCGCAAATTTAGATCGGAACTCTACAACCAGATCGAGCTGGTTTTTCGGCAGGACGGCGTCACGCAGCAGATTGAGGTGATGGGTTTTCCGGACTCGTTTCCGGCTACCGGGACGACAGAGACCTCCCTGTGTGCCCCAGGCGATGTGAGCGCGCCGGGACCTCCGTCGCGCTGGAGCCTGCGCTATCATTTCGAGTTCTCGAACGCAGCTTGGCTTGGCAGGTTTTCTGAAGACAACCGAGAAATAATGGTGGCCGAGAGCAACAATGGCAGTTGGCATTTTAAAGACAGCGTCGATGATTTCTGGCAATTTCAGATTCCTGAGGATTTACGTAACGCCTCTGAAAAATCCGGCACTGAAATGCTCGCTGGCTTCATCGGGAAAAAATCGTCAGTAAACATCTATCCCCGCATCAATGGAAATCTTTCAGTCGCTACGATCACGTACACCGAGCATGAGTATCTAGACACGACTTGGGAAACGCTGGAAGCACATAGAACGCGCCCCTGCTTTGCTGGGTTCACCCCCGATGGCACGCTCCTTCTTACCGGAGACGAAGCAGGTGAGCTGCTAATCTGGGATTGGCCTGCTCGCCGCAAGATGCATCGATTGCCCTGTCTTGTAGGTCCGATAGCATCCGCGAATTTGAACTATGGAATCGACAGGGCGATTGTGACGGGTCGCAACGGGGCTTTCGAG
The DNA here is from genome assembly GCF_036663795.1 of Parasphingomonas halimpatiens. Lineage (NCBI taxonomy): Bacteria > Pseudomonadati > Pseudomonadota > Alphaproteobacteria > Sphingomonadales > Sphingomonadaceae > Parasphingomonas > Parasphingomonas halimpatiens. The sequence continues at coordinate 14,853 of NZ_JAXOJP010000040.1, forward strand.
ATATTCGAACTATCGACCAGTCGCTCGCTATCCTCAGGCGCAGCAAATGTGAAAGGCGATTCCGCGCAAGTTCACTTCTCACTCGACCCTGCTTATCTGGTTGCTCACGACGGCGCCGATCGATTCCAGGCATTTGACGCGACGACACTTGCTTTGGCACCCGACGAATTGTGGCCAAAGATTTGGGTGAACATTAAGTCCAGCGATGACGTTCAGGTTCTCGCGGTGTGGACCGTGACGGGCGCCATTCTAGCTGCTGTCCGCGAGACGCAGGAGCCGGTCGGTCGAGAGGCGTTCGAGATGCTTTCCCCTCCAAGCCGTCGCGTTTCCGACTATCAAATCTCACCTGACGGCGAACGAATCGCGCTCATAATTGAACGCAGAAATCTGCAAGTTTGGGAGCGTGTGCCGAGGTAGGCGAAATCAGGTTACGGGTCGCCGCGAATGATCACGAGTTGCACGGGTCTCGCGTCAGGTGCCCGGATCGTTACTCGCTTTGTAGAACATTGGATTTCTCGCCCATTCGTTGATCTCGGACTCCCGCCAGCCGGCGCAGCGAGCACTGATCGCGATTTGCTTGGGGAAGCTGCCGTCCTGAATTTTCCGATAGAGCGTCGAACGACTTAGGCCGGTCCGTTCGAGAACGGGCTTGATCCGGAGGATGCGGTAGGGAACGTCTGTCATGGGACTGTCCTGCGCGAGATGCGATCGTCTGATGCCCCGTCGGAAGGATTGAAGCGTATCCCTGTGCCTGGAAAGAGGCGCGGCTCGAATTCGCGCAATTGGAAGTGTTCGGCTGCAAAAGCGTAGGAAGCTCGCGGTCGAAAATGGGCGAGCATGGCGACTAGCGTCCCGCGCCGGTGGCGCGGCGGGCTCTATTGCACTTCGTTCCACCGAGCCGCTTCGCGTCTCGTCGGCTGACGCCGTAACGATCACCTGACGCCTGGCCGGACGTACCGTCCGGCATTCGGTCATCGCGCAAGCGCGATGGCGTTGTGCCTCCGGCACTCGAACTGGCGGGGTGGGCGTCGCTTCCCTGTCTGATGATCGTTTCAAGTGCTTTCGACGCGCGCCATCGGGCCGTGGCGCAGACGGCCGCCGTTCGTGTAGGCAGGCAAGGTCGAAGACGGGGCCGCAGACGTCGGTGAACACGCTCTGATGCGCGGGTTGGGTACCGCATTTCCGTTTTTCGTCCGGGGCTGTTCCAGTCTAGTGTCGGGCGTCGGCGGTGCCGGCCACATACAGGGTATCGGACATTCCCCTACGTGGCCCCGCCTTCGGCCTTGCCGGCCAGCGGGTTAGCGTCACGCCTCGATCGGCACCTCCCGACCGATCGCCCATATGAAGGCCGCAAGCTCGCGCGCGACGGCAACCACCGCGACGGTGCTGCGCTTGCCGCCGGCGCTGAGCTTGCGATATCGCTCGCACAGGCGGCTCTGTGCCTTCCACGCGATGTCAGTGACCGGTTTTGGAAGTTCCTCGATGACGTGGATCTTCGAGCGACGGATGCGCGGCGCATGCCGATAGCCCCATGATGCCTCGACGAGCGTGCGCCGCACGATGGCGTTGCCGCGCCTGGTTATGCCGCCTCGCTTGACCCTGTCGCCGGTCGAGCGCTCCGAGGGAACCAGTCCGACATAGCCCATCAACTGGCGGGGAGTTTCGAACCGCGCCAAATCGCCGAGCTCCGCCATCAGCGTCACCGCGGAGATGAGGCCGATCCCGCGCAACGCCTGCAGTGCTGCCACGACAGGGGCGAGCGACCACTCCTCGAGCATGGCCTCGATCGCTGCTTCGGTCCGCTTTTGCCGCGTCTCGGCATCCGCCACAGCCTGGAGCGCTTCGCCCAGTGCGATGTCGGATGCTCGATGGCCGAGATTCTGATCGGCGAGCCAGCGGCGATGTTTGGCGCTCCAGCTCTTCTTGCCGGGATAGATGCGCCCGTGACGGAGCATCATCGCGCTGACCTGCTGGCGCTTCATTCGGGCGTCGCGAACCGCGGTCTCGCGGGAACGCACGAGGTCGCGCATCGCTTCATGCGGCGCGTCGGGCACCCACACGGGCGTCAGTTCGCCGGCCCGCAGCAGCCTTGCAAGATCCATGGCATCGCGGCGGTTGGTCTTTACCCTATCGCCAGGCCGACGTGGCATCGCGGTCGGCGCGATGACGATGCAGTCCTGACCCAACTCCTTCAGGCAGCGATGTAGGCCATAGCCAGTGGGGCCCGCCTCATAGCAAAAGTGCAGTTCGTCGTATTTCGCAGCTAGCTTTGCCACAAGCTTGCGAGTCGCCTCGGGGGTGTTGGCGATCTCGCCCATGTATCGGATTTCGCCGGTTCGGCCGGCGTCGGCGACCGCCACCGCATTGTGCAGCTTCGCTACATCCAGACCAACGAACGCTTCAGAACCGTGCTGTACCATGCTTGCTCTCCTCACGTTGAGCCCGGCATTTTCTACCCTCTTCCCCTCTCGTGCCACTGGGCCGGAAAGGGGACGGGGTGAGCAGCGATCATACGGTCTAGTCCCGCCGCGGCGTGCCGCAACTCCGGCTGCGCCGGAGTCCTCCTCTTCGTTCCGGCCCTGCGGGTGCGGCCCGCCTTCATCGGCGGGGCTGTCGGTCCGCTCCTGCCGCCCACCCCGCCATTCCGGCGCCGGCTGCGGTGGTTTTGGAGTGAGGAAGATGGAGAACAGGACCCAGAATGAACGACAGAGCCTTTATACGGAGGTGACGAACCGGGTGATCGCCGAGCTCGAGGCGGGGCGTGTGCCATGGGTTCAGCCTTGGGATGGTGCGGCGTGCGGCTGCACCATGCCGCACAATGCGGGCACCGGGCGGCGCTATTCCGGTATCAACGTGCTTATCCTGTGGGCGGCGGTGATCGAGGGCGGCTACGCTTCGCAGCGCTGGCTGACCTACCGGCAGGCGCAGGCGGCGGGCGGCAATGTCCGGCGCGGTGAGAAAGGGACCGTTGTTTGCTACGCCGATCGCTTCACGCCAAAGGGTGAAGAGGCGCGGGCGCAGGACGAGGATCGCGACGCGCGGCAGATCGCGTTTCTCAAGCGCTTTACGGTGTTCAATGTCGACCAGTGCGAGGGGCTTCCCGAGGCGCTGACGGGTACGCCTGACCTTCCGACCGAGGTGGATATCCTGCCGCAGGTGCAGGCGCTGATCGAGGCCAGCGGCGCGGACTTCCGGGTCGGTGGTCCCGAGGCCTATTATTCGCCGGGCGCCGACTATGTCGCGGTGCCGCCGTCGGCTGCGTTTCACGAGCCGATCAACTGGCATCGCACCGCGCTTCACGAGCTTGGCCATTGGACCGGGCATCGCAGCCGTCTCGATCGCAATCAGCGCGGCGGGTTTGGCAGCGGCGATTATGCGCGCGAGGAATTGGTGGCCGAAATGGCGAGCGCCTTCGCCTGTGCCTCGTTGTCGATCCGGCCGACCGTGCGCCACGCCGATTATGTCGGCAGTTGGCTTGCCGTGTTGCGCGGGGATGAGAAAGCGATCTTCCGGGCCGCGAGCGCCGCCAGCAAGGCGGCCGACTATCTGCTCGCCTTTGCGCCGGAGGCGGTGTGATGCGCGACGATTTAACCGATGCCGAGATCATCGCGCAGCTCGAAATCGGCGTGCGCCGCATGCCGAAAATTCGCCGCGAAATCTTCCTCGCGATCCGGCTCGACGAGATGAGCTATCCGGAGATCGCCGAGCAGACCGGGCTGAGCGTCAGGCAGGTGGAGCGGCAATTCGCGGAAGCGCTGTTGCAACTGGACGAGGCCCTCAACGGCCCCGCGCCGGTGTCGCGGTGTCAACGCCTGTCTCGGTGGATCGCCGCAAAGGGAGGGCGATGAAAATCGCGGCCTCGTCGGCATGGCCGGCGAGGCTGTGCGAACCGCCATCATGCCGTTAGGATGAACCGCGATGCAGACCAGTCTCGACCATTTGCCAGCGACCAAACAGCGCGAACTCGAACGTGTCGTGCAGGTCCTGTTCGAGCAATTCGGCGACGCGACCGCCATCGCGACGTCGGACTGGAAGAAGCAAGCGCGCATTCTGAAAGTCATCCTCTACGGCAGCTATGCGCGCGGCGGATGGGTCGATGAGCCGCACACCGCCAAGGGCTATCAGTCGGATTTCGATCTGCTGGTGATCGTCAATCACGACAAGCTCACCGACCGCGCCGAGTTCTGGTCAACCGCCGAGGACAAGCTCAACCGCGAGTTGGCCATCACCAAGACGCTGCGCACGCCGGTCAACTTCATCGTCCACACGCTCCGCGAAGTGAACGCGGGGCTGTCCGAAGGGCGGTACTTTTTCATCGACATCGCCCGCGATGGTATCGCGCTCTATCAGAGTGATGAAACCGACCTTCCCGAGCCTCAGCCGAAGACGCCTACCCAGGCACTGGCCATGGCGCGGGAGTATTTCGACGAATGGTTGCCGAGCGCAGAGCAGCGTCTAGAAATCGCGAAATTCGATATCCAGCGCGGCTTCTTAAAGGACGCCGCGTTCGACCTGCATCAGACGACGGAGCGCTACTATCACTGCGTCCTGCTGGTTTGCACCTTCTACACGCCACACGTTCACAATCTGGGCTTTCTGCGCACCCAGGCCGAGCGCATCGACCAGCGACTGATCGATGTCTGGCCGCGAAACCAAAAGCGATCGATCACGGTTCGAGAAACTCAAGGAAGCCTATGTGAAGGCCCGCTACTCGAAGCACTATCGGATCACCGAGGCCGAGCTTGCCTGGCTGGGCGATCACGTCGAGACGTTGGGCAAGGCGGTAGAGGTCATCTGCACCGAGCGCATCGAGGCGTTGGAGCGAACCGCACTCGTCGCTTGAGATCATTACGAGATTACAACGCTTCTTCGGCGAATTTGAGACCTACCGTCGGAGCCCGCGTTTCCGACATCAGGTTATATAATTCCATGCTCACCATGGCCGCGTGACAGACGGGAAGGAATAGAGCGCACGGAAAAATCGTGTACGTTACCTGTCAATCCACGTTTGGGGGATCAGGCCGACGCCGCGCCAGCGCGCGACGACTGCCTTGGCGAACCAATCCTCGCGTAGGTCGGCGTGATCCGTCACGATCACCTGGAAGCCCGGCGATAGCTCCTTCCCAACATCCGATATGAGCTTGAAAAGCTTGTATACGGCTTCACGATCCGCATCGGGCAACACGTCAATGTCGCCGTTACGATCTTGCTCTGCTGGATAATGCGCTTGGGAAGGCTGATCGAAGAACAGAAAGCCGGGAACCGGCCGATCCTTTTGCCGGAACCAGCGGTGCAGCGCCAGATGGGCAAGGACATGATAGCCGACCCAGTTCTCGCCGCTTCCCATACGATAGAGCGGGACCGGCCCGTCGAGCGTATCTGCGACTACGGCGAGTTGACGCACGTCCAGCCGCAAGCGACTTCCGCTGTGCTCAAGGTCGAGCTTTTCTGAATCCCGCGTCATAAAATCCCCAACCAGATTAAGGATCGACGACAGTCGGTCGGCGGTATTTTCCGGATCGACGAGTTTCTCAAGCGCTTCGACGCGCTTGCGCGCCGCCTCCAGCTCGTCTCCAGAGGCGACAATTGGTGCCGGGCGCGGAAGCGTCTCCAGAAAATAGGTGATGCGACCCACGGTTTTCGCCAGCCGAATTTGACTGTCCTGCTCGGACCGAAACGCATCATCCTGTTTAGCCAGGTTTTCGATCTGGTCTTGGTTACGTTTAAGCGCCTGCTCAATATCGCCTTGGCGCGTAAGGAGTTCTGCCTGGGCTTCCTGCAGCCTCGGAACCTCACGCCGAACCTGACTTAGTTGCTGGTCGAGTTCGTCCAGCGAACTTCGCATCTCGCTGACTGCCGGTAGAAGGATATCGGCGGAGCCGCACAGAGCACAGGTTGCAGGGTCGTGGTTCGCGGCCAAACCCAATGGAGCCAGGCGCGCCCGCTGCTCTTCCGCTTCGAGGGCAAAGCCGCCCGCCACGTCCTCCACATGCCGAATTTGGCGCAAGCGTTCGCGCACGGCGGCGAGATCTCTGCGCAGTGCCGCGCGTTCTCGTCTCAACACGACAATCGGCTCTATCGAGTCCGGTGGAACCGGAAGCTCGCGAATGACCGGATTGATCGCACGCAAAGCAGCCAGCGCAGTCTCATGTTCCGGGGGGGCGCCGGCCGGCAGAAGGCCCACGGTCTGAGCTTCGCGATAAATATCCTCGGTCCTTGCCGCCGAGAATCCAGCCAGTTGTTCGCGCTCGGCTGCCGCCTTTTCGAGCCGGCGCAGCTCTTTCTTTTCATTGTCGAGCTCTGCCTTCCGGCGGAGGCGATCCTCGTCGATCGCGCCGAGAAAATAGGGCAGCACATCCTTGATCGTTTGGGGGAGAAATGGTTCGCTTTGCCGATGGAATAGGACCTTCCGGCTGTCGATCTCATCCTGATCCTGAAGACAGAACATGAGAGCATGCTTAATGTTGGCCCTCAATGACTGGCGCGACTGTCCCTCTGGGACGGTCGTCATATTCTCGGCGATGCCGACCGAGGTCGTCAGCAGGCTCTCGATCCCGTCCACAGCCAGATTGGCGTGCAATTCGGCATGATCGGGCATTCCGATATCGCGGCCCATCGCGAGATAGACATCGGGATCGCGGGTTTTCGGCGGTCGCGGGTTGCGCCGGCCTATGAAGATTCGAGTGTCGCCCCGATCGAGCAGTACCCCGTACCAAGATGCGTGTTGGCGGATTACTCCATCGGAGACATTGCACTGGTCGCGGCCAAAGCAGAATTCAATGATATCGATGAGCGACGACTTGCCGGTTTTTGAAGCGCCGGTGATGATGCTCATCCCGGAATCATTGAGACGTACCGAGTTACGCTCGCCGCCATGGCCGTACACGCCGATCTCGAGAATTCTCAGGCTCACGGCGCTACTCCTAGCAACGAAAGGATGGTCGACGTTTGCTCGTCTTTAGGCAACCAGCGGCCGAGGAATCTCGCGGCGGCATAGCAGGCGCGCACGTCATCAGTGTCAGTCGCAAGTTTTGGAGGATCGGGCCGCAGTCTGGCCACACCTGTGCTGAGACCCCGGCCAGATATCGCGAGCCAGGCCTGCGAGCAGCCGAACTGGATCGCTTCACGCGTAACGTCTGCCATTTCTCGCGCGCGATCACCAAATTCTGCGACATGCTCCGGGTGGGCCGCGACCCAGGTCGACATCAGCGTCTTCAAGGTAGGCAATGTGTCCCGCATGCGAGCATTGAGGACGATGGGCAGAATAATGAACGCTTGAGGGAGCGGCATCGATCTTTCGTCGGTCGATCCTTCGTTGAAGCCCCGACACGCGGTGCGCAGCAGTAGACCACAAAAAGCTGGATTGAAGAGGCTTTGATCTTCTGCGGCGCGGTCATTCCAAGGAGGAATCATCGTCATCCTTTGGCACAATCGGTGCGCCTAAATGCTTGTCATAGTGGGGGTGCCAGCCAATCTCGCGGCTGTCGGCTAGAATGTGATAGGAACCGTGTGATACGAATGGCTCGCTGACCTCGCGCAGGGGTACGCAGGCTCCCGTCGTGTCGGCATAGAGTCCCAAGCCAAGCGCCACCAGCTCTTGTGCGGGCGTGTCCGCCTTCACCTTGCCTTCGACGAGACCTTTCCGGCGTTGCCAGTTGTCAGCGAGCAGACGCCCATAATCTGTCAGCTCATTGTGCCGGAGCAGGCCGTCTCGCGCCCATCGAGAACGCTGCTGCCTGGCCCGGAAATAATCGATGATCGCGATCTTCTGCCCGGTCGGTCCGACTTCGACCAGCTTGAGTTGTTCGACGAAGGGACGTGTTTCCAAGAGACCGATGGTGGACTGTGAAGGGTCGGCGGTTCCATAATCGATAGGGAGTTTTTCGGGCCCGAATTCCTCCCGCAAGTCGTCGATTTTTGAGTCGATCATGGAAACGGGGATTAACCTACCGCCCGGCGTCGCCAGTGCGTCAATAACCACGGCGAACCACCAGCCTTCGAGCCGTTCGAGGAAGACCTTGATATGCTCGGGCCGGCATGCGCGGCGCAGCGCTGACGCAAGTTCGTCAGAGGTATCGACGATGGTCGGCGACGCATCCAAGATTTCGACCATTTCCAGGATTCGTTCGCGCAGCTCGGGCGATTGGCTCAAAAACAACTGCGTCGCCCAGCCGACCTCCGCGTTCTTCGACTTCTGCGCTGCGGCTTCGAGTTTCTTGGTCGCCTCCTTGACGTTCCGAACCGCTGCGTCCGGCCGCAATAACGCGACGCCGGTGTCGGATCCAAGGGCTGCCGTGGTGACGAAGGTGAGTTTCAGTTTTCCGAGCTCAGAAGGGTGATCGACGATGCGCTTCGTCCAGATGCCGATCGTGTTCCAGAACTGCTTGGCCATGTCGGACATGGTTTTCGGGGTGAGGCTGTGCTTCGCCTGGAGCATCTCGATCGGCGTGCCGTCCTGGGAGAAGGCGATATCGTCGAAACACTCGATCGATATTTGTAATCCGGGGGTCGCGACTTGCTGGCGCAGAGCAGCGAGAAGCGCATACCGGCACTGGTAAAGATAGCCGCTCGCCGAATCAGCTGCGGAATGGTTTGCCATTCTCAAAACCCCTCGCTCCGAGTTAAGGGTGTCGCTCGGCATCTTGCAAGCAAAGAGACTCTCGGGGCATCGGGTCCGCAAATGTTTGACGAGTGAACATGAGTCGGTTTCGAACGACTTAGCCCGTTGGCATTGGCCGCCCCTCTTCGTCGTAAGCCCGTTTGCCGCGACGACGCCAAATCACGAGCAGTTGCGGGCCATCATCGCTGCGCAAGCGCGCTGCCGCTTCGACCAGCGCGCCGAGGATCACAGCGCGGTCATCATCAGTCAGTTCGATCAATCCTGCCTTGACTACGAGTCCGCCGAGCTCGATCAGCTGGCGTGTCCGTTCGCGGCGCTTCACGACCCAGGCGCGCGTATCAGTTCGTGCCCGCTTGAGTTCCAGGCGGCGGCGTGCCGCCATCGCTCGACGAAGCGCCGCCTTGGTTGCCACGATGTCCTTCAACAGTGCTTGCGATCGCACGTTGAAAGAACGCGGCGCCACGCTTGCGCCAACTCTCCTTCGCGTTCGACTCCTTGTTCTCGACGCCGGCCAGCAGGAGACCAGCCAGTTGCTCGACCGAAAGTGCGTCTGCACCGGTCGCGATCACCAGCTCGCCAAGCTGATGGACCTTGCGTTCCTTCAGCAGTCTCGCCTTATCGGTGAGTGTCTTCAGTTCCGAATCAAAGTCACGGGGTTTACGCATGCTGATGTCTCCGATTGAGCGTCGAAGGCAATCCAGTTAGTGAGGCGATCGATCAGCGTAAACAGCGTGGGACAAGTTGGGACGTACAGTTCCCGAGATAAATGAATATTTTCGAGGGCGCGCTTATACGTCGTGCCGACGTCGCTTTTGAAGTGTAAGTGGGTTGCCGTCATGGCGATCTACCATTTCTCGGCCAAGGTCATCTCCCGCGCTGCTGGATCGAGCGCCCTGGCGTCGGCGGCGTATCGCTCCGCCTCGCGGCTGCGCGACGACCGGCTCGATCGCACCCACGACTTCTCAAACAAGTCGGGCGTCGTTCATTCCGAGGTGATGCTGCCGGATGGCGCGCCGGAGGAGCTCGGAGACCGCGAAAAGCTGTGGAACGAGGTCGAGGCGAGCGAAATCCGGATCGACGCGCAACTTGCCCGCGAGATCGAGTTCGCGATCCCGCGTGAGCTATCCCCAGAACTTGGTATTGCGCTCGCCCGCGACTTCGTCCGCGACGAGTTCGTTGATTGCGGAATGATCGCTGATCTCAATGTGCATTGGGACGTGGGCGCCGATGGCATGGCGAAGCCGCACGCGCATGTGATGCTGACGATGCGCGAGGTTGGCGAGGACGGGTTCGGCAAGAAGAACCGCGACTGGAACCGCACCGACCTTTTGGAGAAATGGCGCGAGCGCTGGAGCGAGCACGTCAACCAGCGGTTGGCCGAACTCGATATCGATGCGCGGATCGACCACCGCTCGCTGGAAGCGCAGGGGATCGAGCTTGAGCCGCAGAACAAGATCGGGCCGGCGGCGTCCCGCATGGCGGCGCAGGGGTTGGTGTCCGAGCGGCTCGATGAGCATCTGGAGATCGCACGGGCCAATGGCGAGAAGATCATCGCCAACCCTGAGATCGCGCTCCACGCGATCACGAAGAACCAGGCGACGTTCACGAGGCGCGACCTTGCCATGTTCGTCCATCGCCACAGCGACGGGAAGGAGCAGTTCGACCAGGTAATGGGGGCGGTGCGCGGCTCACCCGAACTGGTCGCGCTCGGCAAGGATGGCCGCGGCGAGGAGCGGTTCACCAGCCGCGACATGATCGAGACCGAACAGCGGCTGGAGCGCGCGACCGGCGTGATGGCCGGGCGCGATCGGCATGACGTCAGCGAGTGGGACCGCGACCGCGCGATCGGCGAGGCCGAGCGGCGCGGCCTGCTACTGTCGGCCGAGCAGCGGTCGGCGTTCGAGCACGTTACAGGTGGCAAGGATCTTGGTGTGGTCGTCGGCTATGCCGGCACCGGCAAGTCGGCGATGCTGGGTGTCGCGCGGGAAGCTTGGGAGAGCGCCGGCTATCATGTCCAGGGGCTCGCGCTTTCGGGCATTGCGGCCGAGAATCTGGAGAGCGGCTCCGGCATCGCGTCGCGCACAATCGCCAGCATCGAGCATCAATGGTCGCAGGGCCGCGAACTGCTCGACCAGAGCAGCGTGTTGGTGATCGACGAGGCCGGAATGATCGGCTCACGGCAGATGGAGCGGGTCGTCTCGGAAGCCGAGAAGGGCGGCGCCAAGATCGTGCTGGTCGGCGATCCGGAACAGCTCCAGGCGATCGAGGCGGGGGCTGCGTTCCGCTCGGTTGCCGAGCGTCACGGCGCGGTCGAGATTACCGACATCCGCCGACAACATGAGGACTGGCAGCGAGACGCGACACGGCATCTCGCGACCGGGCGAACTGGCGAAGCGATCCAGGCATATGGCGAGTGGGACATGGTCCATGCCGCCGCGACCCGGGAGGACGCGCGAGAGGCCCTGATCGATCGCTGGGACCGCGACCGGCTCGTCAATCCAGACGCGTCTCGAATCATCCTCACCCACACGCGCGATGAGGTGCGGTTGCTCAATGAGGCGGCGCGGGAGCGGCTTCGCGCGGCTGATCAGCTTGGCGAGGATATCGTCATCGGAACAGAGCGCGGATCGCGCGAGTTCGCGTCGGGTGACCGGATCATGTTCTTGAAGAACGAGCGCGCGCTTGGTGTGAAGAACGGCACGCTTGGAACGATCGAAAGCCTCACCACCGCGCGCATGGCGGTGCAGCTCGACGATGGGCGATCGGTCGCGTTCGATGTGAAGGATTATGCCCAGGTCGATCACGGCTACGCTGCTACCATCCACAAGGCGCAGGGGATGACGGTTGATCGGACGCATGTACTGGCGACGCCGGGCATGGACAGCCACTCAGCCTATGTCGCGCTATCACGCCACCGCGACGGCGTGGATCTCCATTACGGCGATGACGACTTCGCCGATCAGGGCAGGTTGACGCGTACCCTGTCGCGCGAGCGCGCCAAGGATATGGCGAGCGACTACACCCAGGATCAGAACGAGCCCGACCGGGCGTTTGCTGAGCGGCGCGGCATCACGTTCCGCGAGCGCGTCGCCGAGGTGATCCGCAAAGTCGTGCCGGAGAAGGTGCGCGATCTGTTCGACGGCATTTTGCCCGAGCAGCGAGCGCCGGAGCCTTCAGTTCCCGAGCCGAGCATCGGGGCGATCCGCAAACAAGCGTTCGTCCGTCATGCCCAGGCCGTGGAGGATATCTTCGAGACGCAGGATGCTGGAGGCCGGGCGACGCCCGAACAGCGTCGCGAACTGGCCGAAGCGCGGCGCGATCTTGACGCGCTGCGCGAAGATGCCTCGCGCGATGCGGAAGCTGCCTACAAGCGCGATCCGACACTCGCCACGGAGGCGGCGAACGGTGCCCCTGAGCGCGCGCGACGGGCGATGCTGTTCGAGAGCGAAGTGCGCACCGATCCTGCACGACGCGCCGATCGGTTCGTGGAGCGCTGGAATAAGCTAGAGGGTCAGTCGCAACGTGCGTACGAGGCCGGCGACATGCACGGCCGGAAGTCCATCCGGAGCGAGATGGCAACCATGGCGAAGAGCCTTGAGAAGGACCCGCAACTGGATTCGATTCTGGCCAATCGAAAGGCGGAGCTTGGCATCACGTTCGACACCGGGCGCAGCCTTGGCGCAGAGCTCGCGCTCAATCATGGCATCGATTTGGGCCACGGGCTTGGGATCGGGATGTAACGATGGTTGGTTCGCGCGCAATTCTAGCAGCACATTAAGGCAACTTGTAATTCCGGAAGCTGCCGCTCGACGTGGGGAGAGTGAACCACATCTTGTCTAACCATTCCCGCCGCCCGATGATCGATTTTACTTTAATTAGTCGACGACTTAGTAATTCCGCTGAGGACAGTAATCACGCACTTGCCGTAAGCGCCGAAGGCGGGTGCGCGATCGATCGCGAAGGGAGGGGCATGGAGCGCGAAGATTTCGAAGCGCAGATTGAGGCGGCGGAAGCCGACGCGCTCCTCACTTTGTGCGACGAACTGGGAACGCGGCCCGAGCCGTGGGCGAGAAAATTGCGATTCGTCGCAATGGCAAGGCGGGTGCAGCTACGCACAACCGCAGCAGAGGCTCCTAACCAGCCTTCGAGTTCTGCAACACAATGGCTCGCCGCGCTTGATATCGAGAGGGCGGACGGCAGACCGCTTTACCGCTATCGTCTTTCCAAGGAACAGTTCGAGGGACTGCACCGCGATCTGCGGCGTCGCGCGACCCTGATGCATCATCAGCGCAATACCCACGATTGCGCAATGTTTGTGTTATGGGCAGCCGAATGGTTCCGCCGGAGCTATGGCGGCGGTGTCCAACGCTGGTCAGACCTCGGTAGTGAAGTCGGGCTCTCACTGAATCACACAAGTTGGCGGCGCCTCGCCGACACAGGCCTCAAGTTCTGGGGGATTCCACCCCTTCGGCTAAATGGTCTGCATCTACGACTTTCGGCGATCGCACGACAGGGCGGCTTTCCAGTGGCTGCGCTGCAAGGTGAGAATGCGGGTTGGGCCGGGAGATTTCTCGAGCGCCTGATCGGCTTCTTGCTTGCGGAGCCCGATGCCGACCTTTCACGCGCAGACGCTTTTGCAGCGCAGTTCGAGGCAATGGTACCATCCAGTTGGCGCGATGATGGCATGCGGACTGTCTGTGCAGAACTCGCCTTGCAGATCGTCCTGCTGCGGCGTGAAGCAGAGGCGGGCGGCGCGATATCGGGCTCACTTGTATCGGCGTGGCTCGACTTGAACCGTCCGGCGTGGCGTGATCGCCTACCGCTCTCGATCGATGATGGGGGGGCATTGGTCGACGGGCTTATGCGGACGGTGCCGCTTAAAGGGGGCAGCGGTACGATCAGAGCGACCCGCCTGCTCGTTCATGAAGACGGGAACTGGCGAGAGCGAGCACGACTCGATCTGGCGGGTGCTTTGCGTGATGTCGATGGCCGCTCGGTGCTAGGCCCGCTATCAGAGGAATGGAGTAGACTCAGGCTTTATCCAGCCGGCGAATTCGCGCGCCACGCCTCGGGCGAGCTTGCGGTCGTTGAGCCGGGCGAGGACGGCGACTGGATCGCGCGGCCGACCAGCAGCCGGACTGACTTTGACCTACCGGCCTCGATTCCGATCGAGGTCGAACTTCGCGGCGAAGGAAAGCGCGTCTGCGCGCCATTCGCGATTCCGCATGGCGGGCGAATGGCCCCGGGTGTCCGCGCCTGCGTCGGCGACTCGGCCGGAGAGGGTTTGCCTCCGTTGTTGTCAGTTCTGGGCACGGGAAGTGGTTCCTACCGGGCCGACCAGCTGTATCTGGACGTGCCGGCGGGTTGGACGGTCCAGCCAAATGAGGAAGGCGCGCGAGCAACCGAGCTACAGGAGCGCCTTAACGGCGAGCGAAGATTATGGGACGTTACCGGCACTGTTATGGTGCGGTCGGATCGCGACGATCTCTACCTGATCAGAACGGGTCAAACAGCCGAACGGCGTGATCAGCTTTCGCTGATAGGCGACGCGCCTCGCGGCTGCGTCGGGGAAGAGCCAGAAACACGTTTGTTTGTCGGATCAGTTCGATTTGAACTCAGAGACGGCGGCAGGGGACGCGCGCCGACAGTCGGTGAGGCTTGGTGGCGACCCGCGAATACCTCCGGCTGGCGTCGCTTCGAAGGTAGCACCACACTGGGCCGCTGCGAGTTCGCATGGCTCGACGCAAAGACACGACACGTTCGTGATCGGGTCGAAGCGGTGATCCTTCCGACCAAATTTGCGATTAATCGGACCATGGCCGGTGAGTCGATCGACTTCATGATTACCGGGTGGGATGGACAAATCGAATGGGAGGAAGCCCGCCACACCGCCGGCGGTGCCTGGCGCGTTCCGCGCCGCGGCGGCACGCGCGCCTCAGGTCGTGTCCGGCTATCGACGGATCGAAGTGAGACGATCACACTCTGTGTACCGCTTCCACACCAAGCCTGGATTTCACACTGGGACGATGGTCCCGCGCCAAGAAATTCTCGGCTTTCTATCGCTACACTAAATCAATATGTCGCGCGCGCGGAAAATGCTTGCGAATTGATGGCCGACCTTTTGGATGATCGGGGGCGTGCGGTCGATCAAGGGAAAGCAAGTTGGTGGGTAGATGGAGAGTTGCCGCTATCCGCGATCCGGGATGATCTCGCGACATTGCTTCGCCCATTCGGGGATCTGCGCGCGCGGATCAGACTCAACTTCAATGATGGTAATGAGGATTACTGGTACGTAAATGAATTCGACACGATTCTTGAGAAAGCGGCCGATCGTCTCGTACCGAAGCGCGCAGTGGTGGATGAACGCGTGCGAGTAGTTGGGCGTCCGCTTCATGATCCAGCGAAGGAGCATGTCGACCTCGCCCCCTATACCCCCGCCGCTGGCGGTCACCGCCCTATCGAACTGCCCCACCTGCGCGGCGAATGGCTGATCTATCTTCGCTCTGACGATCGGGTGATTAGCGAGCCGTTCCGCATTGTAGGTGCTCCACTTGCGGTGCCGCCTAATACACCTCTTGCGCGCGCAATGGCGCAGTCGGACAGGTTCGTGCGCGACGCCGAACTGGATCAATTGTGCGAAGAGGTGATTTCGGCTCCCGGCACGGCCAGGAACCAGGAGACGATCAAGGCGATCATCCGGCTCGCATCCTCGCTTGACGGCCTTAGGGCTGGGACGTTCGACATTCTCGCGAAGACCGTCAGACACCCTGCTCTTGGGCCTCTACTTTTGTTCAACGCGGCTCCGGCCGATCTGGAATACGTATTCCAGCTCTCGGAGGGCCTGCCTCTGATCTGGGCGACGATACCGCGGCGCCTTTGGCTGGCCGCCAGTGAAGCAAAGTTCGAGCAGCTGTTCACCCTGATGCCGGACCGAGTAACCGAAATTGCTCGTGTTATCAGTGAACGCCGGTTGGCCATTGCAGGTCTGGACGAGGCTCTTGGTCCCCTTCTCGAACTCGCCACGAGCGTCACCGGGTTGAGCCATGTCGTTCAGGCGTTTCTTAACCGCTCGACGGATCGGATTTCATCTACGCTCGCAAATCCGTTTCGGCCTGAACATCAAGTTCAGCTACCACCTTGGCCATTCCCCGAACCGTTTTGGCGGGCCCTAGACGCCCCCATCGTTGCCGCGCGGGCAGCTGCAGAACGCTGCACACTTAGTCTGCCGCAAATCTATTGCATCAAGGATGTCGCGCGACGGCATCCGAGATATTTCCGTGAGGCCTTTGCTGCCGCGTTAATGGAGTCCTGAATTTGGCCGATCGTGATCCCACGTTCCCTATGCAACCGAGCCCCTTTGAAATCGATCGCCGCCTCAGGTCGCGCGTCACGGAGGCAGTAATCGCGCAGGGTGGGTTCCGGCATGACGCGTTGAACGGTTTCCTGCGTGAGCGGCTGTCAGGTCGCGATATCACGCGCGGCGCGCTTTTCGCCGACCCCGCGGTTGAAGGTGCCTCGGGCTATATCTCATCCGGCATCAAGCCGGAGGCGCTAGCGGGAAATCTGTTGCATCCCAATCTCGTTGAGGCGCTCACCTGGGGCGAGCCGGGTGATGACTACCGGTTCGATCATCCCGCCTACGCCCATCAGCTCGAAGCCTGGCGGCTTCTAACCGGGGAGCGACGAGATTCTGTCTTGGTTTCAAGCGGCACCGGCTCCGGCAAAACCGAATGTTTTCTGGTCCCGTTGCTTGATGACTTGGCACGCGAAGCAGAACGCGATGGAGCATTGAGTGGCGTGCGAGCCATCATGCTTTATCCGCTCAACGCGTTGATCGCGAGCCAGCAGGAAAGGCTGCGTCGCTGGACTCAGCCCTTCGCAGGCAGGATTCGCTTCGCCCTCTACAACGGCCAAATGGCCGACAAGCGAAAATCAGCACGTGACCGGGCGGAGGAGGAAGTGCCGGAGCAGGTTCTCTACCGGACCACCCTTAGAACGAATCCGCCGCCGATCCTCGTCACCAATAATACCATGCTCGAGTATATGACGATCCGGAAAGAGGATCAGCCGATCGTCGACGCATCGCGCGGCAAACTGCGTTGGATCATCATTGACGAAGCCCATAGCTACGTGGGCTCGGCGGCTGCGGAAATCTCGCTGTTGCTCCGACGCGTGCTCGAGACGTTCGGCGTCGAGGCAAAGGATGTCCGGTTCGTCGCGACCTCTGCAACAATCGGTGGCGCCGGCGACGAGGCGCGAGCTGATCTTCAACGATATCTCGCAGACCTTGCAGGCGTCGCAATGGACCGAGTGCATGTTGTGCTCGGCGGGCGCGAGAAGGTGATCTTGCCGCCTCCGGACGCTCCGCACATGCTTCAGCCGCTGCTGGCTGACCTGCCAGCTCTTTCGCGCCAACCCTTGGTTCAACATATCGTTCGTGCCGCAGAATCGACCGGCATCGCGCTGACCAAAGTCGAGCAAAGTAGCGCTTCGGGAGGCGTCGCTGCTTCTGATCTTCTCGAAGCTATCGCAGGCCGTCGGGGCGGCACGTCGATCTTGCCCCTGCGCGTGCACAACTTCGTTCGCTCGGTGCCGGGTCTTTGGTCATGCCTCAACCCCGGCTGTTCTGGCGCGCGGCCTGAGGGCTGGCCGTTCGGCATGGTCCACTTCGAGCTTCAGACGGTCTGTTTCGATTGCCGCGCACCTGTCTTCGAAATCATTGGCTGCCGCGAATGCGGGGAGCCTTGGCTCAATGCTTTCGAGCACGGCGATCGATTGCTTCCGGGCGAATCCCCGTCCGATGAAGATGAATTTACGCAAGCCAGCGATCGTGAAGACGAAGGCGCGGAAGAGGCGGCCGAGGCGGATGAGGAACGCGCCGATACGGCCATACCGGGCACACGGAGGCTGATCGCCACGCGCGTACTCGCCAAGATACGCGATCATGCCGTGGATCTGACGACTGGTGTCTTACCTGAGCGACGCTCGGCAGGAACTCCGATCGGCATTAGTGATGAGCTTCACAGCCCAGCTTGCCCGCATTGCCATGCCGCACCGAGCGACACACGTACCAGCCCGTTGCGTAGCTTCCGATTTGGCGCTCCTTTTCTTATCCAGAACGCCGCGCCAACCATGCTCGAAGGCGTCTCTCCAGCCCAGGTGCGTACAGTCGAGACGCCAGCCGAAGGACGGCAGCTCCTGTCCTTCACTGACAGCAGACAGGGTACCGCTCGCTTTGCGGCGAGCATTGAGACGATGTCGGAACGCGGAGCCGTCCGAGCACTGGTCTACCATATGGTTCAGCGACGAGCCGCATCGGCGGATATCGTCCCCGAAGAACGCGCCATCCTTGAGGCGACGGTTTCGAAGCTAACCGAACTGGCAAAGTCAGAACCGCTGCTGCAACCTTCGCTCGACGCGGCACGAGCGAAGCTCGACGGTGCAAGCGCGGCTGAACCGATCACATGGCACGAGGCCGTGCGCGCGATCGCTGATGAACCGTTGGTCACCGAGTGGATCAGTAACGTCTGGGATCTAGATCGAGACGAGCGGTACCACACGCAACCAAAGGCGCTCGCCAACTTTCTCCTCCTGCGCGAACTTGCCCGCCGTCCGCGCAGGGCTAATGCGCTTGAGACACTGGGATTTGCCCAGCTTACGTTCGACCGGATCGAAAAGCTTGCCGAGTCCAGCCTCCCCGATGCGTTCCGGCGGAAGAACCGGACGATCGAAGAATGGCGCGCCTTCCTCTATTATATGCTGGACAGTCCACTGCGCGCGTACTTTGTGCTGCAGATCGATCGGGAAGATGCCCGCTGGCTGCTGCCAAAGCGTGCCTTTCTGCGCAACATCGTCGGGCCCGACGAGGAGAAGCGCAAAGAAAGCGATCTGCGATGGCCGCGCGCGCGGACGGGTTCCAAGTCAAATGCCGTCCTGGCGCTGGAACGTGGCCTGGATCTCGACAGCAATGACGCGGCCGATCGCGGCGAGATCAACGAGGTGCTTGAAAGCGCCTGGAGGGCGGTGCGCCCTCTCCTCGAAGGTGATGGGTCGACCTATGCGCTGGATATTGGGCGCGCTAGGATCGCGCCGGTGCGTGATGCCTGGCTTTGCCCCATTACGCACCGAGTCTTGCCGCGGCTGTTGTTTGGCCGTTCGCAATATGGCGTCGATAGGCGGGCACTCAACGCAGATGTCGCTCCGCAGCCTATCGTCCTGCCGCGCCTGCCTGTGACGCTGCCGCGTACGGAAAAGGAGCGAGCAGAGCTTACACACTTCGTCGAATCTGACCCGGAGATCGCTGCATTGCGCATCCGTGGCGCGTGGGGAGACTTGCACGACCGTGCAGCCGCGTTCGCTCCCTATATCCGTGTCGAAGAGCACTCCGCGCAGCAGCCGCCGCACCGGCTGCGTGAGTTTGAGCGAGAGTTCAAAGCCGGGCGTATCAACATGCTGACCTGCTCGACGACCATGGAGATGGGCGTCGATATTGGTTCAGTGGAAGCGGTGTTGAATACCAATGTGCCGCCATCGATAGCGAACTACCGGCAGCGGGTCGGCCGAGCAGGCCGACGCGGACAATGCTTCTCATTCTCATTGACCCTGGCCCGTGACACGCCGCTAGATCGCGAGACCTTTCGCGATCCCGTGCACTATCTAAATCGTGGTCTACGCGCGCCGAAAGTCACGATGGACTCAGCGCGTATCGTTCAGCGCCACGTGAACGCATTGCTGCTCGCCGCATGGCTGCGCGCGGCCGAAGGCCAGCTCACCCGAATCAAGGTAGGCGACTTTTATGGTTTCCCGCAGGGGCTTTCGATGCCCGCTGATGAGGATCCACCCGCAGCGCAATTCGTCGCATGGCTCCGCGAACCAAGCACGGCGGGCGCGATGATGCCGGCAGTCAAACGGTTGGTCGCCGGTACTGCACTCGCGCTGGACAGCACGGTCCTCGAAACCGCTGCTCAAATGTTCGAAAGAGCGCGCGATTCCTTTGGCCGGCAATGGCAGCGGTTGGGTGAGCAGCTCGTCGACCTCGCGCCGGAGGCGCGCAAGAGCATCGAAATCCGCGCCAAGCGGATGACTGGCGAACCGTTGCTGAAGGAACTGGCGAACGCTTCGCTCCTGCCGGGGCACGGCTTTCCCAACGCCGTGCTCCTGTTCGACAATAGTTGCCGCGAAACCCAGGATCGGCGGCACGCGAGCATTACGGATGAGGATAAGGAGGTCGGGCGCAACACGCGCTATGAATATCCGAGCCGCACAACCGATATTGCCATTCGGGAATATGCGCCGGGCGCCGAGGTGGTCATCGACGGATTGGTGTGGACCTCTGCCGGCGTCACCTTGAACTGGAAGCGACCCGCCTCCGACGCCAGTGCGCGGGAAATTCAAAGTATCCGAACGGTTTGGTCGTGCCGAGATTGCCATGAAACAGGATGTTCGCACAGTTCGGAATTGGATTGTCCAGCCTGCGGATCGCCGGCTGTCGATAACGCAGATTTTCTCGATCCCTCGGGCTTTCGCGTCGACTGGTATGCCAAGCCCCATGCGGAGACAGACCAAGTCCATTATATCGAACCAGTTGCGCCGCGCATTTCTGCACGCCGCGCCGCGTGGGAACCCCTTCCAAACCCAGCACTAGGCCGGATACGCAGCGCCAGTGATGGATTGGTATTTCACTCTTCCAGGGGCGAGGAAAAGCTGGGTTATCAAATCTGTCTCGATTGCGGCCGCGCTGCTGAGCCGAGCTCAAACGGCCTGAACCAGCATCAGCCGCTTACCCCCCTTAAGGGGCACAAGGGCCCGTGCACCGGCAATGAGAAGACTTATGCGATCACGGCACCGATCGCCCTCGGCCACGAAGTCCTTACAGATGTTCTCGAGTTTCAGCCTGTCGGTCTTGATGATCACGGTGCCGCTTGGGCATTGGGCTCGGCTTTGCGCGAAGCGTTGTCGCGGCGCCTTGGCATTGAGCCCCGTGAACTGGGCCTAAGTATCGACAGACGCGCCGCACCGCTCTGTCAGGACACGCTATCGATCTTCTTGTTCGATCAAAGTGCCGGCGGCGCCGGATACGCACCGCGCCTTGCGGACGAGATCGGCGAGTATCTTCTAGAAGCTCGACGCATTCTCGATTGCACTGCAGCATGTGAGCGGGCCTGCTCGGCCTGCGTGCTGACTAACGATCTTCATGCCCAACAAAAGATCATTGACCGGATTCCAGCGCTTGCGCTGGTCGAGGAACTCCTGAAAGGACTGGCTGGACCGGAACCGAGCGATATTGCCCTCCCTGGCGCCTTGCTCGCGCCACCCGCCGCCGATGCAATAGCCCGGCGTCTCCGACAGGGTGATGTTGCGGCGCTTTTTTTCAAGGACATTGGCGACCTGGGTGCTCTCACCGAGCCGCCGTTCGTGTCGCTTTTTGCTGCTGCGGAAAAAGTTGGAGCCAGGATCCGCCTTGTCCTGCCGCCGGCTGTCGCGGAGTCGCTAGACGAAGCCTTTCGGCGCGGTTTGAGAAACGCGTCACACCGACACGGATTTACGCTCTGGATTGGACGCGCGGCTGCGGCGCCAAACGGAGCTGCGCTCATTGCAGCGCTTGAGGGCGCAACAGCTACGGGCTTCTTCACTCGCGATAGCGGCGCACAGCAACTCGGCCCCGATTGGGGCAAGGGCCGGGACTGCCCGGTGGTGGCCGCGACGCTGGCGAGCCTGCCAGCTATGGAACCAATCGCAGAGGACAGTCTCGAACGTCAGCTTAGGGCGGGTGATCGCGTCAAGATCATAAGCGGCGATCCAGGCAGGGCAATCAGGCTGTTCGGCGGTGGCTTTGTCTCACGTCTATTGCAGGGCGAGCTGGAAGCCGCAAATCTCTGGAAGCCGGGCGAACTGATCAGCATTGAATATTCCGACCGCTATCTCAAAGCGCCCTTGCCGGTCCTACTGATGATCCAAACTGTTGCCGCGCTACGCGATGCGCTTGTCGCCAAAGGTGCACCATTGGCGTTGTCGGTCCGGACCGAGCAGCTGAGGCCAGAGCGAGATCACCGTCCTGCCATCCGCCTTAACGACAATTGGCAGGATGCTAATGATCGTGCTGACGTGGTCGAAGGCCTCGCCGCAGCGCTGAATTTCACCTGCAGCTATGACGACAGTGGCTCAGCGCACGGTCGAAAGCTGAAGCTGTGCTATCGCGATGGAAGTCAGGCCATCGTTTTGTTTGACCAAGGCTTTGGGTATTGGCGCTCACAGTCGAACGACCGCCACAATTTCCGAGCCTCTCCCCAGCAGCAAATCAAGGACATGCTGGCGAGTGGCGCGTTCGTCGCCGGAAACGGGGAAAGCTACATCGCTGTTGGAAGAAGCGGTTAATCGGCAAGCAGTCGAACAGCTAGAGCGTGCTCCATTTAGACGGAAGCATATCCGGAGTTTCGCAGATAGTTCGCGCATTCGTTCGGTGAGACGATGTCGAGGAGTTGACCGACGCGCCGCCATGTAGCGTCGTGGCTACGTTCCTGGGCGTTGCGCATCCAGTGTTTGACCTTGGCGAACAGCTG
>NZ_JAXOJP010000041.1:0-34424 GCF_036663795.1 Parasphingomonas halimpatiens
CTCGCCACCGCACAGACAGCCTTCGATCGCTGGCGCAAGGTCTACAACGACATCCGCCCGCATGAGGGGATCGGTCTCGATACGCCGTCCAGCCGCTACACGATGAGCCAGCGCGCCGTGCCCGAGACCATCGCACCGCCCGATTACGAACCCCAGGCCCATGTCCGTAAGGTTCTTCACAACGCCTGGCTCAGCTTCAAAGGGCGCAAGATCAACTGCTCGAAAGCCTTTGTCGGCCGCCAGCTCGCCCTGCGCGCCACCAACGCCGATGGCGTGTTCGATCTCTGCTATCGCCGACATGTTTTGTCGCAGGTCGACCTGCGACAAAACATCGTCAAATCCGTCCACCATGTCTCCGAACAGGTGTCTACCTTGTCTCCGGTCTAAACACTTCGCCGGGGAAGTCAGGAAGATAGCGCTGCTACGCATATCGTGATCCAGATTTCACGCATCACGCTCCAAACCGGGTGACGCGATTCCAGGCAGCTGACGCTCAGAGCGGGTTGGGGCCGGCTACGCCCAGCCTTCGAGCACCTGATCGAACGGGCGGTGGCCGTCGGCCCACATGCGGATGTTGGCGATCACCTTGTCGCCGGTCGCCATGCGGCCCTCGAACGTCGCCGACCCCATATGCGGCGTCATCACGACATTGGGCAGCGCCAGCAGGCGGGGATCGATCTCGGGCTCGTGCTGCCAGACGTCGAGTCCGGCGCCAGCCAGGCGTCCATTCTCGAGCGCAATCATCAGCGCCTCCTCATCGACGATGCCGCCACGCGAGGCGTTGATGAGATAGACGTGGGGGCGCAGCAGCGCGATGCGGCGGGCGTCGATCAGGTTTTCGCTGTCAGCATTGCGCGGCGTATGGATCGTCAGGATGTCGATCGCAGCGAGCATCTCGTCGAGGCTCTCATGCCAGGTCGCGGCGAGCTGCGCTTCGAGCACGGCGGGTAAGCGGTGGCGATTGTGGTAGTGGATCGAAAGGCCAAAAGCGCGCGCGCGCAGCGCCACCGCCTGGCCGATCCGGCCCATCCCGACGATGCCGAGCGCCTTGCCGCCAATGCGGTGCCCGAGCATGCCGCCAGGACTCCAGCCCTTCCACTGGCCCGAGCGGACGAGCTTTTCGCCCTCGGCGAGCCGCCGCGGCACGGAGACGATCAGCGCCATCGTCATGTCGGCGGTATCTTCGGTCAGCACGCCGGGCGTGTTGGTGACGATGATCCCGCGCGCCCGCGCCGCGCGCAGGTCGATATGGTTCACGCCCGCACCGAAATTGGCGATCAGCTTCAGCCGTTCGCCCGCGCCGGCGATCAGGCCGGCATCGATCTGGTCGGTCACGGTCGGGACGAGCACGTCGCAGTCCGCCATTGCAGCCGCCAGTTCGTCGCGCGTCATCGCCGCGTCGCCGCGATTGTTGCGCGTGTCGAACAGCTGCTCCATGCGGTCCATCACCGCATCGGGCAGTTCGCGGGTGACGATCACCCTGGGGTTCGCTACGCGTCTCATTTCGGGCACGGATGCGGCTTGGCGGAGGTGCGCGGCCGCGTCAACGGTGGTTGATGCGGCGTGCGACGACGCGGTAGATATCGGTCGACCGGAAAAAAGGGCGGATGAATGCGGATCGGAAGCAAGGCGACGACATGGGGGCTGGCGATCGCCCTCACCATCGCCGGCGTCGCGCCCGCGCTGGCCGGGCTGGTGAACAAGAAGACGCCCTATTATGGCTCGATCGCGGCGAGCAAGGCACGCATGCGTACCGGCCCCGGGCGGACCTATCCCGCCAGCTGGCTGTTCCGGCGCGCCGACCTGCCGGTGAAGGTGCTCGACATCTACGATCATGGCGCGTGGTACAAGGTCGAGGATCCGAGCGGTACGCAGGGCTGGATCATGGGCGCGCTGGTCAGCGAAAAGCGTACCGCACTGGTAATGGGCATGGTTGCCGAGCTGCGTGATTCGCCGCGCTTCGGCGGCAAGATCCTGTGGCGTGCGGCGCCGGGTGTGGTCGGGCGGCTGAGCAAATGTGCGCGCGGCTGGTGCTATTTCGATGTCCATGGGCGGGGTGGTTTCGTCGAGACCAACCATTTGTGGGGTGTGGACCCGCAGGAGGCGATCAACTGAGCGCGCTTGGCTGGCGGATCGTGCCCGACGAACTGACGCATCCGCAGGTGCTCGGGTTGCTCGAACTGCATTTGCGCTCGGCGTTCGAGAACTCGCCGCCCGGTGCGGTGTTCGCGCTCGACCTGTCGGGGCTGCGCGATCCGGCCGTGAGTTTGTGGACGGCATGGGAGGGTGCAAACCTGCTCGGCATGGGTGCGCTCAAGCGGCTCGACGATAGCCATGGCGAGATCAAGTCGATGCGCACCGCGCCAGCGCAGCTGCGGCGCGGCGTGGCCGGCATCATGCTGGATCACCTGCTCGCCCAAGCGCGAGGGCAGGGCTATCGTCGGATCAGCCTGGAGACGGGTTCCACAGACGCCTTCGCGCCGGCGCGCGCATTATACGAGCGGACTGGCTTCACCGAGACCGGGCCCTTCGCCGACTACACCGACACCGGTTTCAGCCGCTATTACACTATGACATTGGGCTGAGCCGGTTCTGCAGGCGCAGGATCGGTGGCTTTAATTCATCAATTCCACCGCCATCGCGGTCGCTTCGCCGCCGCCGATGCACAGCGAGGCGAGGCCGCGCTTCTGGCCCGACGCCTGCAATGCCGACAGCAAGGTGGCGATGATCCGCGCGCCCGACGCGCCGATCGGATGGCCTAGCGCGCAGGCGCCGCCATTGACGTTGACGACGTCGTGGCTGAGCCCGAGGTCATGCATCGCGATCATCGCGACGCAGGCGAACGCTTCGTTGACCTCGAACAGATCGACATCGTTGGTCGACCAGCCGGCGCGTTCCAGCGCCTTGCGCATCGCGAACACCGGCGCGGTGGTGAACAGGGCAGGGGCGTGGGCATGGCCGGCACTGGCCACCACGCGCGCGATCGGATCCAGGCCGAGCCGTTCGGCGACGCTGGCGCGCGTCATGACGAGCGCGGCGGCGCCGTCCGAAATCGACGAGGCGTTGGCGGCGGTGATCGTGCCGTCCTTGGCGAAGGCCGGCTTCAGCGTCGGGATCTTGCTGGCATCACCCTTGGCAGGCTGTTCGTCGAGGCTGACGGTCTCGACGCCCTTGCGGCCCTTGATCTCCACGGGCACGATTTCGCGCACGAACGCGCCGCTGGTCTGGGCGCGCTGCGCGCGTTCGAGCGAAGCGATCGCATAGGCGTCCTGCATCTCGCGGGTGAACTGATAATGTTGCGCGGTTTCCTCGGCGAAGCTGCCCATCAGGCGGCCCGGTTCATAGGCGTCTTCGAGGCCGTCGAGATACATATGGTCCATCAGCCGGTCATGGCCGATGCGCGCACCGCCGCGATGGCGCAGCGTGAGATAGGGTGCGCCGGTCATGCTTTCCATACCACCGGCAATGACGAGGTCGGCCGAGCCGGCGGCGAGCGCGTCGGCCGCCATCATCGCCGCCTGCATGCCCGACCCGCACATCTTGTTGACCGTCGTCGCTTCGATATGGTTCGGCAGACCGGCCTTGAGCGCCGCCTGGCGCGCGGGCGCCTGGCCGAGACCGGCGGGCAGCACGCATCCCATATAGATCTTCTCGATCGCCTCGCCCGAGAGGCCCGCACGCTCGACCGCAGCGCCGACCGCGGTCGCGCCGAGTTCGGTCGCCGTGGCGCCCGACAGCGCGCCTTGCAGGCCGCCCATCGGGGTGCGGGCATAGGACAGGATGACGACGGGATCGGTGGACATGCGGGCGACCTCTGCGGGAATGACGTGCCCGCGATCTAGTCGCGCTGCCGGTCATTTACAAACGCACCGGCGGTATTCGCGCCGCGCCGCGCCGATCAGCGCTTGAAGAATTGCTCGATCACCTCGCGCGCGACCCGTGCGGGGCGCAGCGTCTGCGCGTCGAGGCAGCACCAGCTCGACTTGACTTCGGCGAGCACTTCCTCGCCGCGTCGGATGACGGTCTCGTAAAAAGCGCGCGCGCCCTGGACCTTTTCGAGCAGCACGGTCGCAATCACGACATCGTCGAGAAAGGTCGGCTTGCGGTAGGTGATCTCGTGCTTGAGCGCGACCCACAGATGCTCGGCGACCGCCTCGGCCGGCGCGAAACGCTGCCAGTGATTGATCACCGCCGCCTGCACCCATTTCAGATAACTGGCGTTGTTGACATGACCCATGAAGTCGATGTCGGCCGGGTCGATCTCCACATTGTAGGTGTGCGACGCGAAGGTGGGGGCCATCATGGCTCCTGCTTAACGTAAACGGAAAGAATTAGCGAGCGGCAAGACCCGTCCTGCGCGCAAATTATCGGCAGACGTGCCCGTCACATCCGCCTATCTCCGCCCGATGCAAACATTGATCACCGTGCTCAAATGGTTGGCCTCGGGCAGCGGCATCATCGCCGCGCTGATGGTCTCGCTCGATTCGGGGCGCAAGGTGACGGGCTGGGGGTTCGTCCTGTTCGTCGGCTCGTCGGTCGCCTGGTTCGCCGGTGCCGCGCTGTCGCACGACTGGGCGCTCGGCACGCAGAATGCCGTGTTGTTCGGGATCAACCTGCTCGGCGTCTATCGCTACCTGATCCGTAAGAAACGCAGTGGCTGATGGCTGGGGGTGGCCGGTCGCGCTGGGCGTGCTCGGCGCGATCATTGGCAGTTTTCTTGCAACACTGGTGATCCGTTGGCCAGCCGGGCGATCGGTACTGTCGGGTCGCTCGTACTGCGACTCTTGCGACAGGGCGCTCGGGCCGCGCGACCTCATGCCGCTGCTGAGTGCGCTTTCCACACGCGGGCGCTGCCGGCATTGTGCCGCGCCGATCGATCCGCGCCACTGGCAGATTGAACTCGCAGCCGCCACCATCGGGATATTGGCGGGCGTCGCCGTACCGGGCCCGGTGGCGGTCGCCGGCGCGGCCTTTGGCTGGCTGTTGCTGACGCTCGCCGCGCTCGATATCGCCGCATATTGGCTGCCCGACCGGCTCACCGCGACGCTCGCATTGGGCGGCGTGATCACAGGCGCGATCGGGATCGATCCGCTGCTGACCGATCGACTGATCGGTGGCCTCACCGGTTTTGCCGGCCTGTGGACAGTCGGCCAGGCCTATCGCCTGTGGCGCAAGCGCGAGGGGCTTGGCGGCGGCGATCCCAAGCTGTTCGGTGCGATCGGCCTGTGGCTGGGCTGGGCGATGCTGCCGGTCATATTACTGATTGCCGCGCTGACGGGACTCGCCGTCGTGCTGGTCGGCATGATCGCGGGGCGTCCGGCAAAGCTCGACGATCGCGTGCCGTTCGGCGCGCTGCTGGCGATCGCGGCTTACCCGGCATGGTTGTTCCTGCTAGGCAGTGCGGCATGAGCATTGCCGTGATCCTGTCCGCGTTGCTTCTCGCCCAAAGCGTGCCGCCGGCGTCGGCCGACGGCCTGCCGCTGGGCGCGCTGCCGCGCCAGACGCTGCCACCGCACGGTTGTGCCGCCTTTCTGTGGAGCACTGGCGCGACCCGCACGCTGGTCGCGATGGTCAGCGCGGACCCGGCGCTATTGCGGTTGTCGATCGACGGGTCGGTCACCGACCTGCCGCGCGACAGCCAGCACGGCGCGGCCGGGTTCGGCTTTGCCGAGACGGCCGAATATCGTGCGGGCACGACGACCGCGACGCTGGTGATGAGCGTCAAGACGCGCGCCGACCTCAAGGACGGCGGGGCGGTGCCGGAGGCAGTGTTGCGGCTCGACCGCGAGGGCAAGGATGGCGTGGTGCTGCCGGTCGCGGGGATGATCGGTTGTACCTGAGGGGGGCAAGATGACGACGATGCACGAGATTCTCGCGACGCAGCGCGCCGCGTTCATGGCCGAGTTGCCGGTCGGCCTGGCCGTACGCAAGGATCGCCTCAAGCGCGCCGCGGCGATGTTGCGCGAGCATAGCGACGCCTTCTGCGACGCGCTGTCGGAAGATTTCGGCCATCGCAGCCGCGAGCAATCGCTGATCACCGACATTGCCGCGTCGGTCGCGCCGATCAACCATGCGCTCAAGTCGCTCGATCGCTGGTCGCGCCGCGACAAGCGCCCGGTGCAGTTTCCGCTCGGCCTGCTCGGCGCCAGGG
This sequence comes from Parasphingomonas halimpatiens, assembly GCF_036663795.1. Taxonomy (NCBI): domain Bacteria; kingdom Pseudomonadati; phylum Pseudomonadota; class Alphaproteobacteria; order Sphingomonadales; family Sphingomonadaceae; genus Parasphingomonas; species Parasphingomonas halimpatiens. The sequence continues at coordinate 6,152 of NZ_JAXOJP010000041.1, forward strand.
CGTGGGTCGAATATCAGCCCAAGGGCGTGGTCGGCGTGATCGCGCCGTGGAATTTCCCGGTCAATCTGGTGATGTCGCCGCTCGCCGGGGTGTTCGCCGCGGGCAACCGCGCGATGGTCAAGACCAGCGAGTTTACGCCGCGCGTCGCGGCGCTGTTCGAAGAACTGTGCCCGCGCTATTTCGCGGCCGATGAACTCTCCTTCATCTCGGGCGGATCCGAGGTGGGCAAGGCCTTTGCCGAGCTGCCGTTCGATCACCTGATCTTCACCGGCGCGACGGGCATCGGCAAGCATATCCTCCATGCCGCCGCCGACAATCTGACGCCGGTTACGCTGGAACTCGGCGGCAAGTCGCCGGTGATCTTCGGCAAGGGCGTCGACATGGCGCGGGCGACCGAGCGCGTGGCGCTGGGGAAGATGCTCAACGCCGGCCAGATCTGCCTCGCGCCCGATTACATGCTGGTGCCATCGGCGCAGGAGGAGGCGGTGGTCGATGGCCTCAAGGCGGCGGTCACGGCGATGTACCCGACGCTGCTCGCCAATCCCGACTATACCGCGATCATCAACGACCGGCATTTCCAGCGCCTCAACGACTGGCTCGACGACGCGCGCGCCAAGGGCGCGACGATCGACACGGTCAATCCGGGCAACGAGGATTTCTCGGCCTCCAACGCGCGCAAGATGCCGTTGCACATCGTCCGCAACGCGACCGACGACATGACCGTGATGCAGGAGGAAATCTTCGGCCCGATCATGCCGATCCGCCGTTACGACGGGATCGACCAGGCGATCGGCGAGGTCAATCGCCGCGACCGGCCGCTCGGGCTCTATTATTTCGGCAACGACGAGGGCGAGCGCCGGCGCGTGCTCGATACGACGATCTCGGGTGGCGTGACGCTCGACGACGTGATCTTCCATCTCTCGATGGAGGAATTGCCGTTCGGGGGCATCGGCCCGTCGGGCATGGGCGCCTATCATGGTGCCGAGGGCTTCCGCACCTTCAGCCACGCCAAGGCGATCTACAAGCAGGCGAAGCTCGACGTCGCCAAGCTCGCCGGGCTCAAGCCGCCTTACGGCAAGGCGACGGTCGCGAGCGCGAAGCGGCAGATGAAGTAGGCGCTGGCGTTCAGCGGGGCAACGTCGCCTTGGGGAACCCAGTCCACACCGCGTCATAATCCGCGTCAAGCGTGCCGGTCTGCAACGCATGGTCGGTCGGCCGGAACACCCAGCGGCTTTCGATCATGAAGGCCATCGTGCCCTCGATCTTATAAGGCTGCAGGTCTGCCTTGCTCGCGCCCTGCCAGCTGGCGACATCGGGGCCGTGTCCGCTCATCTGGTTGTGCAGCGACAGTGCGCCGGGCTGGAAGCCCTCCGCCTTGGCATCATAGGCGCCGTAGAGCAGCCCCATGCACTCGCTCATCGTGTTGCGGTGGAACCAGGGCGGACGGAAGGTGTCCTCGGCGACCATCCAGCGCGGCGGGAAGATGACGAAATCGACGTTCGCCGTCCCGGGCACGTCGCTCGGCGATGTCAGCACCGTGAAGATCGACGGATCGGGATGGTCGAAGCTGACCGTGCCGATCGTGTTGAAGCGCGCCAGGTCGTAGCGGCACGGCGCGTAGTTGCCGTGCCACGCCACCACATCGAGTGGGGAGCGGCCGAGCGGCGTGCTCCACAAATCGCCGAGGAATTTCTGGACGAGTTGATACTCGCCCTCAACATCCTCGAACCACGCCACAGGCGTCTCGAAGTCGCGCGGATTGGCGAGACCGTTCGCGCCGATCGGGCCGAGATCGGGGAGGCGGAAGGGCGAACCGTGATTTTCCGCGACATAACCGCGCGCCGCGCCGTCGGGCAGTTCGACGCGGAAGCGCACGCCGCGCGGGATCAGCGCGATCTGGCCGGGCGCGACATCGATGCGTCCGAATTCTGTCAGGAGTCGTAGCGCGCCCTGTTCGGGCAGGATCAGCATCTCGCCGTCGGCCGAGACGAACGCTCGGTTCACCATGTCGCGTCGCGCGCGATAGACGTGCATCGCCACCCCTGCCTGGCTGGCCGGGCCGCCATCGCCGGCGACCATCATCGTCGTCAGGCTGTCGAGCCAGTCGGCGTCCTCGATATCGAGCGCGCTCCAGCGCAGCCGGTTGGGGGCGAGGGGAGCGTCGCTGACTCCCCGCGCGAACAAGGGCGCGCCGTCATAGCGCGTGAAGGCGGGGTGCGCGGCGGACGGGCGCAGGCGGTAGAGCCAGGAGCGGTGGTTCTCGTGGCGGGGCGCGGTGAAGGCGGTTCCGGACAGCTGCTCGGCGTAGACGCCGAAGGGCGGCTTTTGCGGCGAGTTGCGGCCGACGGGGAGGGCGCCGGGTACCGTCTCGGTCGCGAAATAGTTGCCGAAGCCTGTCATGTAATTGGGATCGGTCATCTTCTCTCCTTTCCCTCGCCCCTGAAAGGGGAGAGGGATACCGTAGCTTGGCAGCTTGCTGCCTAGCGGAGGTTGGGAGAGGGGTGAGCGGTCGCTCCGCGACCGCGCGGCGCAAGAGCGCCACCACCCCTCGCCCAGCTCCGACTAGGCCCGCGTGAAGGACGCGGACCAAGTCTGCGCAACCCTCTCCCCTGAGGGGAGAGGGAGGTCAAATTACGCCTCGACCACGCCCGGCACCACGCCGCGCCGGATCTGGTCGAGTTCGATGCTTTCGAACAGCGCCTTGAAATTGCCCTCGCCGAAGCCGTCATTGCCCTTGCGCTGGATGATCTCGAAGAAGATCGGCCCGACCATGTTCTCGGTGAAGATCTGCAGCAGCAGCCCACCACCTGTTTCCGGCGCGCCGTCGATCAGGATGTCGCGCTTGCGCATTTCCTCGATGTCGTGGCCGTGGCCCGGCAGGCGCTTGTCGATCAGGTCGAAATAGGTTTGCGGCGTGGTCTGGAAGCGGATGCCATTGGCGCGCAGCCTGTCGACGGTGGCGAAGATGTCGTCGGTCGCCAGCGCGAGGTGCTGGATGCCTTCGCCCTTATAGTCCTTGATGAACTCCTCGATCTGCGAATGCTCGTCCTGGCTTTCGTTCAAGGGGATGCGGATCTTGTCGTCGGGCGCGGTCATCGCCTTGGAGAAAAGGCCGGTCGCCTGGCCCTCGATGTCGAAATAGCGGATCTGGCGAAAGTTGAAGATGCGCTCGTAATAATTCGCCCAATAATCCATCCGGCCGCGCTGCAGATTGTGCGTGAGATGGTCGAGCGTGTGAAGGCCGACGCTGTGATCGTCCGCGCCGCTGCCCGCGACAGGCTCGAAATCGATGTCGTAGATCGTTGCTGCGCCACGCCGGTCGACGAGATAGAGATTGGCGCCGCCGATCCCCTCGATCGCCGGGATGTTGAGTTCGGCCGGGCCGACCTTGCCCTCGACCGGCGTCGCGCCACGCTCGACCGCCAGCTTGAGCGCCTTGGCCGCATCGGCGACGCGGAACGCCATCGCGTTGGCGGACGGCCCATGTTCCTTGCGGAAATCGGCGACCTGGCCGCCGGCGTCCATGTTGAGCAGGAAGTTGATGTCGCCCTGCGCATAGCGCCGGACATTCTTCGAGCGGTGCGTGCCGACATGGGTGAAGCCCATCTTGACGAACAGATCGGCCAGCGCATCGGGGTCGGGTCCGGTGAATTCGACGAATTCGAAGCCGTCGAGGCCCATGGGATTGTCTTGGCGATCGGTCATCGGGGAGGCTCCGGATTTAGTATCAGTTGAAACTATATCGCGATTCGGCGAGTCCGTCCATCGAAACAACGCCGTCGCGAACTTGTTTCCGCGCCGCCGCTCGCCCATCACGCCGGGCGGAGGACGGCAATGACCCAGCTAAAGCTCGACCAGTTCCTGCCCTATCGACTGTCGATCGCGTCGAACCGCGTGTCGGAGGCGGTCGCCACGGCCTATCACGCGATGTTCGGGCTGCGCATTCCGGAATGGCGGCTGGTCGCGGTGATCGCCGAAGCCGGCGGCGTGACGCAGCAGGCGTTGGTCGCGTCGACCCGCATGGACAAGGTCAGCGTCAGTCGCGCGGCGATCGCGCTGGTCGAGCGCGGGCTCGTCGAGCGCAAGCCCAATCCCGGCGACCAGCGCTCGCACCTGCTGTCGCTGACCGGGCCGGGCAGGGCGCTCTACGAAAGCGTTGCGCCCAAGGCACTGGAACTGGAGGCGCGCATCTTCGCCGGGTTCACGTCCGACGAGTTGGCGCGGTTCCGGACGATGCTCGACCGGATCGAGATTGCCGCCGCCGCGCTGGACCCTGTGACCGGCTGATTTCGCCATTAAGTGGACACCCGCTCTTTGCGTCCCGAGAAAAATCGAATATCGGGTATTGTGGAGGCGACGATGACAGCAGAACATTTCGACGTGGTTGTGGTGGGCGCCGGAATATCCGGTATCGGCGCGGGCTATTATCTCAAGGAGCGTTGCCCCGACCGGAGCTTTGTGATTCTCGAGGGGCGCGAGGCGATGGGCGGGACCTGGGACCTGTTCCGCTATCCGGGTATCCGCTCCGATTCGGACATGTACACGCTGGGCTATGCCTTCCGCCCATGGACCGAGGCCAAGGCAATTGCCGACGGCCCGTCGATCCTCAACTATGTCAACGAAACCGCGCGGATGTACGGCATCGATCGCCGCATCCGCTATCGCCATCACGTCAAGCGCGCCAACTGGTCGACGCCCGACGCGCGCTGGACGGTCGAGGCAGATACGCCGGACGGGCCGGTGACCTTTACCTGCAACTTCCTCCACATGTGCTCAGGCTATTATAATTACGCGCAGGGCCACACGCCCGATTTCCCCGGGGCGGCGGATTTCGCTGGTCGGATCGTCCATCCGCAATTCTGGCCGCAGGACCTAGACTATTCGGGCAAGAGCGTCGTGGTGATCGGCAGCGGTGCGACCGCGGTGACGCTGGTGCCGGCAATGTCCGAGAGTGCCGCGCACGTAACGATGTTGCAGCGCTCGCCGACCTATGTCGTGTCGCGCCCGGCCGAGGACAGCTTCGCCAACCGGCTCAAGCGCCATCTGCCGTCGAAACTGGCCTATGGGCTGGTGCGCTGGCGCAACGTGCTGTTCCAGATGTTCTTCTACAACCTCGCTCGCAAGCGCCCGGAGAAGACCAAGGAGCGCCTGATCGCGATGGTCCGCGAGGAGCTTGGCCCCGACTATGACGTCGGCAAGCACTTCACGCCGCGCTACAATCCCTGGGATCAGCGGCTGTGCCTGGTGCCCGACGCCGACCTGTTCGAGGCGCTGCGCAGCGACAAGGCGTCGGTCGTCACCGACCGGATCGAACGCTTCGTGCCCGAAGGCATCAAGCTCGAATCGGGCGAGGTTCTGCCCGCCGACGTCATCGTCACCGCGACGGGGCTCGAACTGCAACTGCTCAGCGACGTCGCGTTCAGCGTCGACGGCGCGCCCGTCGATCTGTCCAAGACCTTCAACTACAAGGGCATGATGTATAGCGACGTGCCCAATCTGGCGTCGTCGTTCGGCTATACCAATGCGTCCTGGACGCTGAAGGCCGACCTGACCTGCGGTTATGTCTGCCGCCTGCTCAACACGATGAAAGCACGCGGCTTGCGCCAGGCGACGCCGCGCATCACCGGCGCGCCGCTCGAGCCCGAGCCGTTCCTCGATTTCAGCTCGGGCTATGTCACGCGTGCGATGGAGAAGTTCCCCAAGCAGGGCGACCGCAAGCCGTGGAAGCTCTACCAGAATTACGCCAAGGACCTCGTCACGCTGAAATTCGGCTCGGTCGACGATGACATGGAGTTTTCGAACCCCGTGCCGGCGGCCGTGGTCGCCGCACCGGCGAAGGAGCCGGTCGCGGCCTAATCGTCACGATGGAACAGCTCGCCCGTTCGCCCGTTTAAGAATGGGCGGACGTTTTTGCGCGGAGTGTTGCATTGTTCGTTCGACCGAACTAATCGGCCGCCCGTGGTTCAGCAGCGGCTTCTCGACATTGCGGCGCGCGAATTCAGCCTGAAGGGGCTGGAGGGCGCGAGCACGCGTGAAATCGCCGCCGCCGCGGGGACCGTGATGTCGTCGATCACCTATCATTATGGCGGCAAGGAGGGGCTGTACCTCGCCGTCGCCGATCATATTGCTGAACATATGGGGCGCGACATGATCGGCGACCCGATCCTCGATGATGTCGGCGAGCCGCGCCCGGACGAGGCGCGGCGCATGATCCATCACATCATCGATCGCTTCATCGACAAGATGATCGGCGACCAGAGTGCGCTGTGGTCGCTGTTCATCGTCCGTGAGCAGATCAACCCGACGGCGGCCTTCGAGCGGATCTGGAGCGGCATGATGGGCCGCATGATGGAGCGCATCGTCGCCCTGGTGCGCGTCGCCACCGGACGGCGCGACGCGAAGGTGGCACGCGTCGCGAGCATAACCTTGCTCGGCCAGGTGATCGTGTTGCGCGCCTCGCGCGCCTCATGCCTCAAGCTGTTGCAGAGCAGTGATTTCGACGCTGCGGACATCCGCGCCATCAAGGCGCGGGTGGCGACGAACATCGACGCAACCCTCGATACGCTGACCGCCGAGCAGGAGCCGCAATGAGCGACAATCAGGACACCCCGTCATCCTCGGGCAATGCGGTCGACGCCGGGTCGGAAGCAGATGGCAAAGGCGCGGGCAAGCCTTCGATCTTCAGCAAGCCACTATTCTGGATCATCCTCGTCACGGTGATCGCGGCCATCGCGATCAGCGGCACGCTCTATTATCTGCACGAACAGCAATATGAATCGACCGACGATGCGTTTGTCGATGCGCATATCGTGCGTATTGCGCCGACGGTCGCCGGAACGCTGCGCTTCGTCGCCGATGCCGACAACCGGCATGTCGAGCCCGGTCAGCTGCTCGCCGTGATCGATGCCGCCGGCACCGAAGCGCGTGTCACCGAGGCGGGTGCCAATAGCGCCCAGGCCCAGGCACAGCTGGACCAGGCACGCGCGCAGATCGTTGCCGCGCAGGCGACGCGCGATCAGGCGGCGGCGCAGGCTCGCGCGCCGCTCGCGACGTCGATCAAGGCAGTCCAGGATCTCGCGCGCTACGAGGCGCTGCATCGCCTCGATCCCAGCGCCATCGCCGCGCAAAAGCTCGACGAAGCACGGGCGCAGGCGCGGTCGGCGGCCGCGGAGGCGATGGCGGCGCGGCGCCAGGTCGACAGCGCCGAGGCCCAGATCATAGTGGCGCGGCGACAGATCGGGGCATCGCAGGCGCTGATCGCTGCGCGCCAGGCGCAAGTGCGCCAGGCGCAAGTCACGCTGGGCGACAACCGGCTGACCGCGCCGATCGCCGGGCAGGTCGTCAACCGCCAGGTCAATGTCGGTTCGTTCGTCGGCCCGGGCACGCAGTTGATGGCGATCATCCCCGATCATGTCTGGGTCACGGCCAATTTCAAGGAAACGCAGTTGCGCCACATGCGCATCGGCGACGCGGTGACGATCAAGGTCGACGCCTATCCCGACGTCGCTTTCAAGGGCCATGTCGATTCCATCCAGCGCGGCGCCGGCCAGGCCTTCGCACTGCTGCCGCCGCAAAACGCCACCGGCAATTACGTCAAGGTCGTGCAGCGTGTCCCGGTGCGTATCGAGTTCGACGTGAAGGGCGGACCCGATCCGCGCAAATATCCGATCGGCCCCGGCATGTCGGTCGTCCCGACGGTGAAGCTCGGGGGGCGCTGAGGTGGCGAGCGCCGCCGTGGCGCCGTGGAACGGCGAGCGGTCCGCCGCCGGATCCTATAGTCCGTGGCTGATCGTCGCGCTGATCAGTATCCCGACCTTCATGGAGGTGCTCGACACCTCGATTGCCAACGTCTCGCTCGATCATATTGCCGGCGGCCTGTCGATCAGCACCGACCAGGCGACGTGGGTCCTGACCAGCTATCTCGTCGCCAATGCGATCATCATCCCGATTTCGGGTTGGCTCAGCGACGCGATCGGGCGGAAGCGCTACTTCCTCATCTCGATCGCGCTGTTCACGCTGTCGTCGCTGATGTGCGGCCTCGCACCCGATCTTTCGACGCTGGTCATCGCCCGGGTCTTTCAGGGTATCGGCGGCGGGGGCCTCGCGCCGGTCGAGCAATCAATGCTGGCCGATACCTTTCCGCCGCAACAGCGCGGCATGGCCTTTGCCGCCTTTGCCATCGTCGTCGTGGTGGGGCCAGTGCTCGGGCCGACGCTGGGCGGCTACATCACCGAGATGGCGAGCTGGCACTGGGTCTTCCTGATCAACGTGCCGGTGGGTATCGCCGCCTTCATCCTCGCCGAAATCTTCGTCGACGAGCCCGAGCGTGTGAAGCAGGACCGCGCCGAGAAGCTCGCGGGCGGCCTGCGCATCGATTATATCGGCGTGCTGCTGGTCGCGCTTGGCCTCGGCTTTTTCGAACTGACGCTCGACCGCGGCGAGCGCGAGGACTGGTTCGCCAGCGGCTTCATCGTCGCGACGGCCGCGATTTCCGCGTCGTCGCTGATCGCGCTCGTCTTCTGGGAACTCAACCACAAGGATCCGGTGATCGACCTGCGGTTGCTGAAAAACCGGAATTTCTCGCTGACGCTGCTGGTGATGGGCGTGGTCGGCATGATCATGTTCAGCACGACCCAGCTCATTCCGCAGATGTTGCAGCAGGTGCTCGGCTATTCCTCGTTTCAGGCGGGTCTCGCCTTGACCGCGGGCGGTATCGCGACGCTCGTCGCCGTGCCTTTTGCGGGACGCCTGACCGGCAAGGTCGATCCGCGGCTGTTGCTGATTCCCGCGCTGCTCATCCAGGCGATCGCGCTGTGGAACATGTCGCATCTGACGCCCGACATCACCTTTCAGGACGCCGCGCTCGCTCGGCTCTATCAGGCGATGGCGCTGCCCTTCCTGTTCGTGCCGATCAACGCGGTGGCCTATGTTGGCCTGGCGCAGAACAAGACGGCGCAGGCGTCGAGCCTGCTCAACGTGGCGCGCAATCTCGGCGGGACGATCGGGATATCGACGGCGCAGACGATGTTCGCCAGTTCGCTGCAGCGCAACCAGGCGTCACTGGTCGAGAAGCTCAGCCCGATCGACCCGAACTACAATGACTGGATCGGCAAGGCATCCGATGCCTTTGGCGGGGCGGGGGACCAGACGACGCCGCTCGCTGTGCTTTATGGTCAGGTCCAGCGCCAGGCGGCGATGCTGTCGTTTCTCGACGTGTTCCGCTCGCTGATGATCGTCGTGCTGGTCGTGACGCCGCTCGTGCTGCTGATGCGCCCGCCAAGAGGTGGCGGCAAGGAACAGGGAATGATGCATTGATGCGCAAGAGCCTCGCCGCCCCCTTTGCCGCCTTGTTCGCCACTGCGTGCACCGTCGGGCCGAATTACGCGCCGCCCGAAATGGCAGTCCCGCCGGCATTCGCCGGGCCGCAGCCCGCAGTCGCGTCCGGCACGGCGATCGACCCCGCACAGTGGTGGACGGCGTTCGGCGACCCGGTGCTCGACGGGCTCGTCACGCGCGCGCTCAAAGACAATCCCGACATCGCCATCGCGGCGTCACGCGTGCGCCAGGCGCGGCTCCAGGAGATCGCCGCCGGTGCGGTCGGTAAGCCAACGGTTGATGCCAGCGCCAACGCGAGTCATGTCGAGTTCAGCAAGAATGCCGGCTTCTCGTCGCTCGCACGGCTCTTTTCGGGCGGAAGCGGCTCGGGGTCGGGAAGCGGGTCAAGCGGTGGCGTCGCCCTGCCGGGCAGCGGCATCACGACCTATGCCGTGGGCTTCGATGCCAGCTGGGAGATCGATCTGTTCGGCGGCGAGCGCCGCGGCGTGGAGGCGGCATCGGCACGGGCCGAGGCAGCGAACTGGAGCCTCGACGACGCGGCGGTGACGCTCGCCGCCGAGGTTGCACAAGCCTATTTTTCCCTGCGGCTCGATCAGGATCAACTGGCGCTCGGCGAGCAGGAGCTGACGCGGCAGCGCCGCGCGCAGGAAATCGCTGCGCATGTCGCACAGGTCGGGCTCTCGCCGGGGGTCGACGTTCCGCGCCAGCGTGGCGCGCTGACCACGCTCGAAGCAAGATTGCAGCCGGTTCGCGCCGATGCGCAGGTCCGCCTGCACGCGCTTGCCATCTTGCTGGGCGTGGCGCCTGAAAGCCTGCCCAGCGCGTTGCAAGCGCCCCATGTCGCGCCTTCGGCGATACCGATCGTACCTCCCGATTTGCCCTCGGCGTTGTTGCGCCGTCGGCCGGACATTCGTGCAGCGGAGCGTCAGCTCGCCGCGGCGACGGCGGATATCGGCGTGGCGGTTGCCGATCTCTATCCGAAGATCAGCCTCACGGGTGTCGCCCAACTTCTTTCGATGTCGCTCGGCAATCTCGTTTCGACGGGCAGCGTCCAGGCATCGGCCAGCGCCGGCATCAGCTTTCCGCTGCTGGATTGGGGACGGCGCAAGGCAACCGTCGGCATGCGCAAGGAGGATCGCGTCCAGGCCTATGCACGTTACCAGCAGACCGTTCTCGGTGCCTTGCGCGATGTCGAGGATTCGCTGGTTCGGCTCGATCGGGAACGGCAACGCAACGCAACGCTGCGTCAGGCAGTGGAGGATGCCGGCCGCGTCGCCCAGGCGATCGACGCGCAGTATCGCACCGGGCTGGTCGCACAGGACAGTGTGCTCAACGCGGAGACCCAGTTGCTCGTCGCCCGTGAACAGCTCGCCGCCAGCGACGCGCAGTTGCGGCAGGATACCGCATCGCTCTTCAAGGCAATGGGTGGCGGTTGGCGCGAGGCGCGCAGCGGTCCAACGCAACGATGACCTGATGCGACGATCGAGCGTGATCGCCCATGTGTAAAAAAGTTCGCGAAAAAATTGCGAAACGTCGCCACTTATCACCAGAATCCCGAATCGGGACGGTGCCCCAGTCTCAACGCTATGCCGTGCGTTCGCCGCGGCAATTTCAGGGTCTTTGAAGACGGGGAAGGTATCGACCCGACGTGCCGGCAAATCTCTCAAAAATCAAGAAAAATGCCGGCATATCGGGCCGATCGGAGCGCTTACCAGGGGCGGATGTTGTCGCCGTAGATGAGCGCAAGAATGAAACGAAGCATTCGCTTTCTCCCTTGTCGCACCCGTGAGAGTGCCGTCGTTTATTAATTGAAAGTTAAGGATAAAGCAACCGCATTGCGGGGCCGTTTCGCGTGCGATCACGGCGGCTTAAGGGTTCGTTCAATGTCGCGTGCTAGCCCCTGAAGGTGATGGGCCAGTCAGCACAGAAGTTCGGTATGCCGGTGTCGGCGAGCAGGCTTTCCGGCCGATGGCTCGCTTCGACCACGCTTGCCCCGGTACGGGGTGCCTGGCGTCGTGAGAGCGCCGAAGTTTCGTTCGGCGCGATCGATGCCACGAGTCTGGCGTCGCCCGGCGGCGCCATCACACTGGACGATCTCGCTTCGCTGCCACCGGCCGTAAAATCATGGCAGTTTCTCGGCCTGATCGAGATTGCCAATTTCGTCGCGCTGCGTCGCCACGTCGGCGTTGCGCGCGCCGATATGCTGGTCGTCGATGTCAGCGATCGAATCCTGGCAGCCTTCCCATCCGTCCGCATTTGCGAAGTTGGTAGAACCCAGCTTGAAGTCCTGGTGGACGGCGACGCGCTCTCCGATCTCGAGGCGCTGACGGGTGCGATCATGGCGCTGTTCGAACCCGTCCTCGATCTCGACGGCGAACCGCACCGGATAGAATTGTTGATCGGTGGTGCCGCGGCACCCCGCGGCAATACCGAGGAAGTGCGCCTCATCGAGGAAGCCGAGAGCGCGCTCGATCTCGCCCGGGCGGAACGGCATCCCGTCGTGCGCGACCTGTCGATCGGCGCACCCGCATTCGACCGTCGCACGCTGACGCGCGAGCTCAACAACGCGATTTCGCAGGGACAGATGTTCCTGCAGTACCAGCCCAAGGTGCATGTCCGCCGCCAGGAAATCTCGAGCGCGGAGGCGCTCGTCAGATGGCAACATCCCGAGCGGGGGCTGATCCTGCCGGGCGATTTCATCACCGTCGCCGAGGAGGCGCGCGAGATCTGTGCGCTGACGCTCTGGACGCTCGACAAGGTGATCGAGGATCAGCGCCTGCTGGCGGCCGATGGCCACCAATTGACCGTGTTCATCAATATTTCGGGCCAATTGCTCGGCGACGCACGCTTCGTGAAGCAAGCGTGCGCGAAGGTCCGGGAAAGCGGCGCGAAGATCGGCTTCGAAATTACCGAAACCGCGGTAATTCGGGATCCGCAGAGCGCGATTGCAAACCTCAAGACCTTTGCCGATGTCGGCATCACGATCGCGATCGACGATTATGGCGCCGGGCTGTCGTCGCTCGCCTATCTCAAGCAACTTCCCGCGCGCGAACTGAAGATCGACAAGATGTTCGTGCTGCAGCTGACCAGCAGCAACCGCGATCCGCTGATCGTCCGCTCGACCATCGACCTGGCGCATGCGCTCGACATGGAAGTCACGGCGGAAGGCGTCGAGACCCAGGCGGCGATGGCACTGCTGACCGTCATGGGGTGCGATATGGTCCAGGGCTATCTGCTCAGCCGCCCGCTTTCGATCGATGCGTTTCGCCACTTTCTCGCGGCGGACAAGGCGGCCACGCCCGAGGAACAGGCCAAAACGATGTTCGCCCGGCCGGCCAGCTTCTGGAAAAGCGCCTGATCGAACCGTGTTTAGCGCGGCCTTAACGTATCGGGGTGCAGGGTAACGGCGATGGGCCGCTTTTCATATTCCCGGAAATTGGCATCGCTGGTGGCGGTGCTGCTGCTGACGGGCGGAATCGGTGCGACCCCTTGCACGGCCGCGCCGGCAACCCCTGTTGTGAGCGCCGCGAGCTTCAAGGCGATGATCGACGATGCCAAGGCGGCGATGCTGGTCGATCCGCATCAAACCATTGCCAAGGCCCAGGCAGCGCGCGTGGTTGCCGAGCGCCTGCCCGCCGCGCAGCGTGCGGCAGCGATCGCGACGACCCAGTGGCTGCAGGGCGAAGCGTATCTGCGGCTCGATGACAAGATTCATGCCGGCCCGCTGATCCAGCAAGCGCTCGCGGCAGTCGCAGGTGCGCGCTCCCCAACCAAGCTCAATGGCGATATCCTGCTGTCGCTCGGCGGCTATCACACCGCGATTACAGATGTCGCCGCCGCGCTCGACGACTATCAGCGCGCGCACAACATCTTCCGCGATATCGGCGAAACTCGGAGCCGCGCCGTCGCGCTGCTCTACATCGCACTGCTGTATCAGGAGGCGAAAGATTGGACCAACGCCCTCAAATATTATGATCAAGTACGCGACGTCTATCATGGCGAGCCGCAATTGCTGCAGCAGATATACAATAATCGTGGCAATGCGCTGAAAGAAATCGGCCGCTACGCCGAGGCTGAGGCGCAGTTCCGCGAGGCGTTAGCGCTCGCGCGAACCATGAAGAATCCGGTACTTATTGCACGCGTGCTGAGCAACATTGCGCGCTCGCAGATCAAGTCCGGGCATCTCGATGCCGCCGAGCAGACGATAGCGCAGGGATTCGCTGTCGGTCGTGGCGGCGGCGAGGCTGCGGCGGCGACCGAGCAATTCTGGGGTATTGCTGCACAGGCGGCGTTCCAGCGTGGTGACCTGCAAAAGGCCCGCACCTTGATCGAGCGCAGCTTCGCCCATAGCGACGACAGTAGCCTTAGCACGCGGGAGGGGCATGAAACTGCTTATGCCATCTATCGCAAACTGGGCGACGAGAAGAAGGCGCTGATCCATCTTGAGGCGTTCAAAAAGTTCGACGACAAAACGTCCGAACTCGCTGCCTCGGCTAACACCGCGCTTGCGGCATCGCGCTTCGACTTTGCCAATCAGGAACTCAAGATCACGAAGCTGCAGCGTGACGAAGAGCGGCGCAAGGCCGAGTTCGAGCGCACCCGCGCGCAGACCCAATTGTTCATTTTCGTCGGTCTTGGCGTCGTCACGGTGGTAATCGTCACCATGCTCGGCTTTGGCCTCGTCACGATCCGCCGCAGCCGCAACGAAGTACGTGCCGCGAACGTCGATCTCGCCACTACCAACAGTGCGTTGGGCAAGGCTCTGGCGGCCAAGACCGAGTTCCTCGCCACGACAAGCCACGAAATACGCACCCCGCTCAACGGTATACTTGGCATGACCCAGGTAATGCTGGCCGATCGCGCGCTTGGTGAGACGATACGCGACCGCATTGGCGTGGTTCATAGTGCCGGCGTCACAATGCGCGCGCTGGTCGACGACATTCTCGACGTCGCCAAGATGGAAACCGGCAATCTCACCCTGGAAGAGGCGCCGTTCGATCTGCGCGCAACGCTGACAGACCTTTCGCGGATGTGGCAGGAACAGGCACAGGCCAAGGGGCTGGTCTTCGAGCTCGATCTCGCCGCATGCCCGCAGTGGATCGCCGGAGACTCGGCGCGGTTGCGGCAGGTTGCCTTCAATCTGCTGTCCAACGCACTCAAATTCACCGATTCGGGGTCGGTCACCTTGCGCGCGGGCGAAGCCGTCGGACCGGCAGGTCCGCTCCTCACCATCGCCGTCGGGGATACCGGCATCGGCATATCGCCCGACAAGCATGAGTTGATCTTCGAGTCCTTTCGTCAGGCCGATGGCGGCACGACCCGGAAGTTCGGGGGCACCGGTCTCGGCCTGTCGATCTGCCGCAACCTCGCCCGCGCCATGAAAGGGGAGGTCACCGTCGACAGCGCGGAAGGGCAAGGCGCGACCTTCACCCTGACATTGCCGCTGATGCGCGTCGATGCACCGGTCGGCGAAGTCGTCGCGACGGAAAGCGGGGATGGCGCGCTGCTGATCGTCGATCGCAACCCGATCAGCCGCGCCATGTTGCGGGCGATTCTCGCGCCGCGCGCCGGCAACGTGCTCTTTGCCGGTTCGCTCGATGAGGCGAGCGAACGCGTCGCGGCGGGCGGCATCGCGTTCGTCCTGGTCGATGACGCGACAGCCAAGACCGCCGAAGATCTTGCCGCTGCCTTGGGCGCGCTGGTGCGTGCCGCCGAAAATGCCGGTGCGGGCATGGCGATTTTGTGGGCGGGTCTCGACGATGCGCAGCGCGCGGCGCTGGCCGCTGCGGGGATGGCGCGCGTCATTGCCAAGCCGATCGCGGGTCCGGCGCTTGCAGCCGCGCTTTATCCCGCTAAGACGTGCGACGATAAAGCACCGAACCATCTTGCCACACAGGCGGCTTGATCCGATAATGCGACATCACGAGCAGAGGAACGCACTTCATGCCGCCCGCCCTAAGGTGCTATGGCCGTGAATATCCTTTTCATTGAGGATGATCCGATGAATCGGCGGGTCGTCGGCGACATGCTCGACGTTGCCGGTGCGGTGATGACGGGAGCGGAGAGCGCCGAGATCGGCCTCAAGCTGATCGACGAGCATGATTTCAATATCGTCCTGCTCGATCTGCGCATGCCGGGGATGGACGGATTCGAGGCGCTGCGTCGCATTCGTGCGCGCGGCGATGCGAAGGCAGACCTGCCGGTCATCATCGTGACGGCCGATACCGCAGTCGACCTGCGGGATCGGTGCCTCGCGGCGGGCGCCGACGAAGTGATGTTCAAACCGGTGGCGATGGATTCGCTGTTCGATGCGATCGGCCGCATGCTCGCCAAGCCGGGTGCCGGGATGATCGACTGAGGCCCGGCGGGGGCTGGATGTCGTACGCTCTCGCGCCTCGTCGGTGCCTTATCGTCTCACAACGTAAACAACTGTATCCGATGCGGATGTAACCACTTCCGGTTCCAGGGCGAAGTAACCATATGGCGATCAAGCCGTGTGGAGCGTTCCTTGTCAGATGTAATCCTCGATCGCTTGTTGACCACGATGGACGTTGCGGTCGGCGCGTTTGCGATATGTGAAGTGCGGCGCGGCCTTCGACTGATCGGCGGGGCGAGCGCGGCCGTTGAGGTCCACTACGTGCTTACGGGTACTTTGCACCTGACGGTCGGTGACGGCCCCGAAGTGCGCTGTGGCCCGGGCAGCATCATCGTCGTTCCGGCGGGACTTCATCAGGTTATGGCGGCCGACACTGCCCCGGCGATCGACGTGCGTGCCGCCGACAACTGCACGCCGACGCGCAGCGGTCTGCTGTTGTTCGACGCTGCGGAGGGCGGTGTGGGCGATGTCCGCGTGCTGTGCGGTCTGATTGCCGCCAACATTTCCGGGTCGTTCGGCTTGCTCGACGCGGTCAAACAGCCGCTCGTGGAGGATCTCAGCGATCTCGCGATGGTCCGGCAAAGCTACGCCACAATGCTGGACGAGATTGGCGGCGAAGCGTTGGGTGCCCGAGCGCTGACGGGCGCGCTGATGAAAGCGTGTCTCGTCGTGCTGTTGCGTCGCCATTTCGCCAGCGAGGGGCAGGGCTCGAGCGTCCTCAGTTCGTTGCGTGATCCGCGGCTGGGCAAGGCAGTGACCAGCGTTCTCGACCGGCCGGCGGCGGCGCACAGCGTCGCCAGCCTGGCGCGTGTCGCCGGCATGAGCCGCTCGGCCTTTGCGCGCGAATTTTCCAACAATCTCGCGATGAGTCCGATGGCGTTCGTCGCGCGCACCCGGTTGCATCACGCCGCCGAGTTGCTCGCCGCGACTCGCCTGCCGGTCAAGGTCATCGCCGCCAGCGTCGGTTTCGCCAGCCGCAGCCATTTCAGCCGCGCGTTCAGTGCCGCCTATGGCGCTGATCCCAGCGGATATCGCCGCGTGGCGGTTGCCAGGCCCAACGGAGCCGGATCGGCAACGGGAGCGCACGTGCAATGATGTCGACGAATCGTCTGACCATCGGCGTCAGTTTGTTGGCGGCGATGGGCGGTGTTGCCCTTGCCGCGCGGTCGTTCCAGTCCGGTTCGCCGGCGGTCGCGGTCGCCCGGACGTCGACGGTCGCCGCGGTGCCGGCAACGCCGCTCGACGCCGCTCGCCCGACCGTCGTCGAACTTTATCAGAGCCAGGGCTGTTCCAGCTGTCCGCCGGCAAATGCCAATGTCAACGCGATCACCGATCGACCCGGTATCCTCGCGCTCAACTTTGCGGTGACCTATTGGGATTATCTCGGCTGGAAAGACAGTTTTGCGTCGCCCGATTACACGGCGCGGCAATGGGCCTATGCTCAGGCCGCGGGGCGCGCGCAGGTATCGACACCGCAGGTGATCATCAACGGCCGTGCCGCCGTGGTGGGGAGCAATGCCGCGACGCTCGCCGCCGCGATTACCGCCAATGCCCGTGCAACCGCGGGGCCGGAGATTGCCGCCGACAGTGGCCACGTCACCATCGGCGCGGCGCCGGCTTCCGCCGACGCAACAGTGTGGCTGGTGCGCTATGATCCGCGCAATCTCGCCGTGCCGATCCGCGCCGGCGAGAATGACGGGCGCACGCTCGACCACCGCAATATCGTCCGCTCGCTCACCGCACTCGGCGACTGGCATGGACGCCCCGCGTCGTTCGCCTTGCCGGCGGGCGACCCGATCTATCGCAGCGCAATTCTCGTCCAGCAGGGCAAGGGCGGCCCGATCATCGCCGCCGCGCGAATCTAGGTCGTGCGGTTGTCGGGCGGTGCAAGCGCGGCGGCGAGCGACGCCGTCGCGCTGCCGCGCCGCGCCGGCTGGGGCTGGCTCGGTGCGGGTGCCCAGCCGGTGAGATAGACGATATCGAACCGCTCGGCGGTGCGGCCATCGGGGTCGGCGCGATCGGCAAAGGCCAGGGCGGCGCGCGCGAGAACGTCGCGCCGTAGCGGGCGGCGGTCGCGCAGCACATTGCTCACGCCCATGCCGCGCAGGTCGCCGAGCAGGCGCCCGAGCCCGGCATAGCGCACCGTCAACGTCTCGACATCGGCCACCGGCAGCGCAAAGCCGGCGCGGACCAGCAGGTCCCCGGCCGACCGCACATCGATTTGCGGATGCAGCCGCGCTGCCGGCCGCTCACCCTCGGCGTCGCGCAATACCGCGCGGAGCGTCGCGAGGCTGCCAGCGCCGGTAAAGGCGGCGAGGAACAGGCCATCGGGCCGCAATGCCCGCCGTACCAGCGCGAGCGCGCCGGGCAGATCGTTGACGCTGTCGAGCACCCCGGCCGACACGACGAGATCGAACGAAGCGTCGGCAAAGCATGGCTGGTCCTCATCGGCCTGGATGCCCCCCGCCGCGGCGGCGAAGCGCGCGCCGGCATCGCTGCGGGTTATCGTAGCGCCGGCGGGCGGAACGAAGCTGCCGTCATAGCTGCCGAGGTCGAGCACATGCTCGAACGAACGCGTCACGCTGGCCAGCCGGTCGGCGATTCCGTCAAGCATCGCCGCGCGCAGGAAATCATGCTCGGCGAAACGCGGCTGGGCGCGGTCGCGGCGCAGGCGTCGCGCGGCGCGATCGAAGATCTCGACATTGCTCATGGCGCGGCTTGTGCCGCCGCGGCGCGCGCACGGCAAGGCCGGCGCGGGGTTGCCGCGCGGGATCGTACGGGGCCATCGGTGACTTTGCCCTTCGCGCCGGTCGCGCTATCGATTGCCGGTGTCCGTGATGCGCCGCCTCGTTGCTCCGTTGCGCCTTGCCGCCGACCTGGCGCTGCCGCCGCGCTGCCCGGGTTGCGGCGCCGTAACCTCGGACGATCATCGCTTCTGCGTCGCCTGCTGGGACGGGATGCGCTTTCTCGCGCCGCCCTGGTGCGCGACCTGTCACGTCCCCTTCGCCTATGATCTTGGCCCCGGCGCCTGCTGTGCCGCCTGCGCGGCCAGGCCGCCGCGCCATGCCGGCATCCGCGCCGCGGTCGCCTATGGCGATGTCGCGCGCACCGTCGCGCTGCGGCTGAAATATGGCGGTCGCACCGCCTTTGCCAAGACGGTGGCGCGCCAGATGGCGCGCCTGCTGCCCGACGATGCCGATCTGCTCGTGCCGGTGCCGTTGCATCGCTGGCGGCTATGGTCGCGCGGCTTCAACCAGGCGGCGCTGATTGCCGCATCGCTCGCGCGGATCGGCAATATAAGCCACGATCCCTTCGTCCTCCGCCGCGTCCGGGCGACCGCGCCACTACGCGCGATGGGGTCGCGCGCCCGCGCCCGCGCGGTTTCCGGCGTGTTTGCGATCGATCCGGCGCGGCGCGAAAATCTGCGCGGGCGCCATGTCGTGCTGGTCGACGATATCCATACCAGCGGCGCGACGAGCGACGCCTGTACGCGGATCCTGTTGCGCGCCGGCGCCGCGCGGGTGACGATTTTATGCTGGGCGCGCGTGCTGCCGGGTGAGGCCGGTGATTGACAAGCGCGGTCTGTATCCACACCTGTAGCGTCATGGCCAAGGTCGAAATCTACACCAAAGCATTCTGCCCCTATTGTTCGCGGGCGATGAACCTCCTCGCCGGCAAGGGCGTCGCGGTCGACGAGTTTGATATCACGATGGGCGGGCCCAGGCGCGGCGAAATGCTCGAGCGCGCCAATGGCCGTACCACCGTGCCGCAGATCTTCATCGACGGGCAGCATGTCGGTGGCTCGGACGATCTCGCCGCGCTCGATCGGGACGGCAAGCTGGACGCATTGCTCGCGGCATGAAGATCGCCGTGCTTCAGATGACGACCGGCATCGACCCGGCAGCGAACGCGCGCGCCCTCGTTGCCGGCGTCGCCGAGGCGGCGGCGGCCGGTGCGGCAGTGCTGTTTACCCCGGAGATGTCCGGCTTGCTCGATCGCGACCGCGCGCGCGCTGCGGCGTCGCTGCACGATGAGGGCGACGATCCCGTGCTCGCGGCCGTCCGCGCGGCGGCGGCCATGCACGGCATATGGGTTCATCTCGGCTCGCTTGCCGTCTGCGGTCCCGATGGTCGGCTGGCCAATCGCGGTTTCGTCATCGATGCCGATGGTGCGATCCGTGCCCGCTACGACAAGCTTCATCTGTTCGACGTCGACCTGCCGACCGGGGAGAGCTGGCGCGAATCCGCTGCCTATGCGCCGGGGCAGGGGGCGGTGGTCGTCGATACGCCGGCCGGCATGCTCGGCCTGTCGATCTGCTACGATCTGCGTTTCCCGGCGCTCTATGGCGCGCTGAGCGACGCCGGCGCGACGATCCTTGCCGTTCCTGCCGCCTTTACCCGCCCGACCGGCGCCGCGCACTGGCATGTCCTGATGCGTGCCCGCGCGATCGAGTCCGCCGCCTGGGTCGTCGCGGCAGCGCAGACCGGCGAGCATGCCGATGGGCGCGCGACCTACGGCCATTCGCTGGTCGTCGATCCGTGGGGCGCGGTGGTGATCGATATGGGTGAGGCGCCCGGCCTGGGCTTTGCCGAGATCGATCAGGCACGCGTCGGTGACGTGCGCGCACGTATCCCCGTGCTGGCGCATCGCCGCGCGATCCCGCCGGTGGTGCAGACGCAATGATCGTGTTCGATCTGCGTTGCAGCGGCGCGCATGTCTTCGAGGCGTGGTTCGCCTCGAGCAGCGCCTATGAAGAGCAGCGGGAGCGTGGCCTGCTGGTCTGCCCGGTCTGCGGCGACAGCGACGTGGTCAAGGCCCTGATGGCGCCCAACGTCGCCGCCAAGGGCAATGCGCGGCAGGTCCCCGCCGTGATGCCGACGGCCGCAACACCATCCAGCGATGCGCCGTCGCCCGCGGCGATCAAGGCGGCGATGCAGGCGATCGCCGCGATGCAGGCGAAGATGCTCGAAAAATCCGAATGGGTCGGTCGCGCGTTTGTCGATCGCGCGCGCGCGATGCACAGCGGTGAGGCCGATGTCGCGCCCATTCATGGCCAGGCCACGCGGGCGGAGGTTGAGGCGCTGATCGAAGAGGGTGTCCCGGTTGCGCCGTTGCTCGTGCCGGTCGTGCCGCCGGACGCGCTAAACTGACCGCGAGGCGATTGACCGGCGGGCAGGGCGGCGATACCGCTCGTCGTATTGCCCCCGTAGCTCAGCCGGATAGAGCGACGGTTTCCTAAACCGTAGGCCGCGTGTTCGAATCTCGCCGGGGGCACCAATATTCATAACGCGCGCACTGCTGTCGCGCGCTGGCGGCGGGCTCCGGCGAAGGATCGACCGAAGCCCGCACTGCCGTAACGCTCAGGCCTTGACGTGCTGGGCGATGTACTTGTTCATTTCGAACATCGTCACTGAATCCCGGCCGAACACCTTCTTCAGCTTCTCGTCAGCGAGAATCTCGCGCTTGTTGGCGGGGTTCTGCAGGTTGTTGGCCTTGATATATTCCCACACCTTGCTGATCACCTGGCTGCGCGGCAACCGGTCGTTGCCGACGATCGCGCCGAGTTCGGCAGAGGGCTGAACCGGTGCGTGGATGCCGCCGGTCTTCGCGGGGGTAGTAGCCATAAATCGTCCTTCCTGTGTATCGTGCTGGCCGTTGACGGCCTTACGCCTTCGTGCAGCGCACATCGCTTGTGCGCCGCCTTTTCCCGCTTGTCACGCCTAACAATGTCCATTCGGGCTGCTTTCTCCTCGGTTGAGCCGCCCGGCGCGATCAAGTTGAGTCATTTTCACGACGGTCGCCAATGTGGCGATGCAGGCACGACTGTATGCCTCAAACGAAAACGGCCCCCGTTCCATTCGGAACGGGGGCCGCTGTTCACGCCATCTGATCGCGGATCAGAAGCTCTTGCGAACCGTGAAGCCATAGGTACGCGGCTCGTTCGGATAGCCGCTATAGCTGCCCGACTGCGCCACCGTCGGGAAGGTCGCCAGCAGGAACTTGTCGTTGTTGAGATTGCGCGCCCAGAACATCAGCTCGAGCTGATCGTTGGTGTCCTGGATCGCGAAGCTGGCATTGATCTGGCTCTGGCCCCAGGTCGAATATTGCGGCGGGGTCGTTTCGGTGAGCTGCGTGTTGCTCGTATAGTCATATTCGCCGCGCAGATAGAAACCCCAGCCATTGCCGAAGCGATGCGTGATCGTCGCCGAAGTCGACGCGCTCCACGTTGGGATGCCGGCCGGCTTCCTGCCGGTCAGATCGCGGAAATTCGGACGCAGGCCGGTTGCCGGATTAATCGGGCACTGCACCGTATCATAGTCGACGCACGCCGCGCCGGTGAACGAGTCATATTTCGGATCGAGATACGTCACCGCACCGGTCAGTGAGAGCCACGGGATCGGGCGATAGGCTGCGTCCACCTCGAAGCCGCGAACCGACTCCGCGCCGGCGTTGACCAGATTGAAGCCCAGGCCGGTGAAGGCGTTCGACTGGAATCCCTTGATGGTCTGCTTGAACACCGCGAGGTTGAAGAAGCCGCCATGGAACTTGGCCTTGAGGCCAGCCTCATAGACAGTCACATTCTCCGGCGCGGCCGAGCGACCGACGCCGTTGAGCGGCGGGCGGCTGTCGGATGACAGGTTGAACGCACCCGCCTTCCAGCCGGTCGAATAGCTGACATAGACGTTCACTGCGCCGAGATCATAGGCCGCGCGGGCAGCCCAAGTCACCTTGTCGCCGGTCAGAATGCCGGATTCCGACGCGTTCGGATAATTGACCGGACCGTGCACCGGCGAGTTGCCGTAGAAGAATTGCAGAGCGTTCAGCCCGAACGGGTTGGTTCCGCCCAAGGATGTCGGGCAAGGCGACGAGCCTGCCCCAGGCAACGACGCGCCGAGCGAGGCGCCGAACAGGTTGGTGGGAACGCCCGGCAACCCGGCATAGGGGCCGGCGGGAACGATGCGCGACGCCGGGTTATAGCCCTTCTGCAGCAAACAACCTGCAATTGAAGCCGGCAGGGCTGCGAAAGGAAGTCCCGCAAACGTCGCCTGGTTGTCAAGGTTGAGCATCGAGAAGCGGTCGGTCAGCACAACGTTCGAAACGGCGGCCTTGCGATCGTTCATATAGGCCACGCCGCCGGTCAAGGTGAGGCGATCGGTAACTTTGTATTCAGCCTGGCCGAACAACGAATACGACCGCTGGTTCATGTGGTAATGGTCGGAAATGCCGGTACCAGCGGCGAAATAGGTGCTGCCGGGCACGACATTCGGCACGCCGCTTGCGGCCTGAAGCGATTCGAGCCCCGCGAGCAAGCCCGCTGCGCCGCCCGTCAGCGCGTTGATGTAGGCCCTGGCGTCCTTGCCATAGAGGATGTCGCGGCCGGTATCGAGTTTCTCGTCCTGATAAAAGCCGCCGACGAGCCACGAGAAGGGACCCGTGCCCTCCGAGGCGAGGCGGAATTCCTGGGTGAAGGTCTTGATTTGGTTGGCGCTGGTCAGGTTGGAGATGTCGGCGCCGGTGAAATCGACGTCGAGCGTGGTCTGGTTGACCTGGTCGCGATAGGCAGTGATCGATGTCAGCTTGGCGAAGCCGAGGCTCCAATCGATCTGGCCGGAAATACCCTTGCCAACCAGGCGGTTGGTCGGATCGGTATTGTAGACGAGGTTGCGCTCGAAGGTACGGGTGGTGTCGTTGATCTGTTTGCCGAGTCCGCCCACCGAAACCGGCGCGCCGATCGCTTGGGTCGCCGGGCCGTTGAACACGGTCTCGGCACCGCAGCACACTTCTTTGATGACGTTATAGTCGGCGATCAGGCGCAGCGAGAAATCCGACGAGGGCTGGAACAGGATGTCGCCGCGGATCGACCAGCGGTTGCGCTCGTTGACGTCGCGGCCGGTCACCACATTGTTGAAATAGCCGTTGCGCTCGTTGATGCTGCCCGACACGCGGAAGGCCAGGCTGTCGCTGATCGGGCCGGTGATCGTGCCCTTGGGGTTGAGCTGGCCGTAATTGCCGACCGTGACCTCGGCCTTGCCATGCCATTCGAATTCGGGGCGCTTGGTGATGATGTTGATCGCGCCGGCCGACACGTTCTTGCCGAACAGGGTCGATTGCGGGCCGCGCAGCACCTCGATGCGTTCGATCTCGGGAAGATCGTCGAGCGCAGCCGCCGAGCGCGAGCGATAGACGCCGTCGATGAAAACACCGACCGAACTCTCGATACCGTCATTGCCGTTGCCGTTGCCGAAACCGCGAATCGTAAAATTGGTCTGCCCGGCGCTCTGGAACTGGGTGACCTTCAACGACGGCACGACCGACTGCAGATCGATCAGATCGACGATGCGCGCCTTTTCGATCGTCTCGGCACCCGTCACGGCGACCGAGATCGGCACGTCCTGCAGCGTCTGTTCGCGCTTCGTCGCGGTGACGATGACGTCGCTGCTATAGTCGTCGCTCGCCGTCGGGGCGGGCGTCGGCGCAGCGGGCGGGGTGGTCTGCGCCATGGCCGGCACGGCAGCGAACAGTGCGATTGCCGACGCGGCGAGCAACTCGTATTTCTTCATCGTGACATCCCCTTCTGGCTCGCCCCCAAGTCTTCTGCTGGTTGAGCGCGTTCGTAAAATTGGTATGGTTTTTTAGCGTGTCGTCGAATCTATCGTCAATGCGTATTCCACGCAAATCGGCGGGGTTGCACAGTTGTTGCCCAAATGAGACAGTTTCGAAATCGAACATGAATTCGGCCGCGACCTGCTGCCGCGCCAATCGCAGATGCCGTAGCGTCATGCGACCAGCCGATCAAAGGACTCTAAGATGATAAATCGTTCCGCCGGGCCGGAAAACGGCGATCTTGTCGATGACGCGCCCGGCACCGCGGTGCCCGACGACGTGGCCGAGGCGATCCGTACGCTGATTCGCTGGGCCGGCGACGATCCCGCGCGCGA
The DNA here is from genome assembly GCF_036663795.1 of Parasphingomonas halimpatiens. NCBI lineage: Bacteria > Pseudomonadati > Pseudomonadota > Alphaproteobacteria > Sphingomonadales > Sphingomonadaceae > Parasphingomonas > Parasphingomonas halimpatiens. The sequence continues at coordinate 30,803 of NZ_JAXOJP010000041.1, forward strand.
AGGACTGGTCGATACACCCAGGCGCGTCGCCCGCGCGTGGAAGGAATATTGCGCCGGCTATCACGACGATCCTGCGCACCATCTGTCGCGCATCTTCGAGGAGGTCGGCGGCTATGACGAGATCGTCATCCTCAAGGACATCCCGTTCCAGTCGCATTGCGAGCATCACATGGCGCCGATCATCGGCAAGGCGCACATCGCCTATCTGCCGTCGAACTGGGTGGTCGGCATCTCGAAGCTCGCACGCGTTCTCCATGCTTATGCTCGGCGCCTCCAGGTGCAGGAACGGCTGACCGCGGAAGTCGCCAACTGTATCTGGGACAATCTCAAGCCGCTCGGCGTCGCGGTGGTGATCGAGGCGAGCCATGCCTGCATGACCGCGCGCGGCGTACGCACGCCGGGCGTGACGATGGTCACCAGCCGGATGATGGGGGTGTTTCGCGACGACGACCGCAGTCGCAAGGAAGTCCTCGCGCTGATGGAGCGCTGAGCGATGGCGGTGACCCGGACGGTTCTGGTGACGGGCGCGGCACGACGGATCGGCGCGGCGATCGCACGCCACCTCGCCGGTACCGGCTGGCGCGTCGCCATTCATTATCACGAACATGCCGAGGCGGCGCTTGCGCTGGCGGGGGCGCTGCCCGGGGCGGTCGCGCTGCCCGGCGACCTGGCCGATCCCGCCACGCCGGCTTCGTTGATCGCCGCCGCGCGCCAGGCCCTCGGCGCGCCGCTGGCCGGACTGGTCAACAACGCCTCGCTGTTTCGCTTCGATACGCCGCCATGGGTCGAACGGGCCGCGCTCGACGAGCATCATGGGATCAATCTCGCCGCACCCGCGATGCTCGCCTCGGCGCTGGCATTGCAGGACGATCTTGCCGCCGGCGCGGTGGTTAATCTGCTCGACCAGAAGCTTGCCAATCCCAATCCCGACTTCTTCTCCTATAGCTGCGCCAAGTTCGCGCTCGGCGGCGCGACCCGGATGCTGGCCCAGGCGCTCGGCCCGCGCCTTCGCGTCAACGCCGTCTCGCCGGGGATTTCCTTGCCAAGCGGAGGGCAGACCGATGCGGAATTTCACGCGGTCGCCGGCGAAAACCTGCTGCGCCGGCCGGTCGCGGTCGACGATATCGCACGTGCCGTCGCCTGGCTGCTCGAGGCGAGGGGCGTCACCGGCCAGAACCTGTTCGTCGACTGCGGGCAGCGTTTTCTGCCGCGTGCGCGCGACGTGATGTTCGAGGTTGCGCATGGCTGACGCCGGCTATGCGCTCGTGCTCGACGGGCTGTCGCTGGTCATGGGCCTGGGGATCCACGCCCATGAACAGGCACCGCAACGCGTGCTGGTCGATATCCGGCTCGACTGCGTCTATCCGTCGCCACCGTCCGAGGATCACATCGCCGAAGCGCTCGACTATGACGCGATCTATACTGGCGTCCGCGCTCTCGCCGCCTCGCGTCACTTCAACCTGCAGGAAACGCTGTGCGAGGAGATTGCAGCGCTGTGCCTCGCCGACCCGCGCGTCGCACGTGTCACCGTCAGGTCGTGCAAGCCAGATATCTTTCCCGATGCCCGGGTCGGCTGCGAGATCGTGCGTACGCGCTGATCGTTCGCCGGAAAGCCGCTGAAATTGTTCGTGCCGCCCGCGCTCAGGGCAGCGTCGTGTCCGCCCGGTTCGCCGCACTAAGCACCGCGCGTACCGACGCCGTCGCGATGTCGGTGTCGATCCCGACCCCGAACACCGTCCGCCCATCGGTCGTACGGCACTCGACATAGGCCGCCGCGCGCGCATCGGCGCCGTGGCCGATCGCATGCTCGCTATAATCGACCACGTCGAGCGACGGCCCGGTGCTTTCGCCCAGCGCCGCGATCACGCCCGAGATCAGGCCGTTGCCGCGCCCCGAGATCGAGCGCTCGCCGCCTTCGATTGCGACGCGTCCGACGAACAGACGGTCGCCCGCCGTGCCGCTCTCATGATAATCGAGCAGCGCGAAGCGATCGTTCGCCCCGGGCAGATAGGTCGCCTCGAACAGCGTCCAGATATCGGCCGCGTTGAGCTCGCGGCTCGTCTCGTCGGCGAGCTGCTGGACGTGGCGGCTGAACTCGGCCTGCAGGCGCTTTGGAAGCTTGAGCCCCTTGTCCTGCTCGATCACCCAGGCGACGCCGCCCTTGCCCGATTGCGAATTGACCCGGATCACCGCCTCGTACGACCGGCCGAGATCGGCCGGGTCGATCGGCAGATAGGGCACCTGCCAGAGCTGGTCGTTGCGCTCTTCCTGCGCCGCGAAGCCCTTCTTGATCGCGTCCTGATGGCTGCCGGAAAAGGCGGTGAACACCAGTTCGCCGGCATAGGGCGTGCGGGGTTGGACGGGCAGATTGGTGCAATAGTTCACCGTATTGACGATCTCGTCGATGTCCGAGAAATCGAGATTGGGGTGAAGCCCTTGCGTGTACATGTTGAGCGCGACCGTCACGAGGTCGCAATTGCCGGTGCGCTCGCCATTACCGAGCAGGCAGCCCTCGACGCGGTCGGCGCCGGCCATCAACCCGAGTTCGGCTGCTGCCACGCCGGTGCCGCGATCGTTGTGCGGATGCAGCGAAATCACCACGGAATCGCGGTTGCGGATATGCCGCCCGAACCATTCGATCTGGTCGGCATAGATATTGGGCGTCGCCGCCTCGACCGTTGCCGGCAGGTTGAGGATGATCGGATGGTCGGGGGTCGGCCGCAGCACGTCCATCACCGCCTCGCAGACCTCGACCGAGAAATCGAGTTCGGCGGTCGAGAAGGTCTCCGGGCTATATTCGAAATGCCAGTCGGTGTCGGGCTGTGCGGCGGCCTGGTCGCGCAGGATCATCGCGCCTTCGATGGCGATCGCCTTGACCTGTTCGCGGCTCATCCCGAACACGATGCGCCGCCACGCCGGCGAGACGGCGTTGTAGAGATGGACGATCGCCCGCTTCGCGCCCTTCAGCGAGGCGAAGCTGGTTTCGATCAGGTCGCGGCGCGACTGGGTCAGCACCTGGATCGTCACATCGTCGGGAATACGCCCGCCGCTCACCAGCCCGGCGATGAAGTCGAATTCGGTCGCGCCGGCACTCGGGAAACCGACCTCGATTTCCTTCAGCCCGATCTTGACGAGCAAGTCGAAAAAGCGCGCCTTCTTCTCGGCGTCCATCGGGTCGATCAGCGCCTGGTTGCCGTCGCGCAGGTCGGTGGAAAGCCAGCGCGGCGGCTGGGAAATCGTGCGCGACGGCCATTGGCGGTCGGGCAGGTCGATCTGGGGAAAGGGTCGGTATTTGACGGAAGGGTCGCGCAGCATGGCTCTGGTCTCGCTGGTCGAGGAGATTTCGGGTCGATGATGGCCCTTAGGCGGATCGCGCACGCTCGCGGCGCGCAGCGGGGTACGCGCCTAAGGGCGCGTAAGTCGAAGCAGCGGGAGGCGAAGCGCCAGCGTCATGCGCGGTGCGTTAGCGCGCCGGGGTCGGCGATGTCCAGCCCGCAAAATCACCTAGGCCGTGTTGACAAAGGGGATTCCCAATAGCGGCAGTATCTGATTCAGGGTGGCTTTTGGGAGGCTGCCTTGATCCGTGGTTTGATGAGCGACGAAGAATGGAGCTGCCTTAAGC
>NZ_JAXOJP010000042.1:0-33603 GCF_036663795.1 Parasphingomonas halimpatiens
CCAGGCGCCGATCTCCAAATCGGCCCAGCGTCTGCTCCATCATGTCCTCCCGCTCTCAAGGACATCGAATCAGACCAAAAACCACATGGCAACCACGATGTGTGAATGCTGTAGCCTAAAGGGGAGGGGCTTGATAGCGTCACGCACGCTTGGATTGGGTATCGAACCCACCCTGACCGGCAAAAGCTTGAATGCTATTTCTTCGCCAGCGCCGCCTGCGCCGCCGCCAGCCGTGCGATCGGCACGCGGTAGGGCGAGGCCGAGACGTAATCGAGCCCGATCTTCTCGCAAAAGGCGATCGAGGCGGGGTCGCCGCCATGCTCGCCGCAGATGCCGAGCTTTATGTCGGGTCGCGTCGCCCTGCCCCGCTCGGCCGCCATCTCGATCAGCTGGCCGACACCCTCGATGTCGAGGCTGACGAACGGATCCTTGGCGTAGATGCCGCGCTCGACATAGGTCGTCAGGAAGCGCGCCGCATCGTCGCGGCTGACGCCGAGCGTGGTCTGGGTCAGGTCGTTGGTGCCGAACGAGAAGAACGCGCCGACCTCAGCGATCTCGCCGGCCATCAGCGCGGCGCGCGGCAGCTCGATCATCGTGCCGACGAGATATTCGATCGTCCGGCCCTTGTCGGCGAACACCGCCTGTGCGGCCTTGTCGACCACGGCCTTCATCAATTCCAGCTCGCGCCGCGTCGCGACCAGCGGGATCATCACCTCGGGGATCGGCGCGGCGCCTGATTTCTCCGCCACCTCGATCGCCGCCTCGAAGATCGCACGCGCCTGCATCTCGTAGATTTCGGGATAGGTCACGCCGAGCCGGCAACCACGATGGCCGAGCATCGGGTTGAATTCGTGGAGCTCGGCGGCGCGGCGCTTGAGGATGCCGATATCGACCCCGGCGGCGCGCGCCACCTCGGCGAATTCAGCTTCCTCGTGGGGCAGGAATTCGTGCAGCGGCGGATCGAGCAGTCGGATCGTTACCGGCAGGCCGGCCATTACCTCGAACAGCTGGACGAAATCGCTGCGCTGCTCGGGCAGCAGCTTGTCGAGCGCGACGCGGCGGCCGGCCTCGTCCTCGGCCAGGATCATCTGGCGCACCGCGGTGATCCGCGCGGCATCGAAGAACATGTGCTCGGTGCGGCACAGGCCGATGCCCTCGGCGCCGAATTCGCGCGCGACCTTCGCGTCGAGCGGGGTTTCGGCATTGGCACGGACCTTGAGGCGGCGCACGCCATCGGCCCACACCATCAGCGTGCCGAAATCACCGGCCAGTTCGGGCTGTACGGTCGGCACCTCGCCCATCATCACTTCGCCGGTCGAGCCGTCGATCGTGATGATGTCGCCGTCGCGCACCTCGCGGCCGGCGACACGCATCACGCCCGCCTTGGCATCGATCGAGATCGTCCCGGCACCCGAGACGCACGGGCGGCCCATGCCGCGCGCCACCACGGCAGCGTGACTGGTCATGCCGCCACGCGCGGTGAGGATGCCGCGCGCGGCGTGCATGCCGTGAATGTCTTCCGGGCTGGTCTCGATCCGCACGAGGATGACGCTCTCGCCGGCGGCGGCGCGCTTCTCGGCGGTGTCGCTGTCGAACGCGACCTTGCCCGAGGCGGCGCCAGGGCTGGCGGGCAGGCCCTTGGTCAGCACGTCGCGCTTCGCCGCCGGATCGAGCGTCGGGTGAAGCAGCTGGTCGAGCGCGGCCGGGTCGACGCGGGCGACCGCCTCCTCGCGCGTGATCAACCCTTCCTCGGCCATGTCGACCGCGATCTTGAGCGCGGCCTTGGCGGTGCGCTTGCCCGATCGCGTCTGCAGCATCCACAGCTTGCCCTGCTGCACGGTGAACTCGATGTCCTGCATGTCGCGATAATGCTTCTCGAGCAGGTCGAACACTCCGGCCAGCTCGGTAAAGGTCTCGGGCATGGCCTCTTCCATCGAAGCCGGCTTGGCCCCGGCGGCGACCCGCGCGGCATGGGTGAGATATTGCGGCGTGCGGATCCCAGCGACGACGTCCTCGCCCTGCGCGTTGATCAGGAACTCGCCATAATAAGCGCGGTCGCCCTTGGCCGGATCGCGCGTGAACGCCACGCCCGTTGCCGAGGTCTCGCCCATATTGCCGAACACCATCGCCTGGACGTTGACCGCCGTACCCCAGGCCGCGGGAATGTCGTTGAGCCGGCGATAGACCTTGGCGCGCTCCGACTGCCACGAGCCGAACACCGCGCCGACCGCACCCCATAGCTGGTCATGCACGTCCTGCGGGAAGGGCTTGCCCCATTGCTGCTCGACCAGGCCCTTATATTCGGCGACCAGCGCCTGGAGGTCGGCCGCGCTGAGATCGGTGTCGAGGAAATAGCCCTTGTCTTCCTTGGCGATCTCGAGCGCTTCCTCGAAACTGTCATGGTCGAGTTCGAGCACGACATCCGAATACATCTGGATGAAGCGACGATAGCTGTCCCAGGCGAAGCGATCGTCGCCCGAGGTCGCGGCGAGCCCCTGAACGGTGGTGTCGTTGAGGCCGAGGTTGAGCACCGTATCCATCATGCCCGGCATCGAGGCGCGCGCGCCCGAACGGACCGAGACGAGCAGCGGGTCGGCGGCGTCGCCGAACCTGCGCCCGGTTACCTGTTCGATATGCGCAATGCCGGTCGCGACCTCGTCGCGCAGGCTGTCGGGGAAGGCGCCGCCCTCATCATAATAACGCGTGCACATCTCGGTCGAGATGGTGAAACCCGGGGGAACCGGCAGGCCGATCGACGCCATCTCGGCGAGGTTCGCGCCCTTGCCGCCGAGGAGGTTCTTGTCCCCCTTGCCGCCATCCGAAACACCGCCGCCGAAGCGGTAGACATATTGCGTCATCATTGCTCCCTCTCCCCGCCAGCGGGGAGAGGGAGGAATCTCACCCTTCGATCTTCGAGAAATCCGCCACCGCCTGCACGGCGTCACGGACCCGCGCCAGCAAACCGAGCCGGACGAGGCGCTTTTCGGGATCGGCATCGTTGACCGTCACCGCTTCGAAAAACCGGTCGATCGGCGCGCGCAAGCTTGCCAATGCCGCCATTGCCCCGGCGAAATCCTCCCCCGCCACCGCATCGCGCGCACCCGGCTCGGCCGAATCGAGCGCCGCGATCAGCGCGCTTTCGGCCGGTTCGGGGGTGTAGGACAGCGGCATATTCTCCAGCGCGCTAAAGCCCTCCTTCTTGAGGATGTTGGCGGCGCGCTTGTAGCCGGCGAGCAGGTTGGCGCCGTCCTCGGTGGTGACGAACGCCTGCAGCGCATGGACACGCGCGAGCAGGCGAACGACATCGTCCTCGCCGCCGAGAGCAAATACCGCGTCGATCAAATCGTGGCGCACCCCGGCCTCGCGCTGCTGGACCTTGAGCCGATCAGCGAAGAAACTCAGAAGCTTCTCCCAGGTCGGCGCGATATAGGTGTCGTAGACCGCGCCGTGGAAATCGCCCGAGAGCAACTTCCGCTCGACCTGCGCGCCTTCGCGCGCCTGCCATTGCTCGGAGATATCGAGGCCGAGTTCCTTGCGCAGTGAAACCATCTCGCCGAAGCTCTGCTGCGCAGCGCCGCCCAGCTTGCGGCCGACGAACAAGGCGGGCGAGATGACAGCGGGGTCGGCGAGGCTGCCGCGAATGCCGTTGACGGTGATCAGTTCGAGCACGCCGAGCGCGGCGCGGCGCAACGCGAACGGGTCTTTCGACCCGCTCGGCGGCATGCCGTTGAGGAAGAACAGCGACAGCGTGTCGAGCTTGTCGGCCAGCGCCACCGCGACGGTGACGGGCGCGGTCGGCACGATGTCGCCCTGCCCGACCGGCTTGTAATGGTCACGGATCGCCGCCGCGACCTCGATCGGCTCGCCCTGCGCGCGGGCATAATAGCCGCCGATCAGCCCCTGCAGCTCGGGGAATTCGCCGACCATGCCGGTGACGAGATCGGCCTTGGCGAGACGCGCGGCGCGCTCGGCCAGATCGGGGTCGGCGCCGCGCACCATCCCCTGCTCCGCCAGCCAACGCGCCAGCTTGGCGACGCGGTCGACCTTTTCCGCCAGCGTGCCGATCTTGTCGTGGAAAACGATCTTTTCGAGCTTCCGCGCCTGCGCGTCGAGCGGCACCTTGAGGTCGGTCTCGTAGAAGAAGCGCGCATCGCTGAGCCGCGCGGCGAGCACCTTGCGGTTGCCCTCGACGATTCTGGCGCCGCCATCGACCGCGTCGATATTGGCGGTGCAGACAAAGGCGTTGGCGAGATTGCCGGCGCCGTCGCGGCAGACGAAATATTTCTGGTTTACGCGTGCGGTGAGCTGGATGACCTCGGGCGGCACGTCGAGAAAGGCCGCGTCGAAGCGGCCGAGCAGCGGCACCGGCCACTCGGTCAAGCCGGCATTTTCGGCGACGAGCCCCTCGTCCTCGATCAGTTCGAGACCGGCCGCGGCGGCAAGCGCCGTCGCGCGATTGCGGATGATCGCACGGCGTTCCTCCTGGTCGATGATGACGTGGCAGGCGCGCAGCTTCTCGACATAATCGCTCGCCGAGCCGATCGTGATCACACCGGGGTGGTGAAAACGGTGCCCGAGCGTCGCCGACCCGCTGGTTACGCCGGCGATCTCGCACGGCACGACCGCGTCGCCGAACAGCGCGACGATGCCGTGCAGCGGGCGGACCCAGCGCAGGCTCTCGGTCGATTGCGACGCCGCGCCCCAGCGCATCGCCTTGGGCCAGGGGAAGGCGCGAATGATCGCCGGGATCGCTTCGGCCAGCAGTTCGGCGGTCGCACGGCCGGGCTTGTCGATCACCGCATAGAGCACGCCGGCGCGCTCGACGAGCAGGTCGCGGGTCAGGCCGGTCTTGCGCAGGAAACCGTCGAGCGCCTGCTCGGGGGCGCTGGCGCGCGGCCCCTTGATCTCTTCGCTGACCGCGGCGGTCTCGGCCGGCAGGTCGCGCGCGATCAGCACCAGCCGGCGCGGCGTGGCAAAGGTTTCGATCACCGCCGCCTTGAGGCCGGCCTTGTCGAGCTCGGCGGCGAACAGCCGCGCGAGATCCTCGCGCGCCTTGTCCTGCATGCGCGCCGGGATTTCTTCCGAGCGCAGTTCGAGGAGGAAGTCGGTCATCTAGTTCCTCCCCATCGCAGATGGGGAGGGGGACCACGAAGTGGTGGAGGGGAATTGGAGCGCGGCGAAGTAACCGCGCTCCAACGCCCCTCCACCACCGGCTACGCCGGCGGTCCCCCTCCCCATGCAAGCATGGGGAGGAATGAGAAGTACCACGCTCACGCCGCCCACCCGTTCTTCTCCATCCATGCCTGGCAGCTGCCCTTCGCCAGATCGCGGACGCGGCCGATATAGGCCTGACGTTCGGCGACCGAGATCACCCCGCGCGCCTGGAGCAGGTTGAAGACGTGGCTGGCCTTGATCGCCTGCTCATAAGCCGGGATCGGCAGCTTCGCGTCGAGGCAGTTCTCGCATTCGGCGACATGCTTGCGGAACTGGTCGAACAGGCTGTCGGTGTTGGCGACCTCGAAATTCCACGCCGACATCTGCTTCTCGTTTTCGAGGAAGACGTCGCCGTAACTCACGCCGCTGTCGTTGAAGGCGAGGTCGTAGATGCTGTCCTTGTTCTGGATATACATTGCGAGCCGCTCGAGCCCGTAGGTCAGCTCGCCGGCGACGGGCTTGCAGTCGAAACCGCCCATCTGCTGGAAATAGGTGAACTGCGTCACCTCCATGCCGTCGCACCACACTTCCCAGCCCAGCCCCCAGGCGCCGAGCGTCGGGCTTTCCCAATCGTCCTCGACGAAGCGGATGTCGTGATGCGTGAAGTCGATGCCGATCGCCGCGAGCGAGCCGAGATACAGTTCCTGCAGGTCGGGCGGGCTCGGTTTGAGGATCACCTGATACTGATAATAATGCTGCAGCCGGTTGGGGTTCTCGCCATAGCGGCCGTCGGTCGGGCGGCGGCACGGCTGGACGAACGCCGCGTTCCACGGATCGGGGCCGAGCGCGCGCAGCGTTGTCGCGGTATGGAAGGTGCCCGCGCCCATCTCCATGTCATAAGGCTGCAGGATCACGCAGCCGCGTTCGCTCCAATAGTCATGGAGCGTGAGGATCATGCGCTGGAAACTCAGCGGCTGGCCGGCCAAGATATGCACCTTCGCAACTGCGGTAAACGGACGCGCGCGCTTTGGCGTATGGGTCGGGAGCGGTCAATGGTGCCGCAGCGGTGGCGGCGATTGACGGCAGGACGTGGCGCTTCCACGTTGCATCGTGATGACAGGCCGACGATTCGCGCGGCTGCCCCGGGGCGGCGTGACGGCTTTGCTGGCGCTGGCCGTGCTGTGGGCGGCTGGAGCGGCACAGGCCACGCCACGCCAGGGGGGTTCGCGCTCTGGGCCTGATCCGGCAATCTGGCTGATCAGCGATCGTAACACGCGCATCTATCTGTTCGGCACGCTCCACGCGCTGCCGCGCGGCTATCGCTGGCGCAGCGCGGAACTCGATCGCGTCGTCGCGGCGGCGGATATTCTGCTGGTCGAATCGGTCGACGCCCGCACCGCGGCGGACGCGCTCGACGGCGCGGTGGCGACGCGTCCGCTGCCGCCGATCGCCGCGCGCGTCTCGCCCGGCCACCGCGCCGCGCTGGCGCGCTTCGTCCGCGACCTGCCGACGCCGGCGATCAAACTGCTCGACGGCATGCCGACCTGGATCGTCGCGCTGTCGGTCGGCTTCGTCCGCGAATATCGCATCGGTGCGCGATCTGGTCCTGGCGCGGACGACTGGCTCGAACAGCGCTTCCGTGCCGCGCACAAGCCGGTCGAGTCGATCGAGGACGGCGCGCAGGTGATGGCCTCGCTCGACGCGATCCCGGAAGCCGAGCAACGGCGGATGCTGGATGCCGCGCTCGACGCGCCGCCGCCGACGCTCGCCGCGCTGCGCGCACCGGTCGAGAGCTGGTCGCGCGGCGAAATCGGGCCCGATTCGGCGCTGGCGCGCGACCTTGCGGCGACGAGCGGAACGTCGGCGCTCGACGGCCCGTTGATGACCGATCGCAATCGCGCCTGGGCGGCGGCGCTCGCGGCGCGACTCGACCGGCCCGGAACGGTCCTGTTTGCCGCTGGCGTCGGCCATTTCATCGGCGAGGGATCGGTGATCGCCGTCCTCCGGCAGCGCGGGATTCGCGTGACGCGGATCCGCTAACGGCGACATGGCCGCCATGGCCCGCCCGAAAAAAATGTCAGGGGTTATTGACATCCGTACGCGTCCCTGACATTTAGTCATGGAGAGCTGACATTGAGGTACGGCAGATGACAGACGCATCAAGCAACTGCGCGGGACGAAGCAAGCGTCGCGACGAATGGATCGTGCTGGGATCGGCGTTGTTCACCGTTGCCGTGTCGTTGGTCACGATCGCGTTGTCGTGATGGTGCTGACGTGGAGGCGGATGTGAAGAACCGGCTCAAGGTTCTGCGCGCCGAGCGCGACTGGAGCCAGGCGGAACTAGGCGGGCGGCTCGGCGTGTCGCGCCAGGCGGTCAACGCGATCGAGACCGGCAAGTACGATCCTTCACTGCCGCTCGCCTTCCGCATCGGCAGGCTGTTCGAGATGAGGATCGAGGAGATATTCGATGATGAGGCAAGCCATGACGATGCGTGAGATCGGTCCCGGCGAAGCGACGGCGCGCGCGCGGTCGCGGCGGGTGATGCTGTATTTTGCCGTGCTTGCTGCGGTCGGCGGCGTGATCGGCTTCGTCACGGCGTTGCTGGAGCCGCACCACTCCGGTCTGCTGACCGGCGGGTCGATACCGCCCGCCTTTGCCATCGCCGCGGCCATCGTGACCGTCGCGGCGATCACGATCGGCAGCCTGCGCTACCATCGTGCGATCGACGAGCTCGAGCGGCGCGACAACCTCATCGCCGGAACATGGGGCACCAACGTGTTGATCGGCGGCTATCCCGTGTGGTTGCTGTTGTGGAAGGGCGGACTGGTGCCCGAACCACAGCATTTCATCATGTTCCTCGCCGTCCTGCTGACCACCGGCGGCGTCTATCTCTACCGCAAATTTTCCTGAAGCCCGTCCCCCTTTCCCCCAGATACGAAGGATTTTCCCATGCGTACCCTGTTGAAAGTCGCCGTCGCGCTGGCGGCGCTGGCCACCCCGCTCGCCCTGGCCGCGCAAACCGCGCCGGCCCCTGCCCCGGCCGCTACCGCACCGGCCAAAGCCGCGCCGGTCACGATGGTCGATGCCGACCCGGCCTTGTGGGTGGTCAAGGACAAGGACACCACCATCTATCTGTTCGGCACGATCCATGTGCTCAAGCCCGGGCTCAGCTGGTTCGACGAGGCGGTGAAGAAGGCGTTCGAAAAGAGCGATACGCTGGTGCTCGAACTCGTGATGCCCGATCCGGCAGCTATGCGGGCGCTGGTAATGAAGACCGGGTTCACCACCAGCGGCCCGACGCTGACCGAGAAACTGCCGGAACCCGATCGTACCGCCTATGTGAAGGCACTGACCGATCTCGGCATCCCAGCAACCGCGCTCGATCGCGCCAAGCCGTGGACGGCGGCGATCAACCTTGCGCTGATCCCGGTTCTGAAGCTCGGCTATGACCCCAATCAGGGCCCGGAACATGTCCTGACCGAAGCGGCGGCGACGGAACACAAGCCGGTGATCGGCCTGGAAACCGCCGAACAGCAATTCGGTTATTTCGACACGCTGCCCGAACCGCTCCAACTCAAGTTCCTCGAAATGACGGTACGCGACCTGCCCAAGACCGGCACCGAGATCAACGAGATGGTCGCGAGCTGGAGCAAGGGCGATCCCGAGGCGCTGGGCCGGACGCTCAACGAGGGCATGAGCGAGCAGCCCGAGATCGGCAAGGTGTTGCTGTCCGACCGCAACGCGCGCTGGGCGACGTGGATCGCCGAGCGACTGAAGACCCCCGGGACGGTGTTCATCGCGGTCGGCGCGGGGCATCTCGCTGGCGACCAGAGCGTCCAGGCGTGGCTCGGCAAGCACCATCTCAAGGCGGAGCGGATCCCCTATTGAGCATGCGCCGGCAGTTCCGGTCGGCGCGGCTTGCCCTGGTCGCGCTGACGCTCCTCCTGCCTGTCGCCTGCGGCCGGCCGCGCCCGATCGAGGCGCGGCCGGCCTTGTGGCGTGTCAGCGACGCCGACACGACGATCTGGCTGCTCGGCACGATCCATGTCCTGCCCGCCAATGTGCGCTGGCAGACGCCGGCGATTCGCGATGCGATCGACCATGCCGTTGCGCTGGTGATGGAGTTGCCGGACGACCCGGCGGGCACGACGCGGACCTTCGAGGCGATGGCGAGCGCAAACGGGCTGCCGCCGATCGCCGAGCGTATTTCCCCGGCACGGCGCGCGGTGCTGGCTGCCGCGCTGAAGGCCGGCGGGGTCGATGCGCGCCAGATCGACGGCAAGAAGAGCTGGGCCGCGGCCTTCATCATCGCCGGCGCCCCCAATGCGGCAAAGGGCGTCACGCGCGAGAATGGGGTCGAGGCAAGGCTGTCCGAAGCCTTCGCCGCGCGCCATCTTCCTAGCAGCGGGCTGGAGACAGCCGCCGCGCAGTTCGCCACCTTCGACCGGCTGCCCGAGGCGGCGCAGCGCGTCCTGCTCGACCGCGCGATCGACAGCGCGGCGAGCGGCTCGGCCGATTATCAGGCGACGCTCGCGGCCTGGGCCGCCGGCGACGAACGCCGCATCGCCGCGACGATCGATCCCGCCTTCCGCGCCGCGCCGGAGATCGCGGCGCAGGTGGTCAGGGCGCGCAACAGCGACTGGGCCGGCAAGATCGCGGCGCGCATGGCGCGTCCGGGGCGCGTGCTGGTCGCGGTCGGCGTCGGCCATCTCGTCGGGTCGGATTCGCTCCCGGCAATGCTGCGCGCGCGGGGCCTGAAGGTCCAGCGCATCGAATGATCCTTCTCCCTTTGGGAGAAGGTGGCGCGAAGCGCCGGATGAGGGCAGTTAGGACAAGCGCGTTGCGTTGCTACCCTCACCCTTCCGCGCCATTGGCGCTCCCTCCCTCTCCCACCGGGAGAGGGAATGGCGCCGCTTGCGCAAAACGCCGCCCTCCCCTATAGGCGCGCGCTTCCGGTCAGGGTCATCCCTGGAGGCCTGGCGGGAAGATTGACCCCTATCGTTTCGGAGACTGTGATGAGCGAAGTACTGACGCTCGCCGCCGAGACGCGCGAACAGGTTGGCAAGGGAGCCTCCCGTTCACTGCGTCGTGAAGGCCGCGTACCCGCCGTGATCTACGGCAACAAGCAAGACCCCGTGGCCATCCACGTCGAAGAGAAGGCGCTGATGCGTCTCCTGATGACGGGTCACTTCATGAATTCCGTGGTGATGATCGACAATGGCGGCAAGGCTGTCCGCACATTGCCCAAGGACGTCAGCTTCGACGTCGTCACCGACCGTCCGGTCCATGCCGACTTCCTGCGCATCAGCGAGCACGCCACCGTGCACGTCCAGGTGCCGGTCGTGTTCGTCGACGAGGAGCTGTCGAAGGGCATCAAGCGCGGCGGCGTGCTCAACGTCGTGCGTCACGAGCTCGAGCTGATCTGCGATGCGGCCGACATCCCCGGCGAGATCCAGGTCTCGCTCAAGGGCACCGACGTGGGTGACTCGATCCACATCTCCAGCGTCAAGCTGCCCAAGGGCGCGGTGTCGGCGATCGACGATCGCGACTTCACCATCGCCACGCTGATCGCCCCGTCGGCGCTCAAGTCCGAAGCGCTCGAGCAGGCTGCCGAAGAGGCCGCCGAGGCCGAGGCTGCGCATGACGAGCATGTCGCCGAAGTCGAAGCGACCGAAGCCGCGGCCGACGACGCCACTGCCGAGGACAAGGGCGAGGCCTGAGCCGCAACCCGGTTCACGCGTCAGCGAGAACTTTAGCGGGCGGGGAAGCTTCACGGCTTCCCCGCCCGTTTGTTCATTGCGTTATGACGAGCCGGCGATAGGCTGGCCATCCTCCCCGAGGCACCCGATCATGAACCGCATCCCCCTTTTCGCCTGCCTCGTTCTCGCGGCAATGCCCGCCACCGTGATCGCCGCCGAGCAACCCTCCCCCTTGCCGGCCGGTGTCGATCGCGACGTCTATTGCGAGATGCTCGTGTCGCAGGTGGCGGAGACGCAGGACAAGCTGCCCGACGACCAGAAGGCCAAGCATGCCCGGCTGATCGAATCGGTCCACGAGGCGGCGAGCTTCTATCTCGGCTCGATCACGGCGCGGCTGAGCGATGCGCAGATGAGCGATTTCGCGGCGCGTGCCAACAAGGCGCTGGCGGGGGCGACCAGCGACGATCGCGCGACCCATCAGCGCTATTGTCTCGACGACGCGACGCGGCGCGCGGGCCATTATGCCGACCGGGTCGAGGCGAACTGACGGACGCGATGACGATGCAATTATGGGTCGGCCTCGGCAATCCGGGCGCGCAATATGCGCTGCACCGGCACAATGTCGGCTTCATGGCGGTCGATGCGATCGCCGCGGTGCATGGCTTCGGGCCGCCGCAGAAGAAATTCCAGGGTTGGACGCTGGAAGGTCGGATCGGCGGCGAGAAGATCCTGCTGCTCAAGCCGGCGACCTTCATGAACGAGAGCGGCCGCGCGATCGGCGAGGCGATGCGTTTCTACAAGCTGACCCCGGAGGATGTGACGGTGTTCTACGACGAGCTCGATCTCGCGCCGTTCAAGATCAAGGTGCGGCGCGGCGGCGGCACCGCCGGGCATAACGGCATCCGCTCGACCGACGCGCATCTCGGCCCCGAATTCCGCCGCGTGCGGATCGGCATCGGCCATCCCGGGCATAAGGATCGTGTCACCGGCCATGTGCTGGGCAATTTCGCCAAGGCCGAGATGGACGATCTGTCCGACCTGCTCGGCGCGATCGCGGCGGAAGCGCCGTGGCTCGCCAAGGGCGACGATGTGCGTTTCATGAACGACATTGCGCTGCGGCTGGGATCGATGGCATGAGCGTGCGGCAGCTATTCGCAACGCCGGTCTATGACGGCGAGCTCGGCAATGCCGCGTTGCTCGACGAGCTGGCCGATGCCTGCCGCGACCTCGCCATGGACGACCGAGCCGGGCGCGCCTGGTCGAAGGAACATGGCTATCGCGGCTACACCTCCTACGCCTCGCTCAACGACCTGCCGCGCCGCGACCCGCGCTTCGGCGACCTCGCCAAGCTGCTCGACAAGCATGTCGCGACCTTCGCGGCGGAATGCGGCTTTCAGCTGCACGGCAAGCTCAAGCTCGACAGCCTGTGGGTCAACATCCTCAAGCCCGGCGGCGCGCATTCGGGGCATATCCACCCGCACAGCGTGGTGTCGGGGACGCTCTATGTCGAGGTCCCGCCGGGATCGGGCGCGATCCGCTTCGAGGATCCGCGGCTGGCGATGATGATGGCGGCACCACAACGCCTGCCCGACGCGCCCGAGCCGCTCCAACCCTTCGTCCATGTCGCGCCGCGCCCGGGCATGGTGCTGCTATGGGAAAGCTGGCTGCGGCATGAGGTGATGCCCAGCACCGCCAAGGGCGAGCGGCTCAGTATCAGCTTCAACTACCGGCAATAAGCGGTCTGAATTTGTTCAGAAATGAAAGCCGACGACCATGTTGGCAACCGGATTGACCCCGCCATGGTCGCCACCGTTGCTGCCCGTCGCGGCGAGACGGAACGAGCGTGGCATCGATGCGGCAGCGCGACCCAGCAGCGCCCCGCCCTCGAGCCCGAGCGTCAGCCCCTCCGACACGGTGCGGGTATAGCCCATCGTCACCGCCGGCGTGTAGTTGCGAAAGCCGGCGCGGATGCTCTCGGCATTCGTGCCGCGCGGATTGTAGAGCAGGCCGTGCGTCACGCGCTGCGCGTCGTTCTGGAAATTCTGCCGTTCGAACATGCGTATGCCGGCAGCGAAATGAAAACCGTCACCGCTCGGAAAGAATTCGAGCATCGAGCTGCGCAACCGCTGCCGAACGCGTCCCGCCGCATCGATCTGTTCACCGAGTGACGGTCGAACCGCGGTTACGTCGCGGTGGATCCGCAAGGTCGGCGAAGATGGGGCGTCGCGGCGCGCGGTGGCAGCGCCAACCCGCCGATCCTGGAACGGCGCACTCCCCCGAGGCGCCGCTCCAGTGCCAGCCATTGCCGGCGGCGATGCGAGGCACAGAACCGAAACGGTTATCCCCAGTGCGACACGCATATCGATCCCCTGTTGGGAAGGGCGTCACCCCCATGCCGGCCTTCAATGATGTGACCGTGACGCGGTGTGACATCCTCACTGCCGATTTCCACCGGACCGACGAAGCGTTCGAATTCATCGATGAGCCGAGCGCAGTGCGCGAGTTCCGCCTGGCTGCGAACGCAAGCACGACATCCCACCAGCCCGCGCGACTTGCGAAAAACCGGCCGGGCGCCTAGGCGGACGGCCAGATTTCCAAGGATCATCGTAAAATGGGTTTCCGCTGCGGCATCGTCGGCTTGCCGAACGTCGGCAAGTCGACGCTTTTCAACGCGCTCACCGAAACGGCGGCGGCGCAGGCGGCCAATTATCCGTTCTGCACGATCGAGCCCAATGTCGGTAACGTCGCGGTGCCCGATCCGCGCCTGCAACAACTCGCCGCGGTCGCCGGCTCGGCCAAGATCATCGAGACACAGCTCGGCTTCGTCGACATTGCCGGCCTGGTGCGCGGCGCGTCGAAGGGAGAGGGCCTTGGCAACCAGTTCCTCGGCAACATCCGCGAGGTCGACGCGATCGTCCATGTGCTGCGTTGCTTCGAAAATGGCGACGTCACCCATGTCGAGGGCAAGGTCGATCCGATCGCCGACGCCGAGACGGTCGAGACCGAGCTGATGCTGTCCGACCTGGAGAGCCTCGAAAAGCGCGTTCCCAATTACATCAAGAAGGGCCAGCAGGGCGACAAGGAAGCCAAGATCGCCGCCGCGGTGCTCGGCCAGGCGCTCGAGCTGTTGCGCGCCGGCAAGCCCGCCCGGCTGACCGTGCCGAAGGACGAGGAAGAGGCGCGCGTCTTCGCCCAGGCACAGCTGCTGACCTCCAAGCCCGTGCTGTATGTGTGCAACGTCGACGAGGGCGACGCGGCGCACGGCAATGCGCTGTCGGCGCTCGTGTTCGAAAAGGCCAAGGCAGAGGGTGCCGAGGCAGTCGTCGTCTCGGCGGCGATCGAGGCCGAGATCGCGACGATGGCGCCCGAGGAGCGCGGTGAGTTCCTGTCCGAGCTCGGGCTCGAGGAAACGGGTCTCGCCCGTGTCATCAACGCCGGCTACAAGCTGCTCCACCTGCTGACCTTCTTCACCGTCGGCCCGAAGGAGGCACGCGCCTGGACCGTCCATGCCGGGGCCAAGGCACCGCAGGCGGCGGGCGAGATCCACACCGATTTCGAACGCGGCTTCATCCGCGCCGAGACGATCGCCTTTGCCGACTATATCGCGCTCAAGGGCGAGAGCGGCGCGCGCGACGCCGGCAAGCTGCGCCAGGAAGGCAAGGAATATGTCGTCCAGGACGGCGACGTGATGCTGTTCCGCTTCAACGTCTGAGCGATGGCATTGCCGCCAGCCTCTCCCGGGACTAATGCACCGCCATGCTGCTGCGGCTGATCCTCGCCCTGCTGATGGTCGCGCTGGCGATGCCAGCGATGGCGAGTCATGGCTGCCATGACGACATGCCCGCCGCCACCGCGCATGCGATGGCGATGTCCGTGCCGATGCCGATGGGCAAGCATGACGGCACCGCAGCAGAACATGTCTGCGCGGGCTGCATCCCGCCATCGACATGGCGCAGCAACATCCCCGCCAGCCCCGTGCTGACGGCACCGCTGCCGCTGGCGTCGCGCATCGCGACGCTCGATCTCGCACCGCCGGCACCACCGGCCACGCCCCCGCCACGCCGCATCGGCTGAGCCAGCGAGGCCGTGCGCCTCGCCATGCCCTGCCCCGATCCGGAGAATGTTCGATGTCCCGTTACCCCCTGCTCGCCACGGTCGCCGTGGCGGCGTTGCTGCCGCTTTCCGCCGCGGCGCAAACCATGGCGCCCGGCATGCATATGCCCATGCCCAAACCGTCACCAAAACCTGAAGCCAGGCCGACGCCCAAGCCGGCACGTCACCCGACGCCGCGCGCCACGGTCCACCGCGCGAATCCAAAGGCGAGCCGCGCCGCACCGCCCGCGCCATCACCGGAGCACGGGCAGATGGACGGCATGACCATGCCGATGTCACCCGCACCGGCCAGCACCACGCCATCACCCCCCGCGGTACCAGTCGACCACAATTCCATGACACCGGACATGCCGGGCATGGTGATGCCAGCACCGACGCCTGGGGAGGCAGCACCCGCGTCGCCGTCCCATGCCGATCACGGCACGGACGCGCCGATGGACCCGAATATGCCGGGCATGGCGATGCCGCCCGCGACCGGCGGCGGCGCAACACCGGCGCCCGCCGCGCATGCCGGCCATGACGCGACGCCGGCAATGGACCCGAACATGCCCGGCATGACGATGACCGGCGGTGGCGGCGCCTATGCGGCCGGCTCGGGCACCGCGCGCCTGCCCGCCGCCGAAGGCGCGATGCACGGGCTGCACTTCGCTACCGGCGGCTGGATGTTGATGCTCCACGGCTATGTCTGGGGCGTCTATACCGACCAGGGCGGCCCGCGCGGTGCGAACGAAGCCTATGTCTCGTCGATGCTCATGCTCACCGCCGCGCGCGACCTCGGCCCCGGCGTGCATCTTCAGCTACGCTCGATGCTGAGCCTCGAGCCGTTGATGGGGCCGCGCGGTTACCCCAACCTTTTCGCCACCGGCGAGACCGCCGATGGCGCCAATCCGCTGATCGACCGCCAGCACCCGCACGACCTGTTCATGGAGCTCGCCGGGCGGGTCGATGTCGACATCGCCGCGAACAGCAGCGTCTTCGTCTATGGCGGCCCGGTTGCCGAACCCGCGCTCGGCCCCTCCGCCTTCATGCACCGCGCCTCGGCGCAATATATGCCCGACAGCCCGATCACGCATCACTGGTTCGACAGCACGCATATCGCCTTCGGGGTCGTCACCGGCGGCATCGCCACGCCGCACTGGCAGATCGAGGGATCGGCATTCCGCGGGCGCGAGCCCGACGAGCATCGCTGGAACATCGAGACGCCGAAGCTCGATTCATGGAGCGTGCGCGCCACCTGGACGCCGGCCCCGGCCTGGGCGGTGCAGGTCAGCCATGGCAAGATCCACAGCGGCGAGCAACTCGAGCCCGGCATCGACGAGGCGCGCACGACGGCCAGCGTGCATTATGCCCATGGCGGCCTGGCGACGACGATCGGCTTTGCAATCAAGAACAAGCAGCCCGGCCGCTCGCTCACCGCCTGGCTGGCCGAGGCCAATTGGGATCTCGACCGCCACCATACGCTGTTCGCAAGGTTCGAGAATGTCGCCAACGACGAGCTGTTCCCCAACCCCGCCGATCCGCTGCACGACCGCACCTTCCGCGTCAGCAAGCTGGAGGGCGGCTATGCCTATCGCCTGAAGGTCGCCGGGCCGGTCCAGGCCGCGCTGGGCGGGTCGGTCGGGGTCTACGCCAAGCCGGCGGCGCTTGATATCGTCTATGGCAAGTTTCCGGTGAGCTTCAGCCTGTTCGCGAAGCTCTCGCTCGGGCATTAGGCGCTATCGTCAAGGAGTCGCCGATGGTTCGTTTGCGTCCGCTGTTCGCTGCCCTGCTTGCCATCGGCCTCTCCGCCTGTGCCACGACACCGGCACCGCAAGGTGCCGCCGTCGCCGCGCCGGTCGAGGCGCGCGCGCCCGTCACCATCCTCGTCTCGATCGACGGCTTTCGCGCCGATTATCGATCGCGCGGCGTGACGCCCTATCTCGATGCCATCGCGGCGCGCGGCATCTCTGCGACGATGCATCCGAGCTTTCCGTCCAAGACCTTTCCCAACCACTGGACGCTGGTGACGGGCATGCGGCCGGATCGCAGCGGCATCGTCTCCAACAGCATGGAAGACGTCGCACGCGCGGGCAAGAAATTCACCATGGAGGACAGCAAGGACCCCTTCTGGTGGAACGCCGCCGAGCCGATTTGGGCGACGGCCGAGAAGGCCGGGGTGCGCAGCGCGACGATGTTCTGGCCCGGTTCCAATGTCGCCTGGGGCGGGACGATGGCGCAGGACTGGCCTAATGCAGTCACAGGCGGCGTCCGTCCGCGCGACTGGTGGCCGTTCGACATGGTGATCCCCGCGCATCAGCGCATCGACGGTGTGCTCGACTGGTTGCGACGCCCCGCAGCGACACGGCCGCAGCTGATCACGCTGTATTTCGATACGGTCGACACCGCCGGCCACACCTACGGCCCCGATGCCGCCGAAACGACCAGGGCGGTTGGCGAGGTCGATGCCGCGATCGGTGAGCTCGTCGCCGGCCTCCAGCAACTCGGCCAACCCGCCAATCTCGTGATCGTCGCCGATCACGGCATGGCCGCGACCAGCCGCGCGCGGACGATCGCGATCGACCAGATTGCCGACCCGGCCGACTATCGTCTGTTCGACACCGGCCCGTTTGCCAGCTTCTACGCGGTTCCCGGCCGTGAGTCGGCGCTCGAAATGGCGCTGTTGAAGCCGCACGACCATCTGCAATGCTGGCGCAAGAGCGAGATCCCGGCGCGCTTCCACTATGGCAGCAACCCGCGCATCCCACCCTATTTCTGCCTTGCCGAAACCGGCTGGCTGGCGGTGAAGACGACGCCGACCAAAGAGGGCGATCTGGGCAATCACGGCTATGACAATATGGCGCCGGAAATGGCCGCGCTGTTCGTCGCCGCCGGCCCCGACATCAAGTCCGCCGGCACGCTCGCCGATTTCGACAATGTCGATGTCGCCCCGTTGCTCCGTGATCTGCTCGGCTTGCCGGCGGCCACCGGGCTCGATGGCGACGACGCACCGTTCAAGAAGGTTCTTCATTGATGCAATATTTCGAGGATATCGCGGTCGGCACCAAGTCCAGCTTCGGCCGCTACGAGGTGACCCACGAAGAGGTTATCGCCTTTGCCCAGCGTTACGACCCCCAGCCCTTCCATCTCTCCGACGAGGCAGCCGCCGCGACGCATTTCGGCCGACTGTCAGCGAGCGGCTGGCACACCTGCGCCATGACCATGGCGATGATGGTGGAGAATCTGAAGGCCAACAAACAGGCCGGACTCGGCTCACCGGGATTGGACGAACTGCGCTGGTTGAAACCAGTCTATCCCGGCGACACGCTGCGCTGCGAAACCGAAGTGCTCGACAAGCGCGCGTCGCAGAGCCGGCCGGAAATGGGTATTTTCCACAGCCGCGTGACAGTATTCAACCAGCATAACCAGCCGGTGATGACCTTCGTCTCGACGGGCCTGGTGGCGACGCGTCCGACCACCTGACCTGCGGCGGTCGGCGCGAGAGCGGCGAGACCTATCGCCTCATGTCTTCCCCCACCGGTACCACGCTTTGGGAGATCGCCATGCCAGCGCGCACCAAAGGGAAAATTGCTCACGCGGAGACGCGGAGTGTGTCTCACCCCGCCGAGCAGGAACTCGCTTCAATAGAGCGATTTTTCACGCGAAGGCGCGAAGGCGCAAAGCCAAACTCCTCCGCGTCTCCGCGCCTCCGCGTGAACCATCATTTTCGCGCCTTCGCACCTTAGCGTGAACAAAAGAGCCCAGCGCGAAACGCCAGCAGGGTGAGATCGCCGCCCCAATCACCACATAGACGAGGAGGCGAAGGCCGGCGCCGGGTTGGGGATGCGGCAACGGCGTGCGCCGCCGCCATAGCCGTACCCGCCTCCGACACAGCCGGACAAGGCAAAGCCGCCGACGAGCAGGCGTCAGCGGCTAGAATTTTGACGGATAATTTGGGCCGCATTCCACAGGGCGAAACGTGGCGACCGCGCGCCCCCGTATCAACGGCAGTGCGACGGGCCGGTTCCGATGAACCGGCCCGCACAAACGATCAATGCTTCTTGTCGCGCCAGACGTTCTGATAGGCGCCCCAAGCGAGGAAGCAGAAGATCAGCAGGAAGATGACGCTGGCGAAGCCGGCATTGTGCCGCGCCTCGAGCTTCGGCTCTGCCGCCCAGGTCAGGAACGCCGCGATGTCCTTGGCGTTCTGCTGCACCGTCGACTTGGTACCGTCGAGATAGGTGATCTGCCCATCAGAGCTCAGCGGCGGCGGCATCGCGATGTTGAGGTTGGCGAAATAGGGATTGTAATAGGTCCCGTCGGGCGACTTGGCGTCCGGGAACTGCTTTAGCAATGCCGCTGGCTGCTCGGCATAGCCGGTCAGCAACGAATAGACATAGGCTGTGCCGTCATGCCGCGCCTTGGTGATCAGCGACAGGTCGGGCGGATTGCCCTGGCCGGGATAATAGACCTTGGGGAAGTAATCCGACGGCAGGTTGGCGCGCTCGCCGGCGGTGCCGGTCTTGGGGTCGAGCGTCGCCTGCTTGGTGCCCCAGTCGGCGGCGAACTTCTTCACCTGGCCGTCGTTATAATCGAGATCCTTGAGATCGCGGAACGCGACATGGCTGAGCGAATGGCAGTTCGCGCAGACTTCCTTGTAAACCTGCAGGCCGCGCTGCAGCTGACCGACGTCATATTTCCCGAACGGCCCGTCAGAGGCGAACGCCACTTCCTTCGGGTGAAGGTGGAACTCTTCCACGGCGGTTTTCCCGACGGGATCGGAGAAGAGGCCACTCACCGAGCCGACCAGCGCCCAGCCGAGCACGGCGACGAACGCCGCGCCGATCAGCATTGCGAGATTGCGAACCATTTCTATCGTGCCCCTTCGAACTCAGTGCGCGCCGGCGAGCGCGGTGTCGCTCGGCGAAGTGCCACCATGCTTCGCCAATACCGCCTCGGTGATCGAATTGGGTAGTGGCCGCGGCCGTTCGGCGCGCGAGATGAGCGGCACGATGATCAGGAAATGCGCGAAATAATAGGCCGCCGCGATCTGGCTCGTGATGACGTAGCCTGGGCTCGCCGGCGATCCGCCGCAATAGCCCAGCACCAGAACGTCGACCACCAGCACCATGAAGGCGATGCGATAGGCCGGTCGATAATTGGCCGAGCGCACCGGCGACGAGTCGAGCCAGGGCAGGAAGAACAGCAGCAGGATCGAGCCGAACATCGCCAGCACGCCCCACAGCTTCGCCGGCAGCAGGAAGTCTGCGGTGAAGGCGCGCAGGATCGCGTAGAACGGCCAGAAATACCATTCGGGAACGATGTGCGCCGGGGTCGAGAGCGGGTTGGCCGGGATGTAATTGTCCGGGTGGCCGAGCGCGTTCGGGTAGAAGAACAGGATCACCGCGAACACCAGCAGGAACACGCCGAGACCAACGCCGTCCTTGGCGGTGTAATAGGGGTGGAACGGCACCGTGTCCTGCTCGCCCTTGACCTCGACGCCGGTCGGGTTGTTCGAACCCGGAATGTGCAGCGCCCAGATGTGCAGGATGATCACCGCGGCGATCACGAACGGCAGGAGATAGTGCAGCGAGAAGAAGCGGTTGAGCGCCGCATCGTCCGGCGCGAAACCGCCGAGCAGCCAGATGCGGACCGTCTCGCCGACCCCCGGTATGGCCGAGAAGAAGCCGGTGATGACCTGCGCCCCCCAGAAGCTCATCTGACCCCAGGGGAGGACATAGCCCATGAAGGCGGTCGCCATCATCAGCAGGAAGATCACCACGCCGAGCAACCACACCATTTCGCGCGGCGCCTTGTACGAGCCGTAATAAAGCCCGCGGAACATGTGGATATAGACCACCACGAAGAACATCGAGGCGCCGGTAGCGTGCGCATAACGCAGGAACCAGCCGCCATTGACGTCGCGCATGATGTGCTCGACCGAATCGAACGCGATCGCGCCGTTGGCGGCATAATGCATCGCCAGCACGATGCCGGTGATGATCTGGATGCCGAGCGCGGCGCCGGCGAGCACGCCGAAGTTCCAGAAATAGTTGAGGTTGCGCGGCACCGGATAACCGGCGCCGACGGCGTTGTAGACGAGACGCGGCACGGGAAGCCGCTCATCCATCCATTTGGTGAAGCCGTTGCTCGGCGTGTAGTTCTTGGCCCAGGGAAAGCTCATATCTCAGTCCTCAACCGACCGTAACCGTCGTCGCCGACGTGAATTTATACTCGGGCACGAAGAGGTTCTTCGGCGCCGGGCCTTTACGGATCCGCGCCGCCGTGTCGTACATCGAGCCGTGGCACGGGCAGAAATAACCGCCGAACGGGCCGCGCTCCTCGCCCTCGCCGGCACCCAGCGGCACGCAGCCGAGATGCGTGCAGACGCCGAGCGTGATCAGCCAGTTCTTCTTGCCGCGCGTGCGCTGCTCGAGCGTCTCGGGATCGCGGAGCGAGCTCACCGGAACGGCATCTGCCTCGGCGATTTCCTTCGCCGTCAGGTTGCGCACGAACAGCGGCTGCTTGCGGAACTGCGTCTTGATCGCCTGGCCCGGCTCGATCGCGGCAAGGTCGATATCGGTGGTCGACTGCGCGAGCACGTCCGCCGACGGGTTCATCTGATTGATCAGCGGCAGCAGCACGGCAACGCCGCCCACCCCGATCCACGAAACCGCGGCGATGTTGATCCAGTCGCGACGGCGGATGCCTTCGGCATGGTCGGGGGAAGAAATCGGACCGTCACCCGACGGCACAGCGGTATCAATTGCCATTCACTTGCCCTTGCAGTTCGCTCTTCGAGGACGGTGCAGCGACATTGGCATGGCCCGCCGCGCCGTCCGACCCCTTGGCGGCTGCGGCCTGATAGACGCGGGCATGCGGCTTTGCCAACAGCATTTTGGGGGGTCCGGTGGATTACCGGCAACAGCCGTGTCTTTAGCCGCGCGCGCCGATTGAACCTAACGCGACCAGCGCGCTATGCGGCTACGATGCGCCTCGCCCTTTATCAGCCGGATATCGCCGGCAATGTCGGCACCATCCTGCGTCTCGCCGCCTGCCTCGACGTTGGTGTCGATCTGATCGAGCCGATGGGATTCGCCTATTCGAACCGCGCCCTTGCGCGCGCCGGAATGGATTATGCGGCGCAGGCGCGCGTCACACGCCATCCCGACTGGGACGCCTTTGTCGAGGCGACGACGGGACGGATCGTGCTGTTGACCACGCAGGGCGGCACGCGCCTCGACGCGGCCGCCTTTGCGCAAGACGACACGCTCCTCCTCGGGTCGGAGGGCACGGGCGCGCCTGCCAACGTCCACGCGCGCGCCGATCTTGCGGTGCGAATTCCGCTCGTGCCCGGTTTTCGCTCCTTGAATGTCGCGGTCGCGGCGGGCATCGCAGTGGCGGAAGCGTTGCGGCAGACCGGAGGATTTCCCGCATGATCGAATTGGACGACCAGCAAGCCACCGCACGCGCATGGTTCGAGCAGTTGCGCGACATGATCTGTGCCGAATTCGAGACGATCGAGCGCGAGGCCGGCTCCGACGCGTCGTTCGACTATACGGCGTGGGACCGCACCGACCCCGACGGTTCGCCCGGCGGCGGCGGCGTGCGCGGGGTGATGAAGGGCAAGGTCTTCGAAAAGGTCGGCGTCAACGTCTCGACCGTCGGCGGCACGTTCGAGGGCGATTTCGCCAAGACGATCCACGGCGCGGCCGACAATCCCGGCTTCTTCGCCACCGGCATCAGCCTCGTCGCGCACATGGCCAACCCGCACGTACCGGCGGTTCACATGAACACGCGCTTCCTCGTCACCACCAAGCGCTGGTTCGGCGGCGGTGCCGATCTCAACCCGCCGCTGCCGCGCGACGAGGATACCGCAGACTTCCATGCCCGCCTGAAGGCGGCGTGCGACAGGCATGATGCCGATCATTATCCGCGCTTCAAGGCCTGGGCCGACGACTATTTCTACATTCCGCATCGCCAGGTGCATCGCGGTGTCGGCGGCATTTTCTACGACCATCTCGAAGGCGATTTCGCGGCGAATTTCGCCTTCACCCAAGATGTCGGACGCGCCTTTCTCGACGTCTACCCGATGCTGGTGCGGCGGCGCATGGCCGAGCCGTTCACGGCCGCCGACATGTCGCAACGCAACACGTGGCGCGGGCGCTATGCCGAGTTCAACCTCGTTTATGATCGCGGTACCTTGTTCGGGCTCAAGACCGGCGGCAATGTCGATGCCATCCTGATGAGCCTGCCGCCCGTCGCCGAATGGGCGTGACCGCATGGCGCTGACCCCGGTCGCCGCCAACGAGATTGCGACGATCGTCACCACGCTCGAGATGACGCGCCGGCCGGCGCTTCGTCCGTTGCCCGATTCACCCTTGCGGCTGGTCGCCTGGGAGCGACCCGATCCGGCCAAATATCGTGCGCTGTTTCGCCGCGTCGGGGCGCCATGGCTATGGTTCTCGCGACTGGTGATGGACGAGGCGGCGCTGACGCGGATCATCCACGACCCCGACGTCACGGTGCTTGCGGCGCTCGACCTGCGCGGCATCGAGGTCGGCTTGCTCGAGCTGGATTTTCGCACGCCGGGCGCCTGCGAACTGGCTTATGTCGGTCTGGTACCCGAACTGACCGGAAGCGGCCATGGTCGCTGGCTGATGGCGCATGCGCTGATGCGCGCCTGGACCGGATCGGTATCGCGGGTGTGGGTGCATACCTGCACGCTCGATCATCCCTCCGCGCTGGGATTTTATCGCGCCTCGGGTTTTACCGCGACCGGTCGCACGGTGGAAACCTTCGTCGATCCGCGCATCCTCGGGCTGTTGCCGCCCGATGCGGCGCCTCAGATACCCTTGCTCGCGCCGATCCGCCGGTAAAGCGCGATCCGCACCAGCACGCCGCCGAGCATCGCCACGGTGATTAGCACGGCGGCGACGCCGTCGATGATCAGCGCCGACACCGGGTTGGCGAGCGGCGCGCGATCCAGCACGTCGCCCAGCGCGAGCGCAGGCCGTGGTAGAAGCTCACCGGCGAACAGGATCAATGTCGCGAAACCGGCCAGCACAAGACCGCGACCACGCGTCATGCGGAAGCTGCGCACCACCGCGTCGAGCGGGCCGACCCGTGCCCCCGCGAAGATCGTGCCGGCGAGCAACAGCCGGCCAATGACGTACAAGGCGGGCAGCAACAGATACAGGACCGTCACGCCCAGAATCGCGACGGCATCGACCATCATCGTCAGCAGGAAATAGGCAGGCAGGCGGCGAAGCGCCGCGAGCATCACGCCACGGACGTCGCCCCTCGCGGAATCGAGATAAAGCATCAGGATGACCAGCAAGCCGAAGATGACCGCGAGATTGGCGCCGATCATGAGCGGCCCATATTTGGCGAGCGCCGCCATCGCCTGGGCCTGGACCTGCGGATCGGCGGGCGAGGGATTTTCGCCGGCCTTCACGACGACGAAGGCCGTACGGGGAACCCACAGCAGCACGGCCAGCTGCGGCATGAACAGGAAGAAGCCGGCGACCGCCAGCAGGACGCTGCGATCGCGTCGCCACATCGCCCAGGCATCGAGGAATACGCCGCGAATATCGATCGTCATCTCGCTTCGACGATCGACTCGCGTGCGTCGCGCAATGCGCGGTAGAGCTTGGCGGTAAAGGCGGCGGCGAGCACCGAGAACGCGGAGGCGACGACGGCGACGAGGATCGACGTCAGCACCGCCGACAGCGATACCGTCCCGTCGCTGCCGAACACCAGGCCGAACACCGTGCCGAAGACGAATTGCGCGGCCTTTTGCGACACGAACGAGACGATAACGTAAAGCAACATAACGCCGACCAGCTTCAGCGCGATTCCCCGCGTCAGTCGGAAGGATCGGGCGAACACACCGGCGCCGCGACGCTCCATCACGATGGTCGGATTAAGCACGCCCAGGCGCGCGGAAACCCACAGCAAGCCAACGCATAGCACGATACAATATGATACAATGACGGCTTTGGCACCCCAGCTGATTTCGCTCGGATGGCCGCCGGCAGCTGCGGCGAAATCAACCCCTGCGAGCTGCAGCGCGATGAAAATCGGCGCCGTCGCCAAGGCAACACCGAGCAGCAGCAGCAGGTTGATACCGATGGTGGGCAACAGACGTTTCCCCGCCATCTGAACGGCGCCGGCTCGACCGCCGTGCGGATCGAGCGCCAAGGCGACAATGCCCAGCTTGCCCCACATCATCCACAGGCCCAGCACTACCATCACCGCGCCAAGCACGATTTGCTCCCCCGACGAGCCGACCAGCGCCAGCGGAAAGATGCTGTTGAAAATCGTGGTGGGCACGAAGGTGCCGATCAACGCGATCGGCACGACAGCCGACAGATTGTCGCTGACGAACTCGATCGTCCGATCCCACACCGCGCCGATATCGACCATTCCGCTCATGCCCTTGCCCCGCACCTGTCCCGGCCTGTTAGCGCAAGCTTTTAACGCTTGCCAACAAGAACGCCCGGCCTTGCATCAAAGGTAACAATGGCGCACCCGGCGTCGCCGTGACCTACCCCGACCGCGACATCGAATGGCGCATCGCCCCCGCCCCCGCCCCGTATCAGGAAGCGGTGACGACGATGGAAGCGCGCGCCGCGGCGGTCGCAATGGGCGAGGCGTCCGAGCTGATCTGGCTGCTCGAACATCCCCCGGTCTATACCGGCGGCACCAGCGCCGATCCGGCCGAACTGCTCGATCCGCGCTTCCCGGTCGTGCCGACCGGGCGCGGCGGTCGCTACACCTATCACGGCCCCGGGCAGCGAATCGGTTATGTCGTGCTCGACCTCGGCAAGCGCGGACGCGACGTGCGCCACTTCGTCCACGCGCTAGAGGGCTGGGTCATCGCCGCGCTCGACGAAATCGGCATTGCCGCGTTCCGCGCGCCGGGCCGGATCGGCATCTGGACGATGGCGCCGTCGGCGGGCGGCGGTATGGACGAAGCCAAGATCGGTGCGATCGGTGTCCGCGTCCGACGCTGGGTCACGCTCCACGGCTTCTCGGTCAACCTCGCGCCCGACCTGTCACATTTCGGCGGTATCGTGCCATGCGGCATCGCGGATTACCCCGTGACCAGCGCCACGGCGCTCGGCAAATCCGCCGACATGGCGGCGTTCGACGCCGCGCTGGCCGCGACATTTCCGGCGTTCCTCGAAACTCTTTCTTCACCGCGATAAAACTGGGCTTGAGGGCCGGACGATATCAGTCTAATGTCCACCACGGTTTGGGTATTAAGGGCTCAGGGGCCTTGCCAAATCCACTAATCTAGGGAGCCTTTCCATGCGTGCACTCATTTCCAAGGTCGTTGCCGGTTCGATGATCGCCGGCGCGGCGCTGATGATCTCGGCCTGCAAGCCGGCAGCGACGACCGACACCAACGTCACCGACACCAACATGACCACCACCAATGTCACCGAAGAGATGACCATGACCGACAACAGCGGCATGGCAGCTGACAACGGCATGATGGCCAGCAACACCACGATGACCACGAACACCACGACGGTCACCGAGAACAAGATGTAATCACCCGCAAGGGTATTATGTCGGGGCCGTCCGGGCAACCGGGCGGCCCTTTCGATTCCGGGCGTTGCCGATCGATTTGTCGCGCCGATTGCGTGATGCGCCGCGCAATCTTCCGGAAAGCTCTTGGGTGTATGGGCGAAACACCGTAACGAGCCCCTGTTTTGCATGAGGTTGTGATGAACGTGTTGCGTTGCGTTTCCCTGATCGGCACCCTGGCGGGTGTCGCCCTGGCCCAGCCCGCCGCTGCCCAGTTCTATCTGGCCAGTCCCGACATTCGCGGTGCTACCGTGCGCGGCGATGAACCGGGGATCGGCGAGGTCTTGCCCGGTGCGACCGACGACGAGGTGCGCGCCGAACTGGTGTGGAACATGCGGTCCGGCTTGAACGTGGCCGCGCTGCAATGCCAGTTCGAGCCGACCTTGATGTCGGTCCAGAACTACAATGTGCTGCTCTACAATCACCGCGACGAGCTGAAAAAGGCGTTCGACACGCTCAACAAATATTTCATCCGCGTCGCCAAGCAGCCGAAGGCCGGGCAGAACGCGCTCGATCGCTTCGGCACGCGGACCTATACCGGGTTCACCGCCGTCGCCTCGCAATATGGCTTCTGCCAGACCGCTGCGGCGATCGCGGCGGAGGCAGCCATGGCCCCGCGCGGAACGTTCCACACTATCGCCGCCGACCATATGCGTGAGCTGCGCACCAGCCTGTTGCGGCCGTTCGGGGAACAGCGTTTCTCGCGCTTCAGGATCACAAATTACCCGCCGCTGCCCCGCCTCGACGCTGTCTGCTGGGACAAGAAGAGCCAGTGGTCGCCGAAGAAGTGCGGTCCGTTCTCGATGACCGAGACGATCAGCTACTGACGTTCCGCCACCGGCAGGCGGATCGCGCGCGCTGTCGCTAGCGGAGTCCGAGCGACTTGTGATTCTGCAGCGTCAGCCGCCATTTCGGGCGATCGAGCGCGAACTGCACCGCAGCCTCGCGATGGGCGGGCGCCTGGGCGTCATCGAGTGGCTGCACGAGGAAATGGGCGAAGTCCCACGTCTCCAGCTCGCCGATGTCGGTACCGGCCTGGGGCCACACCAGCTTCAGTTCGTCGCCCGTGCGCTGGACGACGGTGCTGCCCGCCTTGGGGCTGATGCACACCCAGTCGATGCCGGGATGAACGGCAAGCGTGCCGTTGCTCTCGATCGCGATGCGGAAATCCGCCGCGTGCAACGCCTCGACCAGCGCGTCGTCGACCTGCAGCATCGGCTCGCCGCCCGTCAGGACGACGAAGCGCTTCGCCCTGCCCTCGCCCCAATATCCCTCGACCGCCGCGACGAGCGACGCGGCATTAGCGAAGCGACCGCCCCCTGCCCCGTCGGTGCCGACGAAATCGGTGTCGCAGAAGCGACACACCGCCGTCGCGCGATCGGCTTCGCGGCCCGACCACAGGTTGCACCCGGCGAAGCGCACGAACACCGCGCGGCGCCCGGCATTCACGCCCTCGCCCTGCAAGGTGAGGAACATCTCCTTGACCGCATACGCCATGATCAGGCCGCGTAGGCCGTGGGATCGGCGATGCCGGCTTCCTGGAAGCCCTTGGCGCGCAGCCTGCAGCTGTCGCAGCGACCGCAATGCAGGCCGCCGGGCGCCGGGTCGTAGCATGACCAGCTCATCCCCGCATCGAGGCCGAGCCGCGCCGCTTCGCGGACGATGTCGGCCTTGGTCATGTGCTGCAACGGCGCATGGATGCGGAACGGTTCGCCCTCGACGCCGGCCTTGGTCGCCAGCTCCGCAAGCCCCTCGAACGCCGCGATGAACTCCGGCCGGCAGTCGGGATAGCCCGAATAGTCGAGCGCGTTGACGCCGATATAGAGATCGCGCGCGCCCGCCGCCTCGGCCCAGCCGAGCGCCAGGCTGAGGAAGATCGTGTTGCGTGCGGGAACATAGGTCACCGGAATACCCGCCCCGACCCCTTCCTTGGGCACGTCGATGTCGTCGGTCAGTGCCGAGCCGCCAAAGGCCGAGAGATCGAGCGGCAGGACGATGTGGCGCTCGGCACCCAGCGATGTGGCGACGCGGCGCGCGGCGGCGAGCTCGAGCCGGTGGCGCTGGTTGTAATCGACCGACAGCGCGAGCAGCCGATGCCCGTCCTCGCGCGCGCGCGCCGCCGCCACCATCGAATCCAGGCCGCCCGACACAAGGACGACCGCCAGGGTCTGTTGAGCTGTCATGATGGAGCCGACCTAGTGACGTCGGGGCGATCCCGCAACCGCGACGAAAAAAGGGCCGCCCGGAGGCGGCCCGAAAGGAGCTGCCCGAAGTCGGGCGAGCAAGGGAGGAAAGCGTGCCGAAGAAGCACAGCCGCCGGTCTACACTGACGGAGTAAAGATGCTGCTAACGCGCGCAGGCGCCGAGCCGTCGTGCTTCGTAGTCGTGATCGAACGGGAGCCCGCCGGCGATGCCCTGCGTCACGACATGGAGGACACGCGGGGTCTCGATCGACAGCGTCGTGCGGCCATGGCCGGCGCCCGGGCAGGTGTAGTGGACCGTCACGCCGCCCGCGGTGTCGCTGATCACGAAGCGCGAACATTGCGCGCCCGGGTGGCCGAGCTGCAGCAGCATCGCCGGATCGGCAAGACACAGCCCGCGCGGCGGCGCGGTCGTCCCGGCCTCGCGCAGCTGCCACTGGCCCGGCTCGACCTGCGACAGCGCGACGAGCTGCGCCGGCGCGGCGGCAGGCGACGCCGCGCCGATGGTGGTACACAGGACAACGCCGAACAGCGCGGTCCGGCCGGATAGCCGAAGCTTCATCATAACCCCCGATGATGTCGTCTGTCTTATGCGCCCTGCCGCCCAAGGTGACGTGTGTTGCGCCGCAATGCAACAGCCGTCGTCAATCCGCGCCGACAGCGACCGGGACAGGGAACTTCCTGGCGCAAAAGGCGCAATCGACGACGATCATGCCGGTCTCGTCGGCCATCGCTGCCTGTTCGTCGGCCGGGAATTTGGCGAGCACCTGGGCGATATAGTCGGGTGAGCAGCGGCAGCCGCGCGACAGGGCCGTCGATGGCTGGACGCGGACTTCGTCCTCCTCGTTGAACAGCCGCCAGACCAGCACTTCCAGCGGGATCTCCGGCGCTGCCAGTTCGTCGATGCCCATCGTCGCGCCGAGTGCTGCGACATGTTCCCATTCGGGATGATCGAGCTGGGTGTGGAGCCGCTCGCGGCCGTCCTCGCCCTCGGGCAAATGCTGGAGGAACAGCCCGCCGGCGATATGGCTACCATCGGCGCGGCGCGCGATGCCGAGCCGGACGAGCGTCGGGATCTGCTCGGACTGGACGAAGTAGCGCTCGGCCGCCTCGGCGAGGCTGGCGCCGTCGAGCGGGACGATGCCCTGGTAACGCTCGCCGGTCGTCGCCTGGTCGAAGGTGATGGCGAGGTGGCCGGTGCCGAACAGCGCGAACAAGGTCGGCGCGTCGGGCCCCTCGGCGAGCCGGTCGGCGTCATAGTCGACATAGCCGCGCAGTTCGCCGCCCTTATAGTCGCACACCAGCAGCCGGACGACGCCGCCCTGCGTCTGCGCCTGGAGCGTCAGCTGGCCGCCGACATCCTTGAGCGTCGAGCCGATCAGCGCGGCGAGCGTCAGCGCCTCGGCGAGCAACGCCTCGATCGCGCGCGGATAGGCGTGCGCGGCGAGGATCGTGTCGAGCACCGGGCCGAGCCGCACGATCCGCCCGCGCGCGTCGCGCGCCGGGATGGTGAAACCCAGCGCGGTATCGAGATCATGCTGTTCCATGGCCACAGAGATAGGATCGCGCGCCGCCACCACAACTCACCCGATCTGCCCGAAGCACCAGCGCAGGATCGACTTCTGCGCGTGGAGCCGGTTCTCGGCCTCGGGCCAGATCAGCGATTGCGGCCCGTCGATCACCTCGTCGGTTACTTCCTCACCGCGATGCGCGGGCAGGCAGTGGAGGAACCTGGCGTCGGGCCGCGCGCTCGCCATCAGCGCGGACGTCACCTGATAGGGCATCAGCGCGGCAAGCTTGGTGTCGGCATGCGCCTGGCCCATCGAGATCCACGTGTCGGTGACGACGATGTCGGCACCCGCCACCGCCTCGGCCGGGCTGGCAACGACGCGCGCCCGGCCCTGCCCGCGCGCCACGTCGCGCTCCGACGGCATGAATCCCTGCGGGCAGGCAGCGGCGACGTCGAAGTGCATCAAGCCAGCGGCCTCGATGATCGAGGCGAGCACGTTGTTGCCGTCGCCGAGCCACGCGACCTTGAGGCCCGGGAGCGACTTGCCGCTTTCGATGATGGTCAGCAGGTCGGCGACGATCTGGCACGGATGCGAGGCGTCGGTCAGGCCGTTGATCACCGGCACGGTGGCGTAATGCACCATCTCCTCGACCTTGGCATGGTCGTCGGTGCGGATCATGATTGCGTCGACATAACCCGACAGCACGCGCGCGGTATCGGCGACGGTCTCGCCGCGACCGAGCTGGGTGGTGCCGGCGTCGAGCACGATCGAGCTGCCGCCGAGCTGGCGGATCGCCATGTCGAACGACACGCGGGTGCGGGTCGAGTTCTTCTCGAACACCATCGCGAGGACGTGACCGGCGAGCGGCGCATCGGCATCGGCCTTGCCGCGCGGCCAGCCGGCGCGTTCCGCCTTGCGCTGCACGGCGTCGGCGAGCATCGCGGCGATGGCGTCGCCGCCGGCATCCGACAGGTCGAGAAAGTGGCGGAGCGCCATCAGCTTGCCGCTGCCGGCGCGAAGCTGCGCGCGCCTTCGCTCAGCCGCTCGATCGCCTCGGCGATGTGCTCCTCGCCGATCACCAGCGGGGGCAGGATGCGCACCACGCCCTCGCCCGCCGCGACCGTCAGCAGGCCGTGATGGTCGCGCAGATGCGCCACCAGCTCGCGCGGCTCGTTGCCGGGCTTGAGCTTGATGCCGAGCATCAGCCCCTTGCCGCGGACCTCGGCGAAGAGATGATCGTGGTTGGGGATCATCTGCTCGAGCGCCGCGCGCAGCCGATCACCCATCGCGGTGACATGATCGAGAAAACCGGGCTCGAGCATCACGTCGAGGATCGCGCTGCCCGCGGCCATCGCCAGCGGATTGCCGCCATAGGTCGAGCCGTGCGTGCCGATCACCATGCCCTTGGCGGCATGTTCGGTCGCGAGGCACGCGCCGAGCGGGAAGCCGCCGCCAATGCCCTTGGCGACCGACATGATGTCGGGCGTGATGCCATAATGCTCATAGGCCCACATCTTGCCGGTGCGGGCATAACCGCACTGCACCTCGTCGAGGACGAGCAGCAGGCCCTTGTCGTCGCAGACCTGGCGCAGGCCCGTGATGAATTCCGGCGTGGCGACCGAAACGCCGCCCTCGCCCTGGATCGTCTCGACCATGAAGCCGGCGGTTGCGTCGTCGATCAGCGCCAGCGCGGCGTCGAGATCGTTGAAGGGCGCATAGGCGAAGCCCGGCAGCAGCGGCTCGAAGCCGTCGCGCATCTTGGGCTGGTTGGTCGCCGAGATCGCCCCCATCGTCCGCCCGTGAAAGGCGTTGTTGAAGGTGATCAGCTTGTGCTTCTGCGGGTTGCCCTCGGCATAATGAAAGCGCCGCGCGGTCTTGATCGCGCATTCGACCGCCTCGGTGCCCGAATTGGTGAAGAACACGGTGTCGGCGAAGCTCACATCGACGATGCGCTGTGCCAGCGCCTCACCCTGCGGCGAGCCATAGAGGTTGGAAGTGTGCATCAGCGTCGCGGCCTGGTCGGCGATCGCCTGCACCAGTTTCGGGTGGCCATGGCCGAGCGCGTTGACCGCGATGCCGCTGGCGAAATCGAGATAACGCGCGCCGTCCTCGCCGATCAGGTAGCAGCCCTCGCCGCGCACCGGCCGGAACCCGCAGCGCGGATAGACAGGCATGAGTGCTGGGGTTGCCACGGTTGATCTCCTCGAACGAAAAAGGGCGGCCAAACCGGACCGCCCGGAGCGGGCATTTACTTGGCGGGGTGGCAGGGCGTCAACACCGGTGGCGGGGCGGCGGGATTGGGGGTGGCGCGTGGGGGTGGCGGGTGCGGGGTTGGGGCGGTTTGTTGGGATATTGCGGCGGGTGGCGCGATCGCTGCGGCAGGGAAATTGGCAGGGAAATTGGCAGGGAATTTTGTTTAATTTTGCGGTGGCCGGCAGGGAATTTTCGGGCGGGCGTGTTGGAAGGAACGCCGGGGGTGCCGGGGCGCGGCGGCGATGGTGGTTTGGGGTGAGCATAAGCGGCAGTTTAAGGGCGACGCGGCGCGGGTTGAATCATCCTGCGGAACGGGCGGCGTGCCTGCTTTCGCCACGCCACACATTCACCCGATTGCCTGCACCACCCAGGGGTGCACTTCACTTCAGCGACGTCTCCGTAATTCGGAAGCACTCCGCGCATGTGGGTTGCCCTGCGATGCCACAATAGCTTGACTACGGCGGATTTTCGCGGCCACGCCAGGCGTCGGTAAGAGTCGAGAACAGGGCATCTGCGATGGATAGCGACGCATCAGAATATCTCGACCCGCTCGCTTTTCGCGTCGGCGAGACAACGGTCGGCGACAACCTGAACAAGGCAGTCGCTGCCGGGCGTTTGATCGCGCATGCTGACGGCACGTGGGAGGTGTCGGAACGCAAGCCCAGTCCTAAACGTTGGTTGGGCACCAAAGTACCATGGCATGTTCCGTGCGAAACCATGCTCCGACTGATCTTTACCAATGCCTATGACCGCAAACAGGTGCCGTGGCATTGCCGCAACTGTTACAAGGTCAAGGCCCGGCCCCGAAGCATGCGGCAATTGCTGGCGCTTGGCCGCCTGCTCAAAGCCACGAAATGGACCGCCAAATACGGGCTCAATGTGGCATCATCGGCGAACCAGGGCGGCTATGCCGCGTACGTATATCTTGATGGCCTGGACGCGGCACGGCGTGCCTATCATCAGTTACGGGCGCAAATGGAAGAGGTGGCTCGGTTCATTTGAACAGCTCGGCGCAATTGCTAAGTGGAGCGTCTGCCGGTTTCATGCCGCTGCGAGAAGCGGCCGGTTGAAGTAGACGTGATCGGGTGTCCTGCGGT